>CAILQK010000319.1 GCA_903836265.1 uncultured Bacteroidota bacterium | reverse complement strand
CACCCCGTCCCAACTCAAAAAACAGTACAACGCAACAAATATGGACGAAGTTTTCAGGGCTATTGCACGAAAAAACTGAACCCTGGTACCCATCTCTGATACATATTGTCGCCAGTCATGCAAATACGAACCGCAACAGCTTCCGATATACCGGCCGTTCATGCCCTCGTATATGAACTCGCTGTGTATGAACGCGAACCGGAAGCAGTAAAAACCACCCCCGAAGAATACCTGCGCGACTTTCTTGCAGGACGCTTTGAATGTATAGTGGCGGAAGAAAACGGAAGTGTAGTGGGTATGATGCTCTTTTTTGAAGCCTATTCCACCTGGAAAGGGCGTATGCTTTACCTCGATGATTTCGTGGTGAACGAAGCATGGCGCGGTAAAGGGATCGGACAACTGCTCTTCAACCGGTTTGTGGAAGAAGGAAATCAAAGAAATTGCAGGCTGGTAAAGTGGCAGGTACTCGACTGGAATGAACCGGCCGTCCGTTTTTACGAAAAAAACGACTGTATTATAGAGAAAGGCTGGTGGAATGTCAGAGCCGTTCTCCGCAATGATGAATAAATTCGGCTTATCTTGCGCCTTCAAGCGCATGTACGGGATTTTTCAACCCGTATATGCCAAACCATTTCAGACACATGACCTCTCGCTATCTCCTCATCTTCGCTCTGCTGCTGTCGGCAGCCACGGCGTCTGCACAACGCCCCGTCCCCGCAAAGACACAAACCGGAAGCATCCTGATCACCGGCGCTACAGCTCACCTCGGCACCGGTGAGGTAATCGCCAACAGCGCCATCAGCTTCGAAAATGGCAAACTGACCATGGTGGCCGACGCAACCACTGTACGCCTCGACCGTACAAAATTTTCAGCTGTCATAGATGCCACCGGCAAACACGTGTACCCCGGATTCATAGCACTGGGCACCCGGCTCGGACTGGTAGAAATTGATGCCGCACGTGCCACGGTTGATTTCTCTGACATCGGAGTATTCAACCCCAACCTGCGAACCCTCGTGGCATACAATACCGACTCGGACGTCCTGCCCACTGTACGCTCCAACGGTATCCTCATGACACAACCGGCACCTGAAGGGGGTACCATATCCGGAACATCGTCCGTTATGCAGCTCGATGCATGGAACTGGGAAGACGCTGCCTATAAAGCAGACGATGCCATCTGGCTGAACTGGCCGTCGGCTCGCTCGGGAAGCGGCAAAAACGAACAGTACGACAAGGAAGTACAGGATATTCGCAGATTCTTTGAAGAAGCCGGCGCTTATGTCAAACAGGCAAACCAGCAAACAAAAAACCTGAAATTCGAGTCAATGAAGGGCCTTTTCGACAAAAAACAGTCGCTCTTCATCCGTACAGGCAGCGCACGCACGATACAGGATGCCGTACTCTTCGCAGAAAGCACAGGTATCAGTCCGGTTATTGTCGGCGGAGAAGAAAGCTGGCGAATAACAGACTTTCTGAAGTCGCACAACACCCCTGTGGTGCTGTTCCCCCCTCAAAGTCTGCCGCGACGCGACGACGACGACGTGGATCAGGCATACAAAACAGGCACGCAACTGAATGAAGCGGGCGTTCTGTTCACCGTAACCGGTATCGGCGGATGGCGACAGCGCAACCTTCCCTTCCAGGCCGGTCAGATGTGCGCATACGGCCTGCCCCGGGAAACTGCCGTGAGCACCATCACGCTGAACGCAGCCAGAATTCTCGGTATTGACAAAACATGCGGCTCCCTCGAAGTCGGAAAAGATGCTACCCTGTTCATCAGCGAAGGCGATGCACTCGATATGATGACCTGCGTCGTTACGCAGGCATTTATTCAGGGCCGTGAAATCAGTCTCGACAACAAACACAAGCAGCTCGCGCGCCGCTTCTCGGAGAAATACTGACGATCAGGCCGCTACACCCCCGGTCCGGTACTTTTCTATCTGCCGGTGCATCACACGAAACCAGAGCGGCGGTATCAGGGCCAGCAACATCATGCCCGGATAACCGGTCGGCATCTGGGGACTGTCGTTGAAATGACGCAGTACCTGGTATTTCCTGTTGGCCATGAAATGGTGATCAGAATGGCGCGACAGCTCCAGCAGCATCAAACGACCAATAGGGTGGTTGGAGTTCCAGGAGTGAGCCGGCAGCGTGCGCTCGTACCTGCTTCCTGTCTTCCTGCGCATCAGTCCGTAATGCTCGATATAGTTCACTGTTTCGAGCAGCAGGGCTCCAATGGCCGCACCCGCCAGAAAATGGCACAGCACGAAGAATCCGAAAATCATGTAAATCGCAACGGCAAACGCCAGCTGGACAACCTGAAAACGCAGCATCTCGTTCTGCCACGACCAGACGGGCCGCCCCTCCTTCCCGAGCCGGTCGGCCTCCAGACGCCAGGCCGACAACCAGCTGTCGCGAATCGTGCGTACGTAAAAACTGTACAGTGTTTCTCCGTAACGACTTGTGGCCGGATCTTCCACTGTTGACACGTTTTTGTGATGTCCACGGTTGTGTTCTATGAAAAAATGCATATAAAGCGTCGAAAGCAACAGCATTTTGCTCATAAACTGTTCATAACGGGTGCTGCGATGCCCCAGCTCGTGGGCAGCATTGATACCCAGAACACCACAGGAAAGTCCAAAGGCAATGGTCATGCCCGCCCGCGCATACAGGGGAAGACCCTCCTGTCCGATCTGAACAAGAAAATAAATCAGAATCAGGTAGTGCACAGGCAGCAACCCGTAGATAATCAGATCGTAAACACGGTTTTTCGTGGCAGCGTCCTCCTCCTCTTCAGTCAGGTTTGTCACGGAGCCACTGGAAAAGAGCTCCAGAAATGGCAAAATACCAAACAAAAGTACCACAGCAGCATACGACCATATACCTGCAGCCCTGATGGAGAAAAATACAACCGCCGGTGTCACATAAACCAGCAAATACTTCAGGGTATCCGATTTCATGATGATTCCTCCGCTATTTTTTCCGAAAAGTACAGATGTTGCCACACTGTTGCAAGCAAACTGATTTTTAAAACAGAGTTTTTGAAATATTTATTTGCAGAAACCGCCAAT
>CAILQK010000318.1 GCA_903836265.1 uncultured Bacteroidota bacterium | reverse complement strand
TCAAACCCGGCTGAAATGACTGGTGAAATTGGTCAATATGATTATCGTGTTTTGATACGAAAAAAATCGTCTGACTGATCGTCATTACCCATTTTTTCTGGTGCGAAAGTCGGAACTTTTGTGCCAGAAACTGCTATTTTTTTTAAAATTTTTGTAATTTTTTACCCAAATAAGGCGCTTTTCACCGAAATTTTAAGCCCCCAGTCAGCACAAAAAAAGAGACATCCTTCAGGTGCCCGGTCAGAAAAATCTGCCGTGTTACTTAAAAGATGTCTCATTATGACCGACAGGCCAGTTGCAGTCGGGATAATCTGCCTGATGGCAGCCTCGCTCCTTTATTAAAAGCAGGTCAACCTGTTCAACCACAGGCAGGCCCTACCTCCGGTTTACGACAACCGTGTGCTTTCCGGTTTTGGTACCAAATGGTGTTTTCAGACGATAACAGTAAACGCCGGGACTGCATTGCAGGTTAAACTGCTCCTGATTCATGCCAGCGGTATAATCGCGTTTCTGTGACAACACTACTCCTCCACTCATGTCGCTGATTATCCATTCGGCCACACAGTCCTCCGGAATGGAGAAGTCTATTGAGAAACGACCATCAGAGGGATTGGGAGTATTTGGATACAAAACAAAATCCACCGTCGAACCGACTTCCCGGTAATGATTCTCAGTCGGCGGAAAGGAAAATGTATTGGTGCCAGCTACAAAAATCCAAACAGCACCCTGGTTGGATGCATCAGTAGGGCCACCAAGTATAGCTGTAGTTCCGACAGAACAAAGAGCTATTGAACTTCCCTGTTTGGCACTGCCGGTTGCATTACTACCAGTCAGTTTGGCATTTTGCTGTGCCCAGGTGCTACCTGTGCGTTTGTATATCCACATTGCACCAGCATTGGATGCGTCAGCAAATCCACCGCATACAGCTGTATTACCATCTGCACTGATTGCAACTGAGCCTCCCTGACGGGACGAACCGATACCACCTGTACCTGTGAGTTTACCTCCCTGCTGTGACCATGCAGAGCCACTGCGGGTGAATATCCATGTGGCACCTGCAAGAGCCCCATCGTTTGGTCCGCCTGTGATAACGGTAGTTCCGTCAGCATTGATTGCGACCGAATATCCCTGATAAGAGGAGGGGCTGCCACCAGTGCCTGTGAGTTTGCTGCCTTGCTGTGTCCAGGTATTTCCTGCACGATTGAAAACCCAGAAAGCACCCTGTCTGGTATTATCATTATAGCCACCAGCCACCAGATATTGTCCATCAGAACTGAGGGCTACGGAACATCCCTGGCGGGCCGCGCCCACAGCACCTGTTCCTGCAAGTTTAGCTCCCTGCTGGCTCCAGACACCTCCGAAACGTGTAAAAATCCAGGTAGCACCCTTGTATGAATTATCGGCGATACCGCCAACTGCAATCGTATTGCCATCTGCACTCATACTGACAGATGACCCCAGTTGTGCAAAGCCCACGTTACCGATGCCTTTCAGCTTGTCTCCCTGCTGAGCCCAGCTGATACCTGTACGAGTGAATATCCAGACAGCACCATTTGAAAGGTTGTCAAGATTGCCACCGATAGCTACTGTATTGCCATCTGCACTGATTGCAACTGAATAGCCTTGTTTCGCTGCACCTGTTGCGCCCGTTCCGACCAGTTTGGCTCCCTGCTGAGTCCAGGTATTGCCCGAACGTACAAAAATCCAGGCGCCACCACAATTGGAATTATCATTGGGCGCACCAACGACAGCGGTATTTCCATCTGCACTCACAGCAACAGACTGACCCTGCAAAGATACAGGTGTAGATCCGGCACCGGTCTTTTTGGTTCCCTGCTGTATCTGCGGAATCGGGGTGCCGGATACTGTAAATGAGCCTGTTGAAGTAGCCGAGCCGGAATTGGTAGTAACCACAATCTTTCCGGTGACAGTGGAAGGCATGAGGAAAACAAGCACCGAGTTGGAAGTGTTAGACAGTACCATTTGGGGCTTGCCACCAATTGTGACCGAT
>CAILQK010000317.1 GCA_903836265.1 uncultured Bacteroidota bacterium | reverse complement strand
CGCTCTATACAGGCATTCAGCCCCGAAACCAGTGATGTACAATTTGAACTCGAATTTTTGCATGTTGAATTCAATACTCCCGCCCCATTCAGGTTTGAAATTCCGGCTGCTTACCAGCGGGCGGAGTAGGTTTTTCGGATTCCTGCTGCCTTTCCTGCTGCTGCCACTTTTCGCTCACGCACAGTCCAAAAAGGAACTGGAAGACAAGCGAAAAAAGATTATCAGGGATATTGCGGCCACCGAAAAAATGATTTCAAAGACGAAAGCGAACAGGGATGCCACCTACGACCGCTTCGTGGCGCTGCAGAACCAGATCAGCAGTCGCGAATCGCTCATTCTGACAATTGAACAGGAACTTCTGGCTGCCGAGGACGGAATTTCCAGAAATCAGATGGTCATCGAATCGCTCCAGGCCGATGTGGCCAACATGCGTGACGAATACGCCAGAACAGTCCGGTATGCTTTCCGGCAGAAAACACTCACCAACCCGCTGCTCTTTATCCTCTCGGCTTCCAGTCTGAATCAGGCCTTCCGGCGTTGGCTCTTCCTCCGAAAATACGACGAAAGACGCCGCGAACAGGCTCGCCTGATCCGCGAAACGCAGGAAATGCTCAGAAACAAGACCGAAAAACTTCAGGAAACCCGTATTGAAAAGGAACAACTCCTCATTACCATGCAGGGACAAAAGGCGTCACTCGGTGAGGAACTGACTGAAAAAAACAATATGCTCAGGCTCCTCTCAAAGGATGAAGTCCGCCTCAGAGCTGATCTGAATCAGAAACAGGCTGCCCGGGATCAACTCGACAAGGCCATCGAATCGGTCATCTCGGCAGAGGTGGAGAAACGGACAGATGATGTAAAATCGAAGCCCGCAACCAAAAAGGAAGAATCAGTACCTGCCGCGCCTGCACCCGCCCCCGCGAAGAATAAGGTCAAAGCAGAAAAGCCGGCTGTTGTTGCCAAACCGGAAGTTGTATCCGAATCAGCTGTTTCGTCTTCCTCTTTCGGCAAAATGCAGGGGAAATTGCCATGGCCTGTGGCAGATGGGTTCATCTCAAAAGCTTTTGGCCGTCAGAAACACCCCACCCTGCGAAACCTGGAGATTACCAACAATGGAATTGATATCCGGACGAATGAAAATGAGCAGGTACTCGCCATTTACGAGGGCGTTGTAGCTGGAATTCAGTATATCCCGGGCCACGAAAACACGGTTATTATTCAGCACGGCGACTATTACACTGTTTATTCAAACCTTTCCTCAACCAGTCTGAATAAAGGTGACACAGTAAAAGCACGCCAGACGATAGGCACAGTAAGTACCAATGCCATAACAGGTACTACCGAACTCCACTTTGAACTCTGGCGGCAAAAAGAGCGACTGAACCCCGGGGCCTGGATCAGGCGGTGACGTCAGTTGATCAATGGTTTTCTGTGTATCCGGACTGTGAACTGCCCGGCCTCTCTGTCGTTGACAAATTCCATATCCGGCCATGCCTTGAGCGCACGTAATATGCCGCTGCCTATTCCGCGATACGGCAAAACGTCTGGCGCAAACGATGCAAGAATAGTATTCCTGGATCTTTATCTGTCAATTTTCAGATGAATGCCGCCATTTTCCTGCTCAAATCCAGACAGCGAATAGCCGAATGTGAGCAGGAAGTACCTGGTCAGTGTATTCGATCGTTGCTCCTCGAGGTAGTTCAGACTGCTGTTTCGGACAATGCTCCTGTTGCGGTCGAGCAAATCGAAGGCGGTCAGCCTGATTCTGCCCTTGTTATTTTTGAGTATGTATCGGGTTATTCCCGCCTTCCACAGTGGTATCACCATACGCTCGCCAAACGTTTCAGGTGAAAATACGGTATAGTCGAACTGCGTTTCTATCAGCCACTTCGATGTGGGTGTGTACTTGATGTCGGTGTACCACTGATGGTTGACAAACTGCTGGTTAAGGGCCGTGTTCAGCGACCATTGTGTTGTCGTATTGTTCAGTCTGAAACCGAACAGGGCATCCACCTTGTCCTTCCGGCGATTCTCCACGGAAAAATCGCCCCCGGCCCGCCAGTCGTTCACGTTGTTCAGTACGTTGTTCAGGTACAGCAAACGCTGGGTATATCTTGAGTTCAGTTTCAGGTTGAATTTTATTTTCAGGGGCTTTATCGGCGCTCCGTATTGAATATTGCCTTTTATTGCTGTTTCATGGGAGACGTTCACAGGAGTTACCGTCCGCCGCAGAAACTCGTCAATAATGGTGGCATTGGTTATCCTGTCTTTGATGTATGTCCCGGTAATATTGGCAAAAAATGAGGTAAAACTGAACTGGTCGTAAAGAAAGAAACCTGTTCTGAGCTCATGAACATATTCCGGACGGAGCCCCGGGTTGCCGATATATATGCTGAGCGGATTGGAATTGTCAACTGCAGGCTGCAGTTGTTCCGGAGAAGGCTCGGTAAATCGTGTCTGGTAGTCTGCATTGAAACGGGTTCCTGTTCTGATCTCGTATTCCCAGTTTGCAGCGGGCAGCAGTCGCGCGAAACGGGCGTTGAACGGTTGGCCTGTGAGCAGATTTACATTGTTCAGTATGGATTGCTGTGCGTCAAAACCGGCATTCAATCGCTGTTTGCCTTTATTGACCAGCAGATTGATGCCTCCCTTGTCATAACGATAACCTCTCCTGAACTGGTTGGTCAGCAGGGTATTCAGTTGCTCTCCGACAGGCGTCATATCGTAAAAGTCCCGCGTATTGGTATTGGCATAGTTCTGTGTAGATGCACTGAATTCAAGATATTTCCTGCCTCCCAAAGGTTCGGTATATGCCAGTGAAAGGCCTGCCTGTGCTCCTTTGTCGCTGATGGCCTGTCGCTGTGCCAGCGTGTCTGCCAGCGTCTGGGGCAGATAGAATGTATTGACGGCATCGAGCAGTCCGTCAGAGCCGCCGTTATTGGCATTGAGTGTGGTTTGGGCCACAAGCGCCCTGCCTGTTTTGCGGAATTTGCGCCGCCAGGTGAAATTTGACCGCACATTGTATCTGTTTCCCTCCGCCTCATAGTAGCGGGTGCCGCGGTTTGACTCGCCTCCGACAGCAGTATTGGCATAGGAAAGGCCGATATTTTCAAGCGTCGAGCCGCTGAATCCTCCGCTCGCGCGCACGATAATCTGCTGGAAAGAGTCGGGGCGGGTTTTAAAGTTCAGGTTGAGATTGTGTCCGTAACTGTTGGTATATTGATTCGTTCGTTCGAAGTTGGAAAAAATGCCCTCCGTGCCCAGATTCAGCCTGACGGTTTCCTGGAAAAGGTCGTTTTTGAACTGGTTTGCGAAATAGCTGAGCGTAAGTTCTGTGTTTTTGGAGAAATCTTTTGAGTAATTCAGTCCGCCCGCCAGTGATTTTCTGATACCGTTACCAGCGCGTTCATCAGACAGTGGTACCGAACCGTCATCCATGGAGAAGGAAAAACCGCCACCACTCATCATGGCTCCCATTCCGCCCAGCATCTGTATATAGTCGTTGAGAGAGAACCCGACTTCATTGGTGTTGTTGGCCATTCCGATCATTGACAGGCGGCTGTCAGTCGAAAATCGGTTCAGGTTCATCCGGCCCTCAAACCTTCTGTCTGTGCCTGCTCCGGCATCCGCTTTTCCGAAATACCCGTGTTTGTGGGTTTCTTTCAGTTTCAGATTGATGGTACGTTCCTCGTTTCCGTCCCTGATTCCGGTGAGCTCGGCCATTTCCGACTGTTTGTCGAACACCTGCACCCGGTCAACTGCTTCTGCCGGCAGATTTTTGGTGGCTACCCGCGTATCACGCCCGAAAAACTCCTTGCCGTCCACGAGCACATTCTGAACTGTTTCGCCCATGGCCCTGACGGATCCGTCGCGCTGTACTTCCACGCCCGGAAGTTTTTTCAGCAAGTCTTCCACCGGAGCTCCCGGCTGTACCCTGAAGGCGGCGGCGTTGTAGTCAACTGTATCGCGACTGATGCGCATGGGATCGCGTTCGGCGCTGATCTCGACGGAGGGCAGAATGGAACTGGATACCGACAGTTTTACCGGGTCAAGTATCAGTTTTTCCTGCGCAGGCTCCAGTATGAATTCCTTCCAGGCTGTGATATAACCTACATAGGTAACCTGCAGAAGAAATCTGCCGGGGCCTTTTACCCGCAAAGTGAATTTGCCTGCTGCGTCGGTAGTGCCGAATGCACTCATCACCGAATCGGGAGTCATGGCAACAACCGTGGCAGCCGGGAGCGGCAGAAAGACAGTATCAGTTACCAGACCCTCGACAACAGTTTTCTGACTGAAAGCGGTGGTTGTTACCGCTCCCAGCAAGGCAATCAGCAGAATTTGTTTCATGAAAAATATCTTTAGTTGCGATATTCGGAAGTGACCTGAATTCGGATTCCACCTCCTTTTCCGCCTGTTTCAATGCCCATTTCCTTCAGTTTTTCATCCTGAATGACCTTGAACTCTTCCTGTGTCATCTTTTTGCCTCCCTCGGGCGCCTTTATTT
Source organism: uncultured Bacteroidota bacterium (assembly GCA_903836265.1). Taxonomy (GTDB): domain Bacteria; phylum Bacteroidota; class Bacteroidia; order Chitinophagales; family Saprospiraceae; genus M3007. Next base: position 2,719 of record CAILQK010000317.1, on the reverse strand, counting down.
CGCCTTTTGATACCTTTTTCAGGTTGACACCCGTTACGGCGATGGTACGCTTCCCGTTTTCCATTTCCATTTCAAGAATCATACCCGGGAGTTTGCCATAACCTGATGGTCCTGCAGAGACAGGAATTTGCGGCGTGAACCACGCAACAGTGTTCTCTGATGTATCCTGCAGTATTGCTTTCTGGCAAACAAAGTTGCCAATGGTTTTCTGCTCGCCGGTGAGTTTCCACTTGCAGTCGCGCATCTTGCCGGTTATGAGAAACTCACGACCAAAAAACTCCTTTTTATTGATGGTTGTTTCTTCATCGAGGTTGGTATAGAGTGTATTCAGCGGCATTTTCATGACAAAGCGTACCTGATTGCCGTCCTCCTCGTGTTTCATGTCAATGTCACCGGCACCCGGTTTGCCAGCCGCTTCATACACAGCCTCCATTTCGGTGAATGTCAGTTTCCTGTCGTCGTGCTGTGCGGGCGGAATCATTTGTCGCAGCTTCTCGTCTGCCTCGGGCATTTCGATTTTCAGCTGAACAGTTTCGCGGTAGGTAATCTCGCCGGAGGTTTGAGCGCCTGCATAAAGTGTCGGTAGCAGGGTGGCTGCGAACAAAATGAAGTGTTTCATAGCGTCAGAATGCTTTGTTTTGCCGCAAAAGTGGAAAAGAGGAGCATAGGAGGTATTCAATGCTGCTGTATTTAACCAGCCCTTAACGCCTGTTTTCGACAAAAACGGCATTTGAAGCAGGGGAACGTCCGCCATTCAACATCCTGAAAATCATTGCCCGAGGTCAATTTTCCGGCATTTTCCAGCCTCCGTCCAGCTGTATATAATCTGTGCGGCCGACGGGTCTCTGGTATCTGCATTTCTCATGTCAGACAGGAGTTCTCCGATTGGAGGGGGGGCCTCATTGCGATTGATGAAGCAAAAGCCCCTGTAAATACCATTAATGACAGCAACAACAGCCTGTTCGTCGGCATTACGGCCCCTGTCGGTGAGCAAAAAACTGCCCTGCAGCCTCCGGTCAATGATTTTCAGCGCCTGATCAACCCGTTCATTATATGATTCAGGTACTTCCTGACCAATGCAGGCGCCGTGACACTGTTTGATAGAATGGTGAAAGCAGGCATTTTCAGAGGCATCGAGGTGACAGAGCCGGTAACAGAGCTCAAGTTGCCTTACCACACTTTGCAGGTGCGCGCGCGCATGCTCGAGCTTCGGATAGGTAGCAGCAAGATGCAGCTTTTTGGCGTTTTTTGCGGTATTTTTTCCGTAAACCAGCCTTGTATAGCCATTCTCGTCAGTGTATGTGTACAGGGCGCCCTGATGCTGCTTCAGTCTGAGTGCCTTGTTGATTCTCGGTTGCAGTCTTTTGATCTCCGCGCTTTCGTGGAGCAGGGCTACCAGTTCGCTGCCCATCACCTCCCAGCTGAAGTCGGCCACACCCTGCCTCATTTTTTCCCCCTTCTGTGTCATGTCGGAGAAGTGCTCAAAAAGCCGCTTTCTGATATTGATACTCTTTCCTACATAAATTACTGTACCCGCCTCATCGTGCAGATAGTAAACGCCACACGATTCGGGCGCTTCGTTCAGTCGTTCGATGGTGAGTCCGGCGGGAAGCCGTGTTTCCCTGACGCCCCTGTTCACCATTTCCCTGACAGTGCCTTCTCCCGATTCGAGCATCATCTCGAAGAGTCTTGTGGTGGCCAGCGTGTCGTCGAGTGCCCTGTGACTTCTTTCCGCGTGAATACCGAAATGCCGTTTCAGGTTCGACAGGCTGTAGCTGGGGAGTCCGGGAAATACCTTTCTGGCCAATCTGACCGTACACAGCTGTCGCCTGGAGAATTCAAAACCCAGTCGGGAAAACTCCTCCCTGACGAAACTGTAGTCAAAATTTACATTGTGCGCCACAAATATTTTACCCTCCGTCAACTCGACAATCTGCCGGGCAACCTCGTAAAAACGCGGAGCGCCGGCCACCATATCATTGGTAATACCGGTCAGTTGCGTAATATTCCACGGGATACTTCGTTCGGGATTGATGAGCGTCGAAAATGTATCAACCACCTGCCGGCCGTCGTGGACAACAATGGCTATCTCGGTGATGCGCTCGTTCCGGGCAGTTCCTCCCGTAGTCTCAATGTCAACAATACAATACAACCGGACTTTTTTGCAAAAATACTGATATTTGTGGTGGAACAGTTTGTTCCTGCAAATGTAACACAAAACACGAATTGTTTGAAAAAGTTTTTTGTTTTATTCTGGTTGCTGGTCAGTTCAGACATCTGTGCGCAGCAGAGGGTGGTTTCTGGTGCCGACAGGCTGGATGTGCTGCTCCCGTTGCTGTCCGGAAAGCAGGCTGGTCTGGTGGTCAATCACACATCCTTGTCGGGAGAAAGTCATCTTTGTGATACCCTGAACAGTCTGGGGATCTGTGTCGCCAGAATTTTTGCACCCGAACACGGTTTCCGCGGCAAGGCTGATGCCGGAGAGGAGATACGCGATGGTGCAGACATGCGTACCGGCGCACCGGTTATTTCGCTGTATGGCAAACGCAAGAAGCCCGTACCCGGCGATTTTGACGGACTGGATGTGGTGATTTTTGATATTCAGGATGTGGGAGCGCGATTTTACACCTATATAAGTACGCTGTTTTACGTCATGGAGGCCTGCGCCGAGAACGGAATTCCGCTGATTGTGCTCGACAGGCCCAACCCGAACGGGCAT
>CAILQK010000316.1 GCA_903836265.1 uncultured Bacteroidota bacterium | reverse complement strand
CCGCCAACTACAGTGGTGTTGTCTTTGTCCACGGTGACACGCTCGCAGGATCCGAGGTGCTCGAGACCTGCATTTTCGAGTTTGTAGCCCTGCTCTTCGCTGATGACAGTACCCCCTGTGAGGATCGCGATGTCTTCGAGCATGGCCTTGCGACGGTCTCCGAAGCCCGGAGCCTTTACAGCAACCACTTTCAGCCCGGCGCGGAGGCGGTTAACCACCAGTACGCCGAGTGCCTGACTTTCCACATCTTCAGCGATGATGAGGAGCGGGCGACCGGTTTGCAGAGATTTTTCCAGCACAGGAACGAGATCCTGCATGTTGGAAATTTTCTTGTCTGTGATCAGCAGGTACGGATTTTCGTACTCGGCTTCCATTTTTTCTGCATCGGTGATGAAGTAGGGGCTGAGGTAACCGCGGTCGAATTGCATACCGATTACTTCTTTCACTTCTGTATCGGTACCTTTGGCTTCTTCAACAGTAATAACACCGTCTTTGGTTACGCGCTTCATGGCATCTGCAATCAGCGTACCGATGGTGTCGTCGTTATTGGCAGAAATGGCAGCAACTTGCTGAATTTTGTTGAAATCTTCGCCTATTTGCTCGGATTGTTCCTTCAGATTGGCGATAACGGCCTTTACAGCCTTGTCAATACCGCGCTTGAGGTCCATCGGATTGGCTCCGGCGGCTACATTTTTGAGTCCTGCGTTCACCATTGCCTGAGCGAGGACAGTAGCGGTAGTGGTACCGTCGCCGGCTGCGTCGGCGGTTTTGCTGGCAACCTCTTTAACCATCTGGGCACCCATGTTGGCCACTGCATCTTCGAGTTCTACCTCTTTGGCAACGGAAACGCCGTCTTTGGTGATCGTGGGAGCTCCGAAAGATTTCTGGATAACCACATTGCGACCCTTTGGGCCGAGGGTAACTTTCACAGCATTTGCGAGCGCGTCAATGCCTTCTTTGAGCTTTTCGCGGGCGTCGGAATTGAAATTTATCTGTTTGGCAGACATAATCTGTAGATTGATTTACTGTTAGTTTGTTCAATTGGAATTCGTTTTCAGGTGGCGGGGCCGTTTTCTTACAGAACCACCAGGATCTCGTCTTCGCGCATGATCAGGTAGTCCTGACCCTCATAGTTGATTTCCTGTCCGGCGTACTTTCCGTACAACACGATGTCTCCGGCTTGAACTGTCATGTTGTAGCCATCTTTCCCTTGTTTTCCGGGGCCTGCTGCTACAACTTCACCGCGTTGCGGCTTTTCCTTGGCAGTATCCGGGATAATGATGCCGCCTTTGGTTTTCTCATCGGCAGGAGCCGGCTTGATGATGACACGATCAGCGATTGGTCTCATAAGTGAAGAATTATTAATTGTTTTGGTTAAAGTATGATTCAGACCAGAAAACAGAATTTTCTGTGGTCACTGTTTCCAATCAAACTTCGTGCTAACATGATTTTTCTGACAATTTTTCAGAGAAAGAGCCTTTCTTTTGTCAGGCACTTGCAGAATTGTCAGTCGCCTGAGGCCGGTTGTGTCGGAACGACAGGTTTTTTGAAGAAGACGAATCCGTTTTGACGTCCGATTTCGCGGCATCCGGGCAACAAAGGCAGTTCTCCGAGCCGCTCAACCCTGGCTACGAAATAAACATCTCTGTCCTGCGTGCCAAATGCCAGTCTGTCGTAATCATCGGCCTTTTTGTCCGGGCCTGGATCCTGTTTGCAGGTGTAGAAAAGGTGCGCGTAGCTTTTGAATCCCACCGGTTTGACAAAGCAGTTCTCTCCGCAGTGTGATTCATAGAACTCGACAGCTGCCCGCTGACTGTAACCCTCAATATTGGGTACCAGCAAAACCAGTGTGAAACTGGTGAAGACAGCACCTCCGGCCAGCAGGATCTGACCAGCCTGCCAGCCATTTTTTCTGTACCAGAGGATTCCGGCTGCCACGGAGGCTGCCATGAGCACCAGTCCGGGTACCATATCTGTATATTTCCACGTCACATTGGCTTCGAGGTTGCCGAGTGCAAACGGATCCTTGCTGAAGAGCGGTTTTATCAAATCAATATTCATTCCTGCCACTGGTATGGCTGCTGCCAGTGTTCCAAGCAGTAGACCCACCGGACCCAGAAAAAAGGCTACCACCCGCGGATGGACGTCCCATCTGACTGCCCGCCACAGAGTGAGGGCGCCCAGGTATGTGAGTGGAAAATACGCCAGAGAAGAATAGTGTAAAATTTTGGTTTTTACAATGCTGAACAGGATGAGTACCACCCAGAAAAGCAGTTGCATCCATGTTCCGAAGTCGCTTCTTTTGCAGGAAGTCAGGGTGTCACTTTCGAGCAGTTCGTCTTCGCTGTCGTTCATGCCCCACAGGTTGGGCAATGCGAGCACAGAAAAAGGGAAACAGCCTGCAAGCAGTACCACAAAATGATAGCCGAAGAATCCGCCGTGCCCGCTGTCGGGTGTAGCGAAAAGACGAATCTGGTACTGAATAAATTCTGTAACAAACCAGGTTCCGTTTACAAGTGTTTCTGCCCCGAACCAGAGGATTGCTGCCAGCAAAGCGTGGGCGGAGAGCAGCACGAAGTGAAGAAAGTAGCCCTTTCCCCTGAACTTGTACCGTGCCCAGTACAGGACTATGACCAGCAAGACAATGAGGTAGGCTGTTGGGCCTTTGGTGAGCACGGCCAGTCCGAGCACGCCGCCGCCAAGGGCCAGAAACCTGTATCTTACCCAGAAACTCATATCGGGCCTGTGCGTAAAAAAGCGCCAGCGGAACTCAATGAAACCGTATAATCCCAGAAAAATAAACAGATTGAACCACGGATCAATGATGCCGCTCCTGAAATACATGTGTGGAAGGAGGCTGGCCACCCAGCCCATGGCCCAGATCCAGCCGAAGAGCCTGCCGTGCAGTGAAGCGCCGATTTTATACACAACAAGCAGTGTAGCGATACCGGCCAGTACATTCGGCAATCGCGCAGCAAACTCACTGACGCCGAAGAGTTTCATACTGAGTGCCTGCATCCAGAAAAACAGGGGGGGCTTTTCCCAGAAAGGCTCGAAGTCAATCTGCGGCTGGAGCCAGTCGCCCGTAATCAGCATTTCGCGGGCACATTCGGCAAAATTAATCTCATCCCAGTCGAAGAGGTGAACATTTCCCAGAAAAGGCAGGAAGAAGAGCATGCCCAGTCCGGCAAGGATGAGATAGTCGCGACGCATAGTTTTATCAAGCTTTGGAACCTGCCGTTTCTACTGCCTTGCGCTCGACAGTGGGGATATTCTTTACTACCATGTGCATGGTGTTCTGAATGCTTTGTTCGAGCAGCACGATTTTGCCTTTCTTCAGGTTTTCAACAGTTTCTGGCATAAAATGGCGGATGGTAATGAGTTCCAGACCCCTGTCGGTTTTAACCTTGAATTCATCAGAGACGATGCTGACGAATTTTTCGATACGGTCCTGAACATCGGGAACACATACAGTGAAACTAACAGCAGTATTCTGCATCATGTTCACGAAAATCCTCAAATCCGATGCAATTTTAAACAATCGGGCAATATGCTGCTCGGCTACAAACGAATAATCGAGCGTGCTGATGTGCATGAGTGCCTGATTTTTTTCCACTACCACGATGGGCGGGTACAGGTCGTCGGTATCACTGCTGATTTCGGTTCCACTCGCCTCCGGATCAATAAATGACTTCACAAAAAGAGGGATGTTCTTGTTTTGGAGCGGCTTGATAGTTTTCGGGTGAATCACCTGGGCTCCATAGTAAGTCATTTCAATTGCCTCCCGATATGAGAGGCGGTCGAGTTTGATGGTGTTGTCGAAAATACGGGGATCGGCATTGAGCACACCCGGTACATCTTTCCAGATGGTCATGCTCTCCGCATCGAGGCAGTGTGAAAAGATGGCGGCCGAGTAGTCGGATCCCTCACGACCGAGGGTAGTAGTGAAGTTTTCCGAGGTGCTGCCAATGAAACCCTGCGTGAGGACGAAGCCGGATTTACCGAGTATGGGTGTCAGTGTTCTGGCTGCATTGGCCCTGGTTTTGTCCCATACCACCCAGCCTTCGCGGTAGGTATTGTCGGTAGATATCACGTCACGCGCATCGAGCCAGGTTGAAGGCAAACCTGATTTGTTCAGATATGCAGCCACTATACGCGACGAAACGAGTTCTCCCATACAGACAATCTGATCGTACATGTAGTCGTAATTGTCAGAGGGCTTTTCATCCAGCACCCACTCGCCTTCCACGAAAGTGTCGTTTACGGAGGTAAAAACCTCGTCGTTTTCGTCAAAAAGCTCACGCATAATAGTGTAGTGCTTTTCTTTGACCTCCCGGTACAGATCAAGTGCCCTGCCATTCTGACGGGCATGAGCGGCGACTACCTCCTCCAGCGCATTGGTCGTTTTACCCATGGCTGATACCACTACCACGAGCGATTCATGCCGGTATTTCTGCAGGATAACGGCTACATTTCTGATATTTTCAGCGTCTCTGAGACTGGCGCCTCCGAATTTGAAAACTTTCATATTAGTTCATGTGTGTTTTTCTCAAAACGATATAAGCCCAGAATGCACTTGCAAACGCCAGAACGGCTCCGGTAAGCATGGCCGCACCCGGGAAGTAAACGGGCGCATTGCCGGAAGTGAAATATGAAAAGATGCTGGTCATGAAGGGGGGGGCTAAAATGGCAACGGCACTCTGGAGACTCGATAGTCCACCCTGCACCTCTCCCTGCACATTGGGTGGCACCTGGGTGGAAATCAGTCCCTGCAGCGACGGGCCTGCGATAGCCCCGAGTGCATAGGGAACCATAGCGACATACAGCATCCATGCACTGCTGGCAAAAGCAAAGAGCAGGAATCCCAGACAATAAAGTGCGAGACCGGTATATACCCCGCGAACCTGTCCGAGCCTGGGAACGATTACCCTGATGAGGCCGCCCGACACAATTGCCGCCATTATTCCGACAACGCTCAGGGAGATGCCGACCATCTTTTCATCCCAGTTGAACTGCAGCATGGTGTAGTACGACCAGCCGCCCTGTACGGCCCAGGCGGCGATATTAAGCAGAATCATGGAGACCAGCAGACTGCTGATAACCGGGTATTTGCGCAGTTGCAGAAGTGTTCCTGCCGGATTGGCGCGCTTCCAGTCGAACTCCCTCCGGTTTTCCGGGCTGAGAGATTCAGGTAAAATGAACAGTCCGTATAGCCAGTTGATCAGTGCGAGGGCTGCCGCTGCAATAAAGGGTGCCCTGGGGCCAAATGAACCAAGAAAACCGCCGATAGCAGGGCCTATGATGAAGCCTGTTCCAAAGGCAGCGCCAATCATCCCGAAATTTTGTGCCCTTTTTTCAGGCGTGCTGATATCGGCAATATAGGCAGAAGCGGTTGTGAAACTGCTGCCCATGATTCCCGCAAGCGCGCGCCCGAGGAAGAGCCAGCCGATGGATGGCGCAAATGCTGTGAGCAGATAATCAAGACCGAACCCGAACAGGGATACCAGAAGGATAGGTCTCCGGCCGTAGTGATCGCTGAGCCCGCCGAGTACAGGAGCAAAGAGAAACTGCATGAGGGAGTAGGCAAACATGAGCAGTCCGCCGATCTGTGCAGCATGGCTCATATCTTTGCCCGACAGATCCATAATCAGTTTGGGAACCACAGGAATGATGATTCCGAACCCGGTCACGTCTATGAGAAGTGTGACGAATATGAAACCGATGGCAGCGTTGCGTTTGTTGAACATTGTATTTAATCCGGGGGTGAGTATCAGAGCGACAGCTGACTGTTAACCATGCCGGCGAGCATTCTGGCGTGCAGACCGGTTTTGAGGGTGGTATCCAGTTGTTGTATCCACCTGATACCGGTTACAGCATTTGTCAGCAATATCTCGTCGGCCTGCAAAAGGCTGGCAAAGGTACATGGTTTTTCTGTGACTGAAATGCCGGATTTGAACAAGGTTTCTCTGAGAAATCGAAGAAAAACTCCGTGAACCTGACCCTCGCCTTCCGGTGGTGTGAAATATTGACCGTCCGATATCCAGATAATACTGGAATTGCTGCTTTCACATACATTGTTGCGCGAGTTGAGAAGCAGCACATCGTCGAGATTGCGCTCACGGGCTTCCTGTGCCGCGTATACATAGCGGATCGCGCTGAGCGACTTGATTCCTGAGTAACTGTCAACAGGTACCTGTATTTTTGTGCTCAGTCCGACTTTCATTCCGGTTTCGTGTACAGGGAAACAGGCGTCGGGAGAGGGAACAGCTGATATCATGAAAAGTCCTTCGGAGTAATCGGGCAGGTAGAAACCGCCCGTTTTTCGCCATACCATCAGCCTGATCCGTGCATTTCCTGACGCTGTTTTGTGTATTTCACCAAACAGTTCGTCCGGGCCTGTGCCGGGCGGCAAAGAGACAGACAGTTTCCCGAGCCCGTTCATCAGTCTTGCGGAATGATATTTCCAAAGGGGGACTGAATTGTTGAACATGCGAACTGACTCGAATATACCATCTCCATACATGTATGCGCGTGCGTATTGCGAGAGTGGTTCGGGAAGACGATCATGAAGCACCCCGTTCAGGTTAAAACGCTGTCCGGGATGCTCTTGCCGGGCCAAAAACGTCTCGTTTGTCGCCATTTTTCAACTTTTTTCGGTTTCATAGCCCTGTTTTTCAGTTTTCACGAATTCAAAAACTGAAAAAAGCCTTTTCTCACCATCGCCGGAAACCGGCGGATACATCATCTGCCCCTGCCCTGTGCCAGCACAAGTACCGTATAGAACATAATCTTGAAATCGAGTGCCAGCGACATATTTTCAATATACAGCAGGTCGAAGCGAAGTCGCTGAAGCATTTCCTCCACATTGGAGGCATAACCGTATTTTACCTGTCCCCAGGAAGTGATGCCCGGGCGTACCTTGAGCAACTGTTTGTAGTGCGGGTTGTGGACGGAGATCTGTTCGATAAAGTGCTCTCTTTCAGGCCTCGGGCCTACGAGCGACATATCTCCCCGGACAACATTCCAGAAGTTGGGGATTTCGTCGAGCCTCCATTTCCGCATGACGGCTCCCCACGGGGTACAACGGGGGTCTCCCTCTCTGGAGAGTTGTGGCCCGTCCTTTTCAGCATTCACATACATGGATCTGAACTTGAAAATGATGAACGGTTTTCCGTTCAGCCCGATGCGTTCCTGCCGGAAGAATATGGGCCCCGGAGAAGACATCCTGACCCTTATGACCACATACAGCAATAAAGGCGAGAGCAGCAGCAGCGCCATTGCACTGGCAGATACATCAAGCATTCGTTTGATGGTTCTTTGCCAGCGTGGCATCAGTTCCTGTTTTATTTCGATGAGTACCGCTCCATAAACATGATTCATCTTCACCGAGCCCAGCAGGATATCATACATATCCGGAATGATCTTCACCAGTACCCGTTCGTTGTAGTCAAAAAGGATGTTGAGTATTTCGCGAAGCCGGTTATGGTCTGAGGTCTCAATGGCTATGATGACCTCTTCCACATCGTATTCCTCAATAATTTTGCCGAGATCTTCCAGTTTTCCGAGCCGGGGCAGATGATCCTCCAGTGCCTGCGTCCGGCTGTTGGTATCCACAAAACCCAGAAACTTGTTTCCAAGTCCCTTTTTCATGCTGCTGATGTCCAGAAAAAGCTCCAGCGCATTCTGGTTACCTCCCACCAGCAGTGTGTTGAATGTTACCCTGCCTGCTTTCAGCCTCCTGCTTGCCCGCGTGAGCAGAACCATTCTCGAAACAGCTGTCAGGCCAAAATGGATAAGGAAAAGAGCGAAAAATGATCTGTAATAGGTGCGGTAATCAGTAACCACATCGTCGAGAATCAGGCTGAAAAACAGGAATGTGACGCCGATCAGCGACAGGAAGAACGTGCTGGCGAGCGTATTGAGCCGGGAAATTCTGTATATATCGGTGTACTGGTCGAAGATACTGTAAAGGAGTACCCATCCAGTGGGTATTATCAGGATTCCCAGACTGAAGTTGGCGTCGTTCAGAACAGAAAGATCTGCCGGACTGCCCTCGAGTTGTTTTCTGTAAATGAAAAACAGTGCCCAGGCAATCGTTGCCATGATGAAATCGGCAATACCGTAATAGAGGGTGTGGCGTTTTCTTGTTAACTTCAGCATAGGTATCCTTACCGATTCAGAGGTGCGTGATTCTGATATTGTCTATTCTGACAGCTCCCCTGAGTTGCGGATATTTGCCGGTAGCGTCCTTGTTCAGACTGGCCCGGAAATAAAGTCTGAACTGCGGTGTCTGAACATCCGTGAGTGTTTCAGTCAGGTTGATATAGATTTTGTTCCAGCTGGCGGAGGTGTTGAACTGATAAACAGCCCGGACGGACTCGCTGCCTCCGTTCGGGTAGGCGATGTACAGAAAATACGGAATATCACATTTGTAGTGCATTTCCACCCACACTTCAGGAGATCCAGAGACAGGAATATTGATGACCTTTTCAGTAGCTATGTCCAGAAGGGGGTGAGCTGTATCCACCTGCATAAGGATGCATTTGCCGAAAAAGGCGCTGTCGGAAGTGATTGAAAATCCATTGTCGGGGTCGTCATCGCGGTTTTCAATGACGATGTTGGATCCACCGTCGAAGTCGCCCCTGCCGGCGCCGAACGGGAAAACAGCGCGCTGGTCGTAGGTTGTGGATGGCTTAACGACTGTCGTTTGCGCGGGGGTGAGTGCGATACCGGTGGCGTCCCAGCGGGTCAGATTGGGGTAGATATTGGGAGAAGTGGCGATACCATTTTCCTTGACACCCGGGAACACGATGATGTTGCAGGGACCTTCAGCCAGTATGGGAACTTCGGCAGGAAGCGTGTAGGCGCCCAGGTATTCACCGTTCACATAGAGCCATCCGTCGGTAATCTTGTGCCAGGATGCGTCCCCCTGCGCATTCACCACGAAAGGCTCGATCCTGATATAGGACGGGATTTGCTCGGGAGTATCCTTGCACGACGACAGAAGCAGAGCGAGGGCAAAAGAGCTTGTGAGTATGCGATACATGGTTGGTATTCAGCGTTGATCAGTCTTTTGAACGGATGAAGATTTCGATGGGGGCACCCGTGAAATTGAAGAGCTTCCTCATCTGGTTTTCGAGAAACTGCTTGTAGGAGTCGCGAACATAGTTCGGATTATTGACGAAAAAGGCGAACGCGGGGAAATCGGTGGGCAGCTGCGTGATATACTTGAACTTCGGGTAACGGCCGTGAACAGAGGGTGGGGGAGTCCTTTCGATGACATCGAGCAGGAGTTCGTTGAGTACGGAAGTCTTGATCCGTCTTTTTCTGTTTTCCACCACTTCCATCGCTGCCTCCACCGCCTGAAAAATGCGTTGTTTCTCGAGTGCGGATATGAAAATAACCGGAACATCGTTAAACGGAGCCAGTCTGCTCTTGATGATGGCCTCATAGTCGCGCACCGAGTTTGCCTGTTTGTTTTCAACCAGATCCCATTTGTTGACAAGGATGACAATACCCTTGTGGCGCTTCTGGGCCAGAGAAAGAATCGTGAGATCCTGGCTTTCAATACCCTGGGTAGCATCCAGTACCAGCATGCATACATCGGCCTCCTCAAGTGCACGTATGGCTCGCATGACGGAATAGAATTCGAGATCCTCCTCCACTTTGGTTTTCTTCCTGATGCCTGCGGTATCAATGAGAATAAACTCCTTGCCGAACTTGTTGTAGTGGCTGTGAATAGGATCGCGGGTTGTGCCGGCTACAGGGGTTACAATATTCCTTTCGGTACCCAGCAGCGCATTGGTCAGCGATGATTTCCCCACATTCGGACGGCCGACAATGGCGAATTTGGGCAGTTCGGTTTCGAGTTCCGGTTCATTTTCGATGTGCTCGGTAACAGCATCGAGCAGCTCGCCCGTACCACTGCCGCTGATGGAAGCGATGAAACAGGTGTTTTCAAACCCCAGAGACCAGAATTCGTTGGCATCCATCATGGAGTTGTGATTGTCCACCTTGTTTACCACGAGGAACACGGGTTTGTCCACACGGCGGAGCCAGCGGGCGATATTGTCGTCGAGGTCTGTGATGCCGGTTTGTGCATCCACCATAAAAATGAGTACAGCAGCTTCCTCGGCAGCTGCCTTCACCTGGTTTCTGATAGCAGCCTCGAATACATCATCGGATCCGTGTACGAAACCGCCGGTGTCCACCACACCAAAGCGTTTGCCGTTCCATTCGCAAAATCCGTATTTTCGATCGCGGGTGACGCCCGAGAAATCATCGGTAATGGCATCGCGCCTTCCGACCAGCCGGTTGTAGAGAGTTGATTTGCCGACGTTGGGACGGCCTATGATTGCAACAATATTACTCATCAGATGAAAAGAGTTTTAAGGGAAACAGGTATGTTCGTACATTTGCCATTGAGCATTGCGCTGCAAAGGTAGCAAAAGCAGCGTGTCCAGCATCCAAACATGAAGCCACACCATGAATAATATAGTGTATAAGGACCGTCATGTAACGGTTTTTCAGAGTGCATTGTTTCAGACGAACTCTACCGTGGTGGAAATGGAGGATGTTGTACTGGTGGTTGATCCCGCCTGGCTTCCCGACGAAGTGATAGCAATCAGCAACTATGTTGAGAAAATCAGGTGCAAAAGGGAACTTTTTCTGGTATTTACGCACTCCGATTACGATCATATCATAGGCTGCGGGGCATTCCGCCCCGACAAGGTGTTTATGTCCAGGGCGATGGTCGAAAACCCTGACAAAGAATTGCGGCTTCAGGAAGTAATTGAATTTGACGACGCATATTATATCAAACGTCCGTATCCGGCAGTATATCCGCAGGCCGACTTCACCATTTTCAGGGATGCGGTTCAGTACAGGCACCACAGCACGAAAATGACTTTCTACCTGACTCCCGGGCATACTGCCGACAGCATGATGGTGGTGGTGTGGCAGATCGGACTCTGTATCGCCGGCGACTACCTGTCTGATATCGAGTTTCCGGTGATTGCGCACAGCAGTGTGGAGTACGAGATATCAATGAACAAACTGCTGGCTATCCATGACCGGAACTGGTTTACGCGCCTGATTCCCGGCCATGGCAGTTTGTCGCTCAGTATTAACGACTGGCTGCAGCGGAGAACGGAGAGCCTCTCATATATTTATGCATTGAGAGAGCATATTGCCACAGGTGTGGCGATAGATGAGGCAGCTTTGTGGGCCCGTTACCACTTCCCGCTGAGCCAGAAGAAAGTACACTCGGATAATATTGAACTGATGAGGAGAGAGTATGAGCAGGGATTGTGGACATGGAGACCGGCAGAAAGTACCGGCTTGAACGTGGAGTTGACGGAGCAGGATGATCAGGAGTGATCGAAAGAGGACAGTCGCCCGCCGCTTATTATTTCGATTAAAGATCGGTTTTTCCTGTTTTTTGGAATATAATTTTGTTTTATGCAGGTGCAAAAATCTGATTATGTTGAAATTGGTTAAGATCACACAAAATTATGATATTAAAAACAACATTTTTTTACCTTCACGCCGGATAAATGAACTTTGTCTGCCCGAACAAAGATCGAAACAGCGTGCAGAGTAGGGATTTTCCTCATCTGTTACAGCTGCCGAGACAGCCCCTGAATCAATTGGAAGTACCGGATCTAAACATACTAAACGTTGTTTCATGAACAAAAATCTACTTTTATTCATTCTGTTTGCATTCCTTGGTCAGACCGCCCTTTTGGCACAGGAAGGCAATGCTTGTGGTACTCCTCCTCCTCCGGGTGGAGAGTCTTGTAACGCATCCTGCGTTTACTGCGATTTTGATGGTTATATGGGTATCAACAATGGTTCCCCTTCCGGCGGTAACACTGTTTGCGGTCAGATATCGCTGCACAACGACCAGTGGTTCGGGTTCATTCCCCAGACATCGTCAATCACCATGGATATCATTACCTCCAACTGTCAGAATGGTGATGGTCTTCAGGTAGCTTTTTTTGACGACTGTACGGATGCAGATGCCTTCACCTGTAACCCCGGTTGCGGAGGTTGTGGAAACCAGGTTTTTTCGCTCTCCTGGTCCGATTTCACTCCCGGCCAAACCTATTGGCTTATGATTGACGGATGGGTGGGTGATGTTTGCAACTTCGAGATTTCTATCTCTCAGGGAAGTATTGTTCCTCCACCACCCGATCCAGCTGCACAACCTCTGGGGCCTACCGT
>CAILQK010000315.1 GCA_903836265.1 uncultured Bacteroidota bacterium | reverse complement strand
TGCCCATCATCAGGTCGAACGGCCTGACAGATGACATGATTACCTCGACAATACGGTTCGTCTTTTCCTCCATAACGGAGCGCATGACCATCTGACCGTACATCAGCACCATGAAAAACAGCAGGAATGTCATGATGCCACCTATAGCAAGGCCGACACCGACCGTGTATTTGCTCTGATCGTCCTTGTCCTCACCTGTCAAAGACTCGGGATCAATTGAAACCTCGGAATCAAGCAGTTTGAGCTGTTCCGAATCCAGATGGAGCGAATCCATTTTGAAATCGCGTATTTTCGTTGCTATTCTGCGTTCGATCAGTTCACTTTTCTCCGGAGCCAGTTTGTCTTCGGAGTAGTAATAGACCGTGTGATCGGTCTGTTTGAAGCTGGCAAGGGGGGGAATACGGAGAACACCATCAATTTTGCGTTCCATGACCTCCTGTTTCAGCTGATCGAGATTTTTATTGCCTGAAGGAATAAACCGTACACCGCGTTCATCAGGGATTTGCCTGACCACACCGGCCTCGTCGAGTACAGCAACCCGAACCTCGTCTCCACCCTGATAGGCAGAGAGCCCCACAATAACCAGCATATAAACAAGCAGCCCTACCGGAGCAAGCAGTGTGCCGATAATGAAAGATTTCTTCCTTACACGCGTGAGATATTCGCGCCTGATAATGAGTGACAGTTTTGACATAACTCGGACTTATGGCGTTTATCAGGCAGTCGTTTCCGTTTCTGCCACTCTTTGAATGAATATTTCGTTGAAAGAAGGGAGAATTTCCTCGAACCTGACAATCCTTGCGGGCTGCTGAAGGAAGAACCTGAGCAGATCGCTGCTTTCTTCCTCCCTGCTCAGTTTAAAAGTATAGGCTCCCTTGTCCTGTTTTAAAACCGGGAATGGAATCTGTACACCGTCGGGCAGTACTCCGTCGAGTTCCACTACAAACAGGTTCTGCTTGTACTGCTTCTTGATAGCCTGAACCTCACCGTAAAGAACGTTTTTACCCTTGTTGATCAGTACAATATGATTGCACATCTCTTCCACCTGTTCCATTCTGTGCGTACTGAAAATAATACTGATGCCGGATTCGTTCAGCAGACGGATTTCATCCTTGATCAGGTTGGTATTGATTGGATCGAGCCCGGTAAACGGTTCATCGAGAATAAGCAGCCGGGGCCTGTGGAGGATTGTTGCGATGAACTGAATTTTCTGCTGCATCCCCTTGGAGAGGTCTTCCACCTTCTTCTCCCACCAGTCGGTTATTTCAAACCTGTTCAGCCAGTAATCTATCGCCTCCCTGGCCTGTTTCTCTGTGAGCCCCTTCAACTGGGCCAGGTAGAGCAACTGTTCGCCCACCTTCATTTTCTTGTAGAGTCCCCGTTCCTCGGGCATATATCCGACTTTTTCGGGCGAACGCGAGTTCAGCACCTCTCCATCGAGAAATATTTTTCCCTCATCGGGCGCCGTGATAGTGGTAATCATCCGGATGAGTGAAGTTTTGCCAGCTCCATTCGGGCCCAACATTCCGAATACAGTACCTGCCGGCACATCCAGACTGACATCATTGACGGCCCTATAGATCCCGTAAGTCTTCACCACATGCTGTACAGAGAGTATCATTTTTCGCTTTTTTTATGAAAGTGATGCGAAATTATTGCTGTGGCAGTGTATGTGCCGGTTATTTCGGCCAACTCGCTGCAAAATCCAATCGAACTGCCCAAAAAGGCGACAGACGCCGTACGCTACTCGTTCAGATCAATTTTTTTTCGCTTGCCCACACCCAGTTTTTCAAGTCCGCGATCAAAGCCCCAGAATACAACAGGAACTACAATCAGCGACAGCAGCATGGATGAATTCAGGCCGCCGATAATTGCCCAGGCCAAACCGTTTTTCCAGTCGGAACCGGAGCCCTGTGCGAATGCGATAGGCAGGAGACCAATGACCATGGCTATATTGGTCATCAGTACCGGACGAAACCGGAGCCGGGTTGACTCGAGCAGAGCCTCGCGCAGGGGTACTCCCCTGTCGCGCAACTGATTGGCAAAATCTACCACCAGAATAGCGTTTTTGCCCACTAACCCGACCAGCATCAGCAGGCCAAGGCCCGTGAATACCGTCAGATTTTCGCCTGCCAGTGCAAGTGCAAGGAATGCACCGATTACTGCCAGCGGAATGGAAACGAGTACCACGAGCGGATAAATCCAGTTGTCGTACAGTGCCACCATAATCAGATATACAAGCAGAAGGGAGGTCCAGAGCGCAAAGCCCATTGTTCCTATTCCCTGCTGCTGCAGACGCAGATCACCGCCGTATTTCACCTGCGTACCTGCGGGAAGTGCCAGTGCATCCACCCTTGCCTTCACTTCACGGCCAACAGTACCTTTCGGCCGGCCGATGACCTGTGCACTGAGCTTGACTGAAGGCATCCGGTCGCGTCGTTCGAGGCGTGTGGGGGCGGCATCTTCTCTTACCTCAGCGAATTGCTTCAGATAAACCGTACTTCCCAGCGGATTGACAAAAGAAATATTTCTGATATCCTCTGCACTGCGCCTGTTGAAGGCATCCAGTCCTATTCTGATAGGATACTCATAGTCTCCGGAGCGGAACTTGGCATCTGTGTTGCCACTGAAGGCCGTCTGGAGCGTCAGGCCCACCTGGGCCATGGCAAGGCCGTTGTCAGCCATTCGTTGCCTGTTTACCTCCACCTTGACTTCCGGATTGCCCGGTTCCACGGAAGCAGTAATTTCCACACAGCCATTTACCATTTCCATCTCGCGGCGCACGCGTTCCGAAAGAGCCAGAAGGCTGTCGAGATCTGGTCCGTTCAGCATCACCTCGATGGGCATGACCGAGAGGCCAAGAATATCAATGGGATTGGCGCGTATGCGCGCGCCTGCGATAATTTCTTCGAGTTTTACTTTTGTTTTGCGCGCATAAACCTGAGTGGATTCAGTTCGCCCCTGACCAAAGGGCGACAGAAACACCTGAACCTCGGCCACATAAGGGGAACTCTGTCCGAACAGTTTATTGCTGTATCCTACTGAAGCGAAGGTATGCATTACGTGTTCCTGCTCTCTGAGCCACTTTTCCACCCGTTTTGTCGTGGCATCGGTCTGGGCCAGGGAGGCATCCTTGGGCATTTCAATTTCCACGATAAATTCGCCCCGTTCACCGTTATCCATAAATGCACTTCCAATCAGGCCGGAGCTGATCAGACCAAATGAAGCTCCGAAAAGTCCGAGAGCAAGCGCCAGTGTAAGGATTTTTGAAAAGGAATTACGAAGTGCCAGAGAGAGCAACTGTACAAAACCGTCTGAAATACGGTCAAGAAATGCCTCAAAGTTTACTATAATCTTGCCTGCAAGATTATTTCCCTTGAATTTGTGCAACTTTCCGAGCCTCGATGTGAGCCACGGAACAAGCGTAAAAGAAACCAGCAGCGACATCAGTGTGGAGGTCACCACCGTCATACAGAACTGGCGGAGCAGATTCGGAACAATTCCTGTACTGAAAACAATAGGCAGGAATACCACCACATCAACCAGCGTGATACTGATTGCGGTGTAGCCGATTTCCATACGTCCGTCATAGCTGGCCTGCACCCTGTTCTTGCCCATCTCCAGGTGCCTGTAAATGTTCTCGATGACCACGATGGCGTCGTCCACCAGAATACCGATTGCAAGCGACAGGCCAAGCAATGACATCAGATTGAGGGAGTATCCGAAAACATTCATCATCAGGAACGTACTGATGACCGATGTAGGGATAGACACCAGAACAATTGCTGCGTTCCGGATGCTGTGGAGGAAGAGCAGCATAACGAGGGCTACCAGCAAAATAGCCAGTCCAAGATCTTCCAGTACGGCAGTTGTAGCTTTTTCAGTGAATGTGCTGCTGTTGGCTACTACTTCGAATTTCAGGCCCTGAGCGGCATAGGCTCCCTCCAGAACAGCCAGCTTTTCCAGTACCTTCCTCGACATTTCGACCGCATTGGCATCACCCTGCTTTCTGATCGTGATACCTACAGCGGGTGTTCCGTCATACCGGCAAACCATATCGGGATCCCTCACCCCGTCCTGTACCTCGGCAATATCCTTCAGAAAAATGGATGAGCCGAAGCGACTTTTTCCCACAACCAGATTGCGGATATCATCCACATCGAGAAATTTTCCGGCAAGGCGTATCCGCATCTGGCTCTCCTCCCCTGTTACCTTGCCCGTGGGAAAGTCCAGATTGGCAGTCTGCACAGCCTGAGCCACCTGCAGGAGCGAAAGTCCGTACTGTTCAAGACGAGTGCTGGAGATATTGATCTTGATTTCACGTTCTTCACCACCGAGTACGCTCACCTGCGCAACGCCCCTTACCTGTGAAATTTCCGATACTACCCTGTTTTTCACCAGATCATAGAAATCGGTACCGGCCAGGTTGGCAGAAACTGCCAGCTTGAGAATGGGCAGTTCATCCAGGGCAAATTTGTTGATGACAGGAGGACGCACTTCTTTGGGCAGTGAAGCCTGCAACTGGTTGATTTTGCGCTGCATCTCCTGCACGGCCTTGTCGAGATCAACCGACTGTTCAAAGTCAATCGCTATGAAAGAGGAACTTTCCTGCGATCCTGCCTGTATCTGACTGATACCCTGCACCGAGGAAATTGCATCTTCGATAGGTTTGCTGACGGCGTTCTCCACCTCTCCGGGCGACGCCCCGGGGTAGATGGTAATAATAGTGACTACCGGAGCGCTGAATTTTGGTACAAGTTCGATAGGGAGACGAAAATAGCTGGCCGCCCCCATGAAGGTCAGTACGGTAAACGCCACAATGATTAGCGAGGGGCGTTTGATGGATATGGCAGT
>CAILQK010000314.1 GCA_903836265.1 uncultured Bacteroidota bacterium | reverse complement strand
TATTCCGTGCGTATTTGTCATGTGGATGATGGGGAGACCGGATATCCCGTGTTTTCTTTTTTGGCATATTAAAGGGTGTTTTGAATGAAGCTGATTCAAAGTTACATCCTTTTTTTGAGAAAAGCAAGTGGGGACAATCTGGTTCTGGTGTGAATTTCCCGGATTTTATGCGGAGGTAATCGGGCCGGTCATGTTGTTGATGCCCTTTGCGTGGTGTCGCGCGCAGGGCGGCCCGGGTTGTCTGGCGGCTCGTGGCGCGATTTCGCCCACGGCCGAAGCCATGGGCTGACGGCTGCGGCTGGCGATGTTTGACGGCTGATGATGGCGCGTATTTTGTGTCAATATGCATTCAGACAGGGGAAAACACGCGATGCCATCTGTCATCCTGTAACCTCCCGATTCATCGGGGGGAATGACTGACACTATCATCACCTCTGTCATGCTGACAGGCATCACATCCTGTTCTCCGCCTGAATACGGTCGGTGAGATACCTGATTTCGTCAGAAATCGTCTCTTTATGATTCTAAACCGGTTATCCAGTCTGGTTTTTGATGTGATGTTTGTCAGCATGAAAGATGTGACTGGTGGTTGGCTCCGGCCCCCTGATGAATCAGGGGGTTACAGGATGAGAGATGGCATCTTGTGTTTCTCCCGATCCCCGATCCCCCATATCCCATAGCCATACTCTCACACCCCACGAGTATTTCATGTTTTCGACTCGATAATACCTTGACATTTTCGTCTGAGAAGCCTAACTTTGAAGTATCATTTCTTTCAACCCCTAAAATGACACCGGATGAGTGAGTCTTTTTTACATTTCCTCTGGAAGTGGAAACGCTTTGACAGTAGCAACCTGCGCACAACACTGGGATTGCCGCTGGATATTCTGAGCCCCGGCGAGTGGAATCGCCACTCCGGCCCCGATTTTTTCAACGCCCGAATCAGGATGGATGGTGCGCTTTGGGCTGGCAATGTTGAGTTGCACGTTCAGGCATCCGAATGGGATGCTCACGGTCATGGTAACGATCCGGCCTATGACAATGTGCTCCTGCATGTTGTATATGAAGAAGACATACCCGTTATTTCCGCCAGTGGAAAACGGATTCCCTGTCTCGAACTGAAGGGCAAAATTCCGCCCCGCCTGATTCATCAGTACAGGCAACTCGAACAACAGCGCGCCGGCATACCTTGCGGCAAATTCTGGGGGGAGGTGCCGGATGAAATGCGCCATGGCTGGCTGAAACAAATACTTGCTGAGCGTCTGGAGCAAAAATCCGGTACAATAGTCCGGCTGCTCGAAGAAACCCGCCACCATCAGGACGAGGCATTTTACAGGCTGTTGGCCCGAAACTTCGGACTGCAGGTCAATGCAGAGCCCTTTGACATGCTGGCGCGGTCGGTTCCGGTTGTTATTCCTGCCCGCCTCCGAAGCAATCTGCTTCAAATAGAGGCATTGTTTTTCGGACAGGCTGGTTTGCTGGAACGTCACTTTGAGGAGGAATACCCTTTGCTCCTCCGGCGGGAATACGCACTTTTGAGGCATAAATTCGGATTGAGCCCCATGAATGCCTCTCAGTGGAAATTTATGCGCATGCGCCCATCAGGTTTCCCTACAGTCAGGATTGCGCGGTTTGCAGCACTATTGCAAAAAAATCCTTTTCCGCTTTCAGACCTGCTGGCCGCCCGAAATCTGGCAGAAATGGAGGCGATTCTCACTGTTGAACCGGGCGATTACTGGAAAACCCGCTATGACTTCGGCAAAGAATCTGCAGTACCAGGTACCAGACGGACTGGTCATGATTTCATCCACACCATCATACTGAACACGCTTGTTCCTTTCATGTACACACTCGGCAAACTGAAAGGAGAGACCGGGCTGACTGGCAGGGCATTTGAGCTTCTCGCGGAGATACCGCCCGAACAGAACAGAATTACCCGATTCTGGCACGAAATGGGTGAACGCACGGCCAGTGCAGCACAGACACAGGCACTGATTCACCTGAAAAAATACTGGTGCGAGGTGCGTAATTGTCTGGAATGTGAAATAGGCAAGTACTGCCTCGGATAGATGCTGCGTACTCCCGGGGCTTTAAAAATTCAGGATATACGCTCAGTTGCCGCTCGTGACAGTCAGTTCCGATGATCGGGTGTAGTATTCCATAATGCCGGTTACCTGATACTCGTTTATCACCATCCTGGTCAGTTTTTTCCTCACCAGATATAGCGACCATTTTCCCGGCTTGAGTTCTTTCAGCTTTTCTGCCGGGAAATCAATGAAGGGCTTGCCGACAGTTGTGGTAACCTCCATGGGGACAGTGAGCCCTTCCTCATTGTTTTCCCACATTATGACCAGCGTTTCTCCTTTCTGAAGCGGATCCCCCTCCCATGAAAGCCGGGCGGGCTGATTGACAGGAATGCTGCCGCCGCCCATACTGAAACTGTCAACCGGAGAGATTCCCATTGCAAATTCATTCTTGTTTCCATCACTGTCAAGCCAGTTGAACCGGTGTTCGGGAACGAAACTCGCCAGGTAACTGTGCTGATAGGTAATACCAACTGCCGGCAACAGCTTCATGGGCGTACTCTGATACCTGATTCCATCGGTGATTTCCACGACCTTGCCTGAAGCGATATCACTCATGCCGGCTTCGGCAGTAACCCGTCCGGAGGCCACATCATACCGGACATAGCATCGAAGGTTGAAAACAGGCTTTTTTTCTTCCTGTTTACAGGCAGAAATGAACAAAGTTGGCAGAACTAAAAAAAAGATGTATTTCATGTGTTCGTCTGAATATCTTTGCCGCTTGTCGGGTAAAACTTGCCGCTTGTGGAAACAGCCTTCAGCTGCGCCGCAAAGTTCCGATTTAACGCCATATAACCCAAAAAAATCAGCCCGTTAACCCCGATTTGACAAAACAGTTGAAGCCGAGGCATGAAAAAAGTGCTTGTTACAGATGATTGTCACTCAATTTTGACCGACGGGTTGTTAAAATTAGGTTATGTTTGCGATTATTTACCAAACATTGCACCGGAAAAGGCCTTTGAAATAATCGGTGAATACTCCGGGTTGATCATAAACAGCAAAATTATGGTCAATCGTGCGTTCCTCGACAGGGCAGAGAAGCTGGAGTTTGTGGGAAGGTTGGGCTCTGGAATGGAAATTATTGACAAAGATTACGCAACGGAAAGAAATGTGGCGGTTGCAAGCAGTCCGGAAGGTAACAGAAATGCAGTAGCTGAACATGCGCTCGGAATGTTGCTTGCCCTTTCCAATAAACTTTTAAAGGGCGATAGTGAAGTAAGAAGGAATGTCTGGGAGCGTGAGGCCAACCGCGGTTTCGAGTTAAGTGGTCGTACAATAGGAATCATCGGCTACGGGCACACCGGCCGGCAGTTTGCCAGAAAGTTGCAGGGAATGGAGATGAAGGTACTGGCTTACGATAAATACAAGTCCCCGGGTTATGCCCGGGATGAACCCTGGGTAGCGGAAACGACACAGGATGTGATTCAGAAAGAAGCAGATATAATCAGTTTGCATCTGCCTCTTACCGAAGAAACACTTTATTTCTTTGACAAAACTTTCATCAGCGGTACCCGAAGGGGAGTCATACTCCTGAATACATCCCGTGGGAAATGTGTGAATACAGGCGACCTGATTCAGGCACTTGAAGACGGAAGGGCCGGGGGGGCGTGCCTTGATGTTTTTGAAAACGAAAAACCGGATACGTTCACAACGTCTGAAAAGCAGATGTACGACCGGCTGCATGTTCTTGATAATGTGGTAATGAGTCCGCACGTTGCGGGCTGGACGGTCGAATCGAAAAAAAAGCTGGCAGAGATTCTGCTGGAAAAGATAACCGCCGCCGTAAGGAGGTGAAACCCGAATTCTGGATCAAACGATAAAACGAATCAACAATTTACTCAACCAAAGTTCTATGGTACGTTCTTTACTCTTAACTTTCGCGATGCTCCTGTGTTCACTGGGTGTCGCACTGGC
>CAILQK010000313.1 GCA_903836265.1 uncultured Bacteroidota bacterium | reverse complement strand
CGGGCGTTTGGGCAGACAGATGGAATGTGGCAAAAAGGGAAAGTACAAGGGTCAGGTGTTTCATAAAGTCAGCATGTTGTACGGCATTTTCCCGGATGAAAAGTGCAGTATTCTATTCAAGGGTGAAAATATGAAACATTCCGAAACTGCCACTGAAATAAATCAGGGGGCAGCTGTAAAAGAGCAGCGGATCTGTTCGGAACTGTCGCTCAGTATCAGGTGATAAATGCCTGCCGGCAGGAGATGCAGGCTTCCCAGTGTCAGGGTGGGCAACTGCTCGCGGTTGCAGTTTACAGAATAATTGCTGATCACCTGATCTGTCTGGTTGCGAAGTTCCGCTTTCAGTTCGCCGGATGGCCTGAAGTTCAGGAGGACGTCCAGTTTCCCGCGTGTCCGGTCAAATGAGCAGGGTACTCCATTCCCGGTGAATCCGCCAAGCTGCAGCCATGCCTGTGTCATATCCGGCAGTCCGTATCCGCGTTCGTTGTCGGGTTGCAGTGCCTGGTCGGCAGTTGCAAATACAGCGTCTGTTATTTCTGCTGCTGTCTTTTCGGGGAATGCGCTCCAGAGTGCTGCAATACTACCTGCCAGCATGGGAGATGCCAGAGAAGTGCCGCTGGAGAGTCCCAGGTCAATCCCTTTTTCGCCGGCTACCACCACCATATCGCCCGGTGCTGTCAGATCCGGTTTGATACGTCCGTCGGCTGTAGGGCCCACTGAGCTGAATACAGCCCTGCTTCCCGAATTGTCCACAGCTCCCACAGCGATGATCCCGCGTGCATCTGCGGGTACGCCCGTGTGACGCCAGGCGCCATCACCTTCATTTCCGGCGCTGTTACACACAATAATTCCTTTGGAGGCTGCCATCGAGGCACCTTTTGAGGCAATAGCCGTTTTTCCATCGAGTTCATGGTAGAAATGGCCGAGCGCCGGGTCATTGAAGGCTGTGTAGCCAAGTGAGGCGTTGATAATGTGTACCCCTGCACTGTCGGCCCATTCGGCGCCGGCAACCCAGTTTGCCTCTTCAATGGGGAACTCTCCGCCAGTATCTTCTGTTTTCAGCAAAAAATAGGTGGCTTCAGGAGCCGTGCCGGTGAAGTACCCGGGCAGGCAGGCCGCCATGACCGACAGCACAGAGGTGCCGTGCTGTGCACTTTCAAAAAGACTCGTATCCAGCTCCACGAAATCTTTACCGGCTACCAGCCTGCCGTTCAGTGCCAGACTGTCGAAAAAAGGCAGCGTATCTGTTCCTGTGAACCCGCCGTCCATCACAGCGATACGAATACCCCTGCCCCTGAATCCGGCCGCATGCAGAGCCGGAATGCCGAGCAGGCTGTTTTGCAATGTCGCGTAACCCCACGGATTCTCGTCGCCTCCCGGCCTGGGATAGTCCTGCACTACCCCGCGTTTTTTTGCAGGCCGGTTCAGCTGATTTCTTATTTTGAGATGAGGCCCCAGATATTGAACCTTTTTGATGAATGGCAGTTTTTGAAGACTGGTTGCCGTGGCAGAATCGGCAATCACGCTCACGGCATTCAGCCAGCGCGATGTGCCGTGAATACGCGCACCGCCAGCCTCAACAGCCCTGACATACTGTGGATTGACGGGCAGGTCTGATTCCTCAACGGGAATGCGGGCGTTTTCGCGGCGTTCTATGGCCTGAAGCGACAGAAATTCGGCGGGCCTGTTCACCGAAAAGGGGGAGTTGTTCTTGTCGGTCAGCTCAATCCAGTATTTGTTGAGTTTCTGTGCAGACAAAAAGCCGGGCAACATCAGAAGAAGAGAAATTCTCAAGGGTATCATGAACACAAATGTAATGCAGTACGCCTGCAAAATTATCGAAACCAAAGAAGAAATGATGCGTCTTTTGCCGCTCCTCAGGCAACTGAACGCCTCACTTACCCGGGAATACACCAGTGAATGTCTCGACGACATGATCGCACATGGCTATCGAATGGCGGTGGTATATGACGGAGACCGGAGTGTCGGGTTGTCGGGAGTCTGGGTAACCACCAAGTTTTACAGCGGGAAGTACCTCGAAATGGATAATGTTGTTGTGGACGAGGAATACCGGTCCAGAGGTATCGGAACTGTACTGAGCGAATTTGTAACACAGCTGGCCCGTACGGAGGGCTGCGTCACGATCATGCTGGATGCCTGGCTGACCAACGAAAGGGCCCATGCCTTCTACGAACGTCAGGGCTTTGTCAAACGTGGTTTCCACTTCCTAAAATCCCTTTAGAATAGATATTATATCAGTCAAATGGCTTACCTTCGCCCTCCGATCCGGCAGTAACATCTGACTAAAATTCAACACCTCCCACTGCCGGATAATCAGACGCGTATGCAAGATTCGAGGATTATTCCCATCAATATCGAAGACGAACTCAAAGTCGCCTATATTGACTATTCCATGTCAGTTATCGTCAGCCGCGCACTGCCTGACGTTCGTGACGGCCTTAAACCGGTTCACCGCCGTGTGCTGTATGGCATGCTGGAACTCGGTCTGGGCTACAACAAGGCCTACAAGAAATCCGCCCGTATCGTGGGTGAGGTACTGGGCAAGTATCACCCGCATGGTGATGCATCTGTTTACGATACCATGGTTCGTCTGGCTCAGGACTGGAGCCTGCGTTATCCGTTAGTTGACGGACAGGGCAACTTTGGCTCCATGGATGGCGACAGTCCGGCGGCCATGCGTTATACCGAGGCACGCCTCAGGCGCATTTCCGACGATATAGTAGGCGATCTGGACAAGGAGACCGTTGATTTTCAGCTGAATTTCGACGATTCACTGGAGGAGCCGACCGTAATGCCGACCAAAGTTCCGAATTTGCTGGTAAATGGCGCTTCGGGTATAGCGGTGGGTATGGCCACCAATATGATGCCGCACAATCTTTCGGAAGTTTGCGATGCCGTGATGGCTGCCGTTGACAATCCCGAAATAACAGTGGATGAGCTGATGGAGTTCGTCAAGGCCCCCGATTTTCCAACAGGAGGTATTATTTTCGGACTCAGTGGTGTGCGCGAAGGCTTCCGCACTGGTCGCGGTCGCTGTGTGGTGCGAGCCAAAACGGAAATTGAAACCGATACAAGGGGATACGAGGCCATCATTGTAACCGAGATACCGTACCAGGTCAACAAGGCCATGCTGATTGCCAAAATAGCTGAACTCGTCAACGAGAAGAAGATCATTGGTATCAGCGATGTTCGTGACGAATCGAACCGGGAAGGTGTGCGCGTTGTTATTGAAGTAAAAAGAGACGCCGCCGCGAATGTTATACTCAGCCAGCTGTACAAACTGACACCGCTGCAAACCAGCTATGGTATCAACAACATTGCACTGGTGAATGGTCGTCCCAGAACCCTCAACCTGAAAGATCTGATTGAGGAGTTTATCCGCTTCAGGCTCGACGTGATAGTCAGGCGTACCAGATATGAACTTCGAAAGGCAGAAGAACGGGCTCATATCCTGGAGGGGCTCCTTATTGCCCTGGATCATCTCGATGAAGTCATTGCACTGATCCGGGCTTCCAAAGATGCCGAAGCAGCCCGTGAAGGACTGATGAGCAAGTTCGGACTGTCTGAAATACAGGCAAAGGCCATTTTGGCAATGAGGTTGCAGCAGCTCACCGGACTGGAGCGCGACAAGGTCAGGCTGGAGTATGAGGAGCTGCTGAAAAAGATAGCCGAGCTGAAGGCTATTCTGGCTGACGAAGGACTGCAGCGCGGTATCGTCAAGAGTGAAACTGTCGAGATAAAAGATCGTTTCGGCGACGAGCGCCGCACTGCCATTGAAATAGACGAGGCTGATATCAGCATCGAAGACCTGATTGAGGACGAGGAGGTGGTTATTACCATCAGCCACGCCGGCTACATCAAACGTACCTCCATATCCGAGTACAGGGCCCAGGCCCGCGGGGGCAGGGGCGCCAAGGGCGTCCGCACGCGCGACGAGGATTTTGTGGAGCATATGTTCACAGCCACCAATCACCAGACAATCCTGCTGTTCACCGAGAGCGGCCGCTGTTTCTGGCTCAAAGTATATGAAATTCCCGAAGGAGGCAAGGCGACCGCCGGCAGGGTCATTCAGAACCTGCTGAATATTCCAAAGGAAGACCGCGTCAGGGCATATATTATAGTGCGGAAACTCGATGATGAAGAGTTCATCAATAATCACTATATCATATTCTGTACCAAACGCGGACAAATCAAGAAAACCCTGCTGGAGGAATATTCAAGGCCCAGACAGGGAG
Source organism: uncultured Bacteroidota bacterium (assembly GCA_903836265.1). Taxonomy (GTDB): domain Bacteria; phylum Bacteroidota; class Bacteroidia; order Chitinophagales; family Saprospiraceae; genus M3007. The sequence goes on along the minus strand of CAILQK010000313.1, from coordinate 7,794 downwards.
GTATCAATGCCATTGGTATCAATGACGACGATGCACTCATCGAGGCCAGACTGACGAACGGCAAAAATGAAATCATTCTCGCTGTGAGAAGCGGCAAGGCTATTCGTTTTAACGAGTCGGACGTACGATCCATGGGACGTACAGCAGCCGGAGTGCGCGGTATCTCGGTGGAAGAAGATGATACAGTTGTTGGCATGGTTTGTGTTGACCCTGAAGATACTGCAACCAGCATTCTCGTCGTTTCAGAAAACGGACTCGGAAAGCGCTCGGCCCTGGAAGATTATCGTGTGCAGAGCAGGGGAGGAAAGGGTGTCAAAACGCTCAATGTCACCGCAAAAACCGGTCAGCTCGTGGCTGTCAAAACTGTTACAGACAACGACGACCTGATGATTACCACAACCAGCGGTATCACAATCAGAACAGGTGCGGAAGACCTTCGCGTGATGGGAAGAGCCACGCAGGGTGTCAAACTCATTCGTCTGGATGAACAGGACAGTATTGCCGACGTTACCGTGGTGGCCACTTCCGGGGAGGCTGAGGCTGAAATCGGGGATGTGGCAGAAGAAACAAGTGATAAAGAGTGATTTTAACATTTAACGGGAACAATTTAACGGCCCGTTAATGACCATTCATAGCCGGTTTTCGTCTGACAGGGAGTGCAGTCCGATTCCGGCCGCACAGCGACAATTCATAAACAATACCAACACCATGAAAAAAGTCTCTTTTTTGCTCCTGGGTTTTCTGCTCACGTTCAATCTGGCTCAGGCACAGGAAGAAGGATTGAAGCTGGCCAAGGCTGCAGCCAAGGCCCTCACTGCCTATAATATTGATCCCCAGGGAAATTCCGACAAGTTGCAGGAAGCCAGGGATAAAATCGAACAGGCTGTCAAACTGCCCGATGCACAGGCTGTCGGCTCTACCTGGCAAACCAAAGGTGATATTTACAATACCACCCTTCAGCGCGATCTCGCCCGCCGGATGATTGATCCCAAGGCACCCCTGACCGGCGATAATGACGCGCTGGTGGCTTTCGATGCCTATAAAAAAGCTTACGAACTGGGTGTCAAAAAATTTGAAAAAAGTGACGCTGTCAAGGGTATCGAGGACGTGACTCCTCATGTCATCAACAGTGCGGTAGCCAAGTATGAACTCAAGGAGTACGAAAAATCCTTCAATGCTTTCAGAGCGTCTGTTGAAGCACATGATATTCTGAAGGCAAATGAGAAAAAGAGCCCGCTCGATGATCCCAAACAGCTTGAAGACCAGATTTACTTTACAGGTCTGATTGCCACCATGGCTGGCAAATGCAGCGATGCACTTCCCTTCTTCGAGCGTCTGTACAAGGCCGGAACAAATAATCCGGCAGTTTACGAGGGAATATACAACTGCAGGATGGAAATGAAGGATGAAGCTGCCGCCAATATCATACTGACAGAAGGCCGCAAGAAATTTCCGGATGACACTGCACTGCTCTTCGCCGAAATCAATGCCTACCTCAAGGCTGGCAAACTCTCTGAACTCACCGGTCGCCTGGAAGAGGCTATTGCCAAAGAGCCCACCAACGTAAGCCTTTATGTAACACTTGGCAACGTTTACGACAACCTGTACCAGGGTGCACTGAAGGAGAAAAACGATGCCGATGCGACCAGGTATTTTGATCTGGCCAAGCAACAGTATGAAGGAGCTATCAGGCAGAATCCCAATTACCTCGATGCGAACTACTCACTCGGCGCGCTGTATTACAACAAGGCGGCTGTTCGCACGCAGGAGATGAATGCACTGCCCGAGGACTACTCTGCGGCGGGTCTGAAGAAAATGGAATCCATGCGCAATGAAGTGATCAGCCTTTTTGATCAGGCTCTGCCATACTTCCAGAAAGCGGAATCAATTGACGCCAATGACGTCAATACACTCATAGCCCTGAACGAGATTTATGCCCGAAAAGACGACGAGGTGTTGTCTCCAGAGTTCAAAAAGCGTCTTGAAACAGTGAAGGGTGGTGGTAAAAACCCCGGCTCCTATTTCAAGAAATAAGTATCCGGAGATTATTCTGTTTTATAGGGTGCAGCCGATCTCCGGATTTGGTTGCATCTTTTTTTTTGGCAGCTGCACAAACGGAATTTCCGTTTGTGCAGCTACTTTTGTTTATGCCTTTGAGACATTCGGAAAGTATTTTCATTTTTCTGCTTGCCTGTGCCGGAACAGCTGCTGTTCAGGGCGACCCCTTCTTCTGGGATACAGTGCAGCTTGGATCAAAACACGCGCACTTTTTTTTTGAAAACGGACTTCGGTGGAGCATACTTCCGGAAGCCATTGATTCGGGGCATCCTCCTTTTCTGGGTTACTATATTGCTGTCTGCTGGAAGTTTTTCGGTAAATCTCTTTACACGAGCCACTGGGCCATGTTCCCTTTTGTATGGCTCAACCTGTATATGGTGTGGAGGCTGGCGAGGCGTATATCTGACAGCAAACTGGTTTTGTTTGTATTTGCAGTTCTGATTGCTGATCCTGTCTGGACTGCCCAGCATTTGTTGTGCAGTCCGGATGTGCCGGTTTTTTCAGGATTTATGCTGGTATTGTACGGACATTTTGAGCGGAGCCAACTGGTCAGGGTAGCCGGGGCGCTTCTGTTGTCGGTTGGCAGTATGCGGGGCATGATGATTGCCGCTGCACTTGGAGTCTGGGAGTTGCTTTTGCTGGCAGGTCCCCTTTTTTCATTCAGGCTGGCTGCCCGTGTGCTGGCGGCCTACATTCCCGGGGGAGTCGTGGCGGCGGCTTTCCTGTTATGGCACCTGGGGGTTGCGGGCTGGACGGGCTTTCATGCAGCTTCGCCGTGGGCGTCTGCATTTCAACAGACAGATTTGACGGGAATGGCGAGAAATATGCTGGTTACAGGCTGGCGCTGGCTCGATTTCGGCAGGGTGGGGTTGTGGATACTTTTCGGGTGGCTGCTGTGGCTGAACCGCGCAAGAATCAGGAGTCTGATTGAGGAAAACAGGGAGTGGTTCCTGCTGACCGGATGCCTGCTGCTATTCCTGACACCGTCGGCAATTATATACAGAAACCTGTCGGCGCACCGTTATTTTTTGCCGGTATTTTTCTCCTTCAGTCTGCTGGTTGTCGCAATCCTTGCGGCCAGTACCGCCATTTCGGAACAAAAAAAGAGGATAATTGCCCAGCTGGCAGCCCTGGTATTGCTCAGCGGCCATTACTGGATCTATCCGTTTGGCATATCCAACGACTGGGACTGCACCCTGGTTCACAGAGAGTTTCATGCATTGCGTCGTGATGCAGTAAGCTGGCTGAACAACTCGGGAGCTGATTTTTCAGAAGTCGGCACTGAATTTCCTGTACTGAACAGCGGAGAGATGACAGAGCTGAATGGCGACAAACGCATGTTTTCCGAATATTTCCCGGGCAAAAGTCGCTGGGTACTGATATCGAATATATCCAACGACTTCAGCCAGGAAACGGAGCGTAACCTGGCTGAAAGTACCGAACTGGCGTGGGAGAAACACGCCGGACACGTATGGATAAAGATATACAGGACTACAGATTCAGCAGAAAGCCGATAGCGAAATTGGCATCCCAGTCGAAAACAAACTGCTTGCAGCCGGTTGACTCGGCAACAGCATTGTAGATATTCAGTCCGGCCTGCTGTTTGGCGCCTTCGGCCTTATAGTCGGCGGGTGCTTTCAGTACAGTGTAACGTTCTTCGCCCTTGCGTGTTTGTTTGGCCAGTTCGTAGGGCACACCGCCAATGATGAAGCAGGTCTGGCGCAGATTGGCGGGCACCTGTACCGCTTTTGCCTTAACCTCCTGAGCCACCTGTTCGGCCGTGATATTGTTCTGGTAATATTTGGCGCCAGGCAGTTCTACGGCACCGTCGGGATACCATGAAATTTTGGTATTACCGGATCCGATATCCACCATAAAGCCTGATTTGTAGAATGAAGTGGGCAGTGCAGCCATTAACCCGTACCGGCCTTCCTGTTCGGGAGTAACGACATTCACCACATACCCCATGGCCTTCAGAGCTGTCTCGATTTTGGGCATAATTGCCTCTTTTCGGGCGCCGGAGCTCACCACGAAGTGAATATCACGCGCGCCTACACCGAACGCCACCATATCCGAGATGTAGCGCCTGAGGCCGTTTTTCACGTCTTCGTCGGTGGCCAGCCCCTCCTTGACGAGGCTGACGCCATATTCGGGCTTTTCGAGTTTCCAGTTCTTTTTTGCATCAACACTGATGATAAAAGAGTTGAACCCTGTAGCGCCCAGCTCTACTATACCCTTGAGCCTGCCATTAACCGGGAGGGGCGGCGAGTAGTTGAATGCGGGCGTTGTGAAGGTCAGCGTGGCGCCATTTTCGGTTCCGGCTTCCCGGCTGGCCGCTTCCGTTTGCTGTGCGGCCTGTCCTTCGGGCGACATTCCCGTTTGTTTCAGTACATACTTGACACCGAAGAAGATGCCCGCCACGATAGCTACGGTAATCAGGAGTCTGGAAAAAGTGGTTAATTTTGCCATGGTATAGATGTTGTGAAAGTGAGTCGGAAAAGTCAGTCCTCCTTTTCGGGTTCAAGAAACTCGACCCTTCTGCCGATCGTTTCCTCCAGCGATATGAAAGTTTCTGTCCGCTGGATACCCGGTATAGGCTGAATTTTATTCCGGAGAATTTCGTGGAGGTGATTGGTATCCCGGCATATGATTTTGGCCAGAATACTGTAGGAACCTGTGATGTAATTGGCTTCGACTACCTCTTTAACCTCCTTCAGGCGCAGTGCCACTTCACCGTAAAGCGAACTTTTGTCGAGATAAATACCGAGGAATGCAGTGATGGTGTAGCCGAGTTTATAGTAGTCAACAATGAGAGTGGAGCCGAGTACGATACCCGTGTTTTCCAGTTTTCTCATTCTGACGTGAATAGTTCCGCTTGAAACAAACAGTTGTTTGGCCAGGTCGGTGTAGGGCGTTTTGCCGTCTTCCAGCAGTCTGGACAGTATTTGCCGGTCGAGCTGGTCAATTTCAGGATTTTCCATAGTGCGTGCAGATTTTGAAGGGAAATACTTCGTGGATTAACTGGACAAAAGTAAGCAAATCAGTTTCTTTTACGTACTGTTTCGCTGATTACCGTGCCATTTTTTATTCTGTCCTGGTGCTCCCTCTTTCGTTTGTTTTTAAATTCGGTGGCCAGGTCGCGGATATTTACCGGAATACCGTTCAGTTTCCGGTGGTAGGCGATCAGCAGGAAATCCGCCATGTCATCGGGGTATGTCACACCGGCGCTTTTGAGGTAATGGGAGATACGGGAGCCCTCGTAGAAGCTCCATCCGGAAATCATCCACTGGCCCAGCCGGAAGTGCAGTACTGCACAAACGCTGTCTTCTGGGAGAGCTTTGATTTTCAGCCGGGAGGCGGGCTCTATTTTCTTGTCGAGTTCAGTGATGGCATCGTCGAGATTTTTGGGAATATATACCCCCCCGATTCGATCTTTTTTGATTCGTTCCTGGTATTCCCGGTTGATTTCGGATTCCGTGAAGGCGGGTGTATCAGCCTCGGCGGGAGCAGACTGTGCCGATAAAAATGGCATGTTGGTCAGGCAAAACATGCAAATGGTATATAAAACCGGCTGTTTTATCAGATGAAGAGCGAGTTTTATCATGAAATATTGAATTAAATTATGTTCAAACCATTGAAAATCACCCTTGTCGAAATTTTTCTGCTGCAGACGGCAGTCTGGTTGTCGCTGTGGCTGGCGAATGAGTGGCTGACGAAGTTTCTGACTGTCAGTGTGGGAGCCATGCTGATTGCGGTATTGCTCATATCGGCTGTCGCTGAGAGTATAGAACGTTCAGGGGTGCCGGTTTCTTATTTCAGGGTAATGATTGTCAGTTTGTTTTCTGCCCTGGCGGCCTGGATTATTTACTGGTTTATTTCTGCTTCCTCAATTTGATGGAGTTCCTCGAAAGTGCCCGTTTGTCTGTTTTTGCGCACATTGTTCCAGTTGAAGTATCGTCCGTTCATTACCACGTAAACGCCGGGGGGAAGTACCTGTGCAAAGGCAAGAGCACTTCCGAGGTTGAAGAACCCGTCGGATGAAGTGCCGAAAGCGTAGGGAATCATGGCGCCGGTGAGCACAATCGTCTTGTTTTCAAGTTTTGCTTTGGCGAGCATCTGGGCGGTTTCCACCATAGTGTCCGTTCCGTGAGTGAGGATAATCCTGTTTGAGGGAGTTTTGGCACAGTTGTATTTGATGATGGCCCTGTCTTCGTCGCGCATTTCGAGCGAATCGAGCATCATCAGCGTTTTGATATCAATATCCACTTCGCATCTGCCGCGCTCGAACATTTCCTTCAGGTGCGTGTCCTTGAAGAAAAGTTCGCCTGTCAGGTAGTTATATTCCTTGTCGAATGTTCCGCCTGTGACAAAAACCTGTATCATATTATGGTGTTTGAAAGTACTTGATCAGAGGGTGCAAATAAACGCATTAACTGCCATTTTATTCCACAGTATATGATTTGGACGTCGAACCGGATGTGTATCCGGCTCCAAAACAGTAAATTCCGGTATATATTTTCTGTATTACGGATGTTTGATACTAAAATTATTGAGCAGTTGATGTAATTTTCGGGATGCTTGTTATTTTTGCCCCGTCAAAAAAAATGAATTATGAAAATCAACGAAGAATACAAGGGAAATCGCACCACTGAGTGGGCTGTTTTCGCTGTGAGCACGATCGCCATGATTGGTCTGCTCTGGTATAGCCCTGAATGGGTATGGGTGGCATGGCCATTCCAGTTCACTGCGCTGGCCGGCGCATTGAATCGCCTTTGATCAGTACTTTCCACCGAAAATTTCTGGTCTTGTGAGCCGTTCCGGTTTTTCCGGTGCGGCTCATTTTATTTCATGGCCCTGGCAGTACATACTTCGGGGCGAAAGCACCAAAAAAGAAATCCCTCGCTTTTGGCAGCGAGGGATTCTAACCCAAACAAATAAACACAAAAACTACTTGGTGCAATTTTATGGAGGATATTGATTACAGACAAATTTTTGATAAATTATTTTTGTTTGAATAACCTATAATATGCTTTAGTATTATATTTACGACACAATAACTTTTTTGGGTCTGATAGAAAGTTGCTTAACGGGGTTGAAGCGGTATTCCTGACTGTCCTGACATATACAACAAAAGTCATTCAAATTCATATAAAACCATTTTGGCAGTCAAACTGCTTGATTAATCCTGCATCGTGCTTACCTTCGCGATTGGCTCGTACAGCTGTCACACGATTTCCTTTCCTTATGCGTATATTTCGATTTTTGGTTTCACTTCTGCTGTCTTCCGGACTGATCTGGCTGTTGTCGGCACAACATCAGCCGGGTGGCAAACCGTTGCCTGTTATCGGGCAGTTTATGAATCCGTTCACCGGCTTCTGGCGCAATGCGGAAGCTTCGTCAGGTCCTGATCTGACAGACATGAATATTCCCGGACTGAAGGGGAAAGTCAGTGTTGCGTTTGATGACCTGCTCGTACCGCATATTTTTGCGGAAAACATGGAGGATGCCGCTCGGGTGCAGGGCTATATCACTGCGCGTTTCAGACTGTTTCAGATGGATATCACTGCCCGCAAGGCATCCGGCCGGCTCTCGGAGGTGCTGGGTGAGAGAACACTGCAGGTTGACAGAAATTCGAGGAGAAAAGGACTGCTTTATGCTGCTGAAAATGACCTGAAGGGGTGGGAGAAGTCTGCTGAAACGATGGCCATCCTGCAGGCTTACACAGATGGTGTGAAT
>CAILQK010000312.1 GCA_903836265.1 uncultured Bacteroidota bacterium | reverse complement strand
GGCGTCACATATTTGAACGGTTTGTTCGTTGCGGTTGCCAACAGTGGCATCGGCAATCGGGTGATGACCAGTCCCGACGGGACTACATGGACCAGCCGCAGTTCGGCTGCTGATAACTCCTGGACCAGTATCACCAATGGCAACGGTCTTTTTGTTGCTGTGTCAGGTACTGGCGCGGGTAACCGCGTGATGACCAGTCCCGACGGAATCACCTGGACGGCCTCCAGGACGCCGACCGAATACTGGAAACCGCAGAACAGCACCGATGCCGATCCCGGGCGCACTTCCTCCACGGCACCCGGTACCCTGCAAACAAGCGACTTCAAGGCACATACCCATACAACGACAGGTACCGATGGTGCTCATAACCACTCTTTTCAAATAAGGAAAAGGGATGCAAACAATGGTAACTGCTGTAATGGCGACAACTCGGTTGAAAGTTCCGACGGCGATGATATTGGCACAAGTACCTCCTCAACCAACGGTGATCATATACACACCATGAATGCCAATTCTGACGGCGGAAACACAGCAGAAACGCGCCCGGTCAACCTGAATCTCTGGGTGTATATCAGGATTAACTGACTACTCCCATTATAGTAGCTGCTCAGGTAAACAAAGCTGCAGCAACTGTTGTAAACATCAAACGACAAGCGTCATGAAAAAGAAAAAATACTCAGGAATAGTGCTGAATTACCTGCTGGTGCTGGTAATTTTATTCGTTGGCAAACTGGCCACAGCACAGAATGCAGCCATCAGTTTTCAGGGTATCCTGAAGAAGGTAACAGGTGAGCCTGTGACTGATGGTGACTATGATTTCACGTTTTCATTCTGGAGTTCACCGACCGGTACAGCCAATACCGACAAGTTGTTGAAGGAAGGTTTAACCGACTTCGACAACCCGTCGAACCAGTGGTCGGAGACAACAACAATCACCGTAACCGGAGGGGTGTATTCTCACAATCTGGGTTCGATAACCCCGCTGAATCCCGCCAATTTCACAGGGCCAGTTTATCTGAATATACAGGTGGAAGGCAAGGACCAGTTACCACGTACGGCATTTACCTATTCGCCCTACTCATTCTTTGTGTATAACGCCCGGAATGTGGTTTGTTCCGGAGCAGTAGGAGATGTCAAATATTCCATACTGCCCCCGGATAAATTCAAGGATGCCAACGGTGAATGTTGGGTGCCGCTGGATGGTCGGTCCCTTTCACAAACGGACGCCCTGTATGATCTGGGTTTTACTACCCTTCCCAATGCGGGCGGGTTATTTCTCCGGGCACAGGATTATGCTGCGGTAAGCGGTACAGAGTACTGGAAACCGCGAAACAACTCGGATAACGATCCCGATCGCACCTCCGCTTCGGCTATTGGCGAGGTACAGTCAGGCGCGTTCAAAACGCATGTTCACACGATAGCTTCCGGAGGTGCGCACAATCACAGAATGGATCGGAGAGAAAGTGGTGGTACACAAGATGGCAGCAGCGATATGAACAGTAGTAATAACTCGGTCTATGGAACCAGTGTCAGTTCAACCAACGGTCTGCATACGCATACGATCAATGCCAATTCGGATGG
>CAILQK010000311.1 GCA_903836265.1 uncultured Bacteroidota bacterium | reverse complement strand
TCCCTGCCACGCCACGATGGTGGGCAGGGTAAACAGCAGAATCAGTCCCTGCTGGTACAGTGAAATAAAAAACAGATTGAAAGCACTCCACGCCAGTCTGTTCTGAAACATGGGCTGCTGGCGCAGCACCGCCCAGCGGTAGTCTTCCTCGCCTTGCCAGGGTATCCAGCTGTAACCGCCCCTTCTTCCGAAATTGAAGGTCAGTCGTGCGCCCCAGATACTCACGAGCGTGGCCATAAGCACCAGTCTGTCGTTGAAGTCGCTCTGTACGGCAACCACCCAGGTGTAAAGCAGGGGTACAATACTCCACAGCTTGTCCACCTGACTGTAGTTCCTGGTGATCTCGCTCACCACAAAACAGGTGAGACCCACTCCGAGCATCAGCTTCACCAGATAGTGAAGCGTGTCGCGTTGCTCCGGAGAAAGCGGAGCATCGTAGTAAACGGCTATAACGGGGAGGGTGATCAGGGTGATGAGCAGAACAATGATAGTGCGGATCATTGGCAGAGAGATTTTTGATTTGATCTATCTCGGAACAGGCATGGTGCGGCGGAGCGTTTGTCCGTGCCTGCCGGTGTAAGTTATTTCAAGGAATTGCATTCCCGGGGTCGGATTCGGTTCAAGGGGCAGAATGTGGATGCCTGCCGGCAATTCGCCGGTCTCTGACACCTGAAGCAGGCTGCCCACTGAAGAGAACAGTCGCCAGCGAAGATCGCCTGCTGCCGGAAGAGTTACCTGCAACATGATATATTCCCCGGGCGTGCCCAGTATGGCAGCATCAAGCACAGGCCCTGAAACCGGGAAATGCACTCCGACCTGACAGGATACGGGTATTTCCGGGCACCACGACCGGTGTGCCAGCGTGCAGTCCAGCACATAGGGGTTGGGCTTGCCATCCTGATAAGTGGCAATTTTCCAGGTTTTCTGCAACTCCCGGTCATCAGCCGGATCCTGTGCATCCCACTGGCAGAGGGTCAGTCGCTGTATCTCAAAGAAATCCGGATCAGCAGTATTGGCCTGATTCCGGTATACCGTGTAGAAATAGAAGACGGAGCGGGCGATCTCCCCCTTGGAAACCTCCCTTGGCTCAAATCCATCAGCGGAAGATTCTGCGTATTCATCCCTGTTCTGTGCCGGAATACTGCTCATAACCTGATTGTTCAGAAACCATTTCTGGGTCAGATTATCCGGAATATCCCGGAAGGGCTTGTCGCCCCGTGCCTCGTTGACCGCAATCCGGGTGGGGTAGAGGTGGTGCATGTCGCTGTGGGCGCTGGTACCCTGCACGGCGCCTTTTGCCACCGGATAGGCATGTTCGGTATTCATTCCGTTGGTACCGCCACCCTGATAAATGTACTGTGTAGGGTCTTGCGACGGATCGAGATACAGGGTGTGACCCGAATAGACGCACCGCAGACTGTCGTCGCTGACGGACAGAATACGTGCGTAAAGCGTATCGCGGGCATTGGCATAGTCCAGCACTGTCTGCGGACGGTAGCGCGCAGCTACACTGTCAATCAGCTGCTGGCCCGACAAGCCCGGAAAGACAGTCTGGGAGCCCTGCGCAGCTGCCATGACGGATGCAGAAAGCGATGCAATGAATATGGTCAGTTTTTTCATGCCGAAAAGGGGGCGCAAGTTTCACAAAATAATTGAAAGTTGTGCTGCATATACTCTGAAAAAGCGGCCACCTGAATAAAATGGCAGTGGATTCGGGAATAGCCACTTCATCCTCAAGGAAAATCAGACACGGTAATGATCGGGTGTCTCGCACAGCACGGAGCAATCAATCCGGTATGCAGGGAACCGGTCAATCTTCCATATCCAGATGCAATTTGTGAAAAAAGCGGTGTAACAGGGGGGAGAGGATCAGCCCCGATGCAGCGAGAAAGACCACCCCGCTGTACAGCGCGTATATGCCAGCGAATATCTTTACCCTGTCATGTACAGATGCATCCAGTTCGCAGAATTCCAAGGCGGGTCCCATGCCCGTCAGGATCATCGAGGCGTTGTAAAAAGCGTCCGTCCAGCCGATACCGGCCGTCAGGTGGTAGCCTGCCATACCGATCAGCAGGGATACCAGAATTAGCGCTGCGGAAAATAACGAGAACTTGAAAGCCCTGCCTGCAAATTGATTATTCGGCAGGAGCGGTTGGGTTTTGTGTTCGAACATGGCGGTATTTTTTTTGCGAATGTACGAAGCCGGATGTCAATCAGTTGTACACACCAATGATAAACACTACACCTGCGTCAGTAAGCTGCTGATGGAGGAAACCCGGCATTTGGCAGTTCCGCTAAC
>CAILQK010000310.1 GCA_903836265.1 uncultured Bacteroidota bacterium | reverse complement strand
TTCGAGCGGTGGCACAGCGACCTTCGCACTGAATATTGGCGGGCAGGCGTGCAACCTGGATGTGACGGTTTCTTATGTCTGCAAGGCCAAAATAGACACGACAACCTACCGTGACTTTATGTGCTACAACCTCGGTGCCGCCAATACCAGCGCTGATCCGTTCACCCCATCATGGGAGATCAACGGCGGCTACTGGCAGTGGGGGCGTTCGGCAGCGGCAGCGGCAGGCCCCACCGGGCCGGGACCTCTCTATACGAACGAGGGCCCCATTACCGGCTGGAATTCCACCGTTGCAGGCAATGGCTCCTGGGACGATGGTTCCAAAACGGCCAATGATCCGTGTCCAACGGGTTATCGGATACCGACAAAGGCTCAGTGGGAAGGCGTTATTGCCAACAACACCAAAACCAGTGTGGGCTCCTTTTCAAGCAGCGCCACGAATTACGGCGCCGGGAAAAAATTCGGAGACAACCTGATGCTTCCGGCGGCCGGCAACAGGAACCTCATCACTGGCTTGTTGTCCTACCGTGGCAGCATCGGCTACTATTGGAGCAGTACGGAGGATGGCACGAGCAAGGCCTGGCAGCAGTACTTCAACAGTGGTTTAATCTCCACCACGACCAGTGTCAATCGTTCGAGCGGGTTTTCTGTGCGCTGTATCGCAGAATAATTCGCTGTTTGTCTGTTTTTTTGTTGATTTTTGGTTGCTCCCCTTTCGTTTTCGTATTACTGCGCCAGGGGAGCAGCTATCTGTTCTGACTGAAAATAAAATGACGAGGATAAGGGGTGCCCTGAAATGTCGGGGCGCCCTTTGCATTTATCGCTACTTTTTCGCCCTGCAGCGCGCGGAAAATTCCGATTTTCAGTTAAAAGCAATTATTGACCGATTGAAATCGGAAATGCAATTACCTTTAGGGTTCAAACCCGGCCAAACTGAGACACTCATAATTTTTTATGTATGAACAGACGGTCGAAGCCCTGCAGTGTTATTTTGTTGTTTTTCCTGTTGGTTTGTTCCTGTAAAAACGGGGACAAAGACAGTGCAGTTTCCGGGTACAAACAGATTGGCGAGCTGACGGGATCGGCCGGCAACCTGGCCAACAGCAGCCCGGGCGAGGCGCTGCTGCTGTGCGACTCGGCGGAGATGCTCGCTGTAAAATATGCGCTCACCGATTCGTTTGCTCTGCCCGTCGCGTTCATCCGGGCCAGTGCTGTCAATGCGCTTGGTATGCCCGATTCAGCCTACAGCATCGTTAACAGCCTGTACGAGAATAGAAAACAGTGGCCTGATACCGTGACATTATCCAGGTGCCTGTACAATCTGGGGCGGTTCAGTTTTAACGGAGGTCATATTCCCCGTGCTGAAAAGTATTTTGCCCGCAATATCAGTTTGATGGAACAGGCTGGTTTGGAAAAAAACCTGACCGGCAGCCTGACGCTTTACGCCGAAGTCCTCAAGGAAAGGGGCAGATTGACGGAAGCCCAGGAAGTACTGTTCAGGGCCGTCAGAATTTCGGAAAAAAACAGAGATACATTCAGACTTGCCACCTGTTATGCAGGTATCGGAGCCATATATATTGGTCTGAAAAATATAACCAATGCGCAGGACTATTATAAAAAAGCATATCAGGCGTATTGTGACGCACGAAGACAGGAATACTTGTCGTCAGCACTGAACGATATCGGGGTGTCTTACAGGAAAACAAATCCCGACAGCGCGCTGTATTTCTATAATCAGGCCCTGTCTATGGAGTCTGATTCATCCGATTTCATGGCAATTCTCCTTTACAACAAAGGCAATGTTTACGTTGATCTGGGCCAGTATGAAAAAGCCCGGGAATATTACGACGGTGCTTTGCGTTTATGCAAAAAAAACAATATTGCAGCCGGGTTCCCCAAAGTCTATAGCGGCTACGCCACCCTGGAAAGCAAGTGTGGCCATGACAG
>CAILQK010000309.1 GCA_903836265.1 uncultured Bacteroidota bacterium | reverse complement strand
TGGGGACGGTTTTGGGGACTCGGGTTCGATCGTGAGTACATGTGCGGACACGATCCCTGCGGGTTATGTGGTGCCGGCTACAGATTGTGATGATAATAATGGCTCTGTTTATCCCGGTGCTGCGGAATTATGCGACGGTATTGACAATGACTGCAATGGTCTGACGGACGACGGTATTACCTACTATACATATTACGCGGATGCTGATGGGGACGGTTTTGGGGACTCGGGTGCGATCGTGAGTACATGTGCGGACACGATACCTGCCGGGTACGTGTTGCTGAACACGGATTGTTCGGATTTTGACGCATCTGTTTATCCCGGTGCTGCGGAATTGTGCGATGACATTGACAACGACTGTAACGGTTTGACGGACGATGGTAATAGTCTGACCATCTACTTCTTTGATGCTGATGGTGATGGTTACGGCACGGCTGACAGTGTATTATTATTCTGTCTGCCCATTGATACTATTCCTTCGGGGTACGTGGGCATACCGGGTGATTGCGACGACAGCAACGCTGCCGTCAATCCGTCGCAGACAGAGCTGCCGGGCGATGGTCTTGACAATGACTGTGACGGGGAAACAGACAATATCTCGTCTGCGACAGCCCCGGGCTGGTTCGTCAGGGCATATCCCAATCCGGTGTACGACTGGCTGACCGTTGAATCTGCACTGACAGGAGATACGTGGTTTGATATCCTGGATATGAACGGACGATTTCTTCGGTCCGGAGAGACCGGTTTTGCTGGCGGTGTGTTGCGGATATCTTTTGGATCGGAGCTGCCGGGTGTCTATTTGCTCCGGTTGCGTGACAGGAGCGGCGCATCGTGGATTGTCCGGGTGGTGAAGATGTAGGTTTGGCGGCGCGTTTCCCACGACTGAAGCCGTGGGTTGATGGCTACGGCTGCCGCTGTGTGATGTTTTGTCTTTGGCGTGATTTGGCGCGGTGTGCTGTGTGGGTTGTCTGGCCGCCCGTGGCACGTTTCCCACGACTGAAGCCGTGGGTTGATGGCTGCGGCTGCCGCTGTGTGATGTTCGCTATTGTGGCGAAATCTACAATGTGGTTTTCCCGGTCTGTCGGGCGCCCGTCACCAGAATTACTTTATCTGAAAACCATCGGCGCCTGAGCTCGGAAACAAGAAATCTGGTGTACATAGCGTCTGATTTTGTGAGTCAATTCACATTTTTAATGCCGATCCAGCTGAATAAAATCTGTCAGCCGAATTGTTAAAGATGCCGGGCGACGCTCCGAAAAAGTAGAAAAGTATCCATTCTTCCGTAATTTGTATAGTCGGGGAGCGCTGCTGCTCCTGACCTTTGCGTCAGATTCCATGAAACATCCGGTTTTATGGAGTACATTGTTGACTATTTTGCAAATACAAAAAAATGAAGAAAGTAATTCTGATAACCGGCGCCAGTTCCGGTATGGGAAAGGAAACTGCCAGGGTACTGGGCAGAGACGGGCATATTGTTTATGCCGCAGCGCGAAGGATAGACCAGATGAACGATCTGCGCGAACTGGGGGTTACTCCCCTGCAGATGGACATCACGCGCGAGGCCGATGTGCAGCAGGTGGTGGATACCATCATGGCAAAAGAGGGGAAAATTGATATTTTATGGAATAATGCCGGGTATGGCCTGTACGGTGCTGTGGAAGATGTTCCTATGGATGAGGCCCGGAGACAGTTCGAGGTCAATATCTTTGGTCTGGCATTGCTCACTCAGAAGGTAATTCCATTTATGCGGAAGGCTGGTGCTGGCACCATTATCAATACATCCTCCATGGGGGGGAAAATGTATATGCCGATGGGAGCCTGGTATCATGCATCCAAGCATGCGCTGGAGGGCTGGAGCGACAGTCTGCGCCTGGATCTGCAGCCTTTTAATATACATGTGGTCGTACTGGAGCCCGGTATCATACAGACAGAATGGGGGAGTGTCATGCTGGGCAACATGCTCGAATTCTCCGGCAAGGGTGTGTATGCCGGTATGGCCCGGAAAATTGCCGAAGCCCTGAAAAAGATGAATGATAACGGGCAATACTCCAAATCGGATGTGATTGCGGAAACTGTCAGAAAAATTATTGCCTCGCCGCGCCCCAAAACCCGCTACCGGGTGGGAGCCATGGCCAAACCAATGGTATGGATGCGGGTATTTCTGGGCGATCGCGCCTTCGACCGGATCATCATGAGCCAGATGTAGTAACAGGATGGTTGTTCTGGATCACATTTCTGACCTGAGTACGCTTTTCATGCAGGAAAAGCCCCGTCATCCGCTGATTACGGTCATTGATTTTGCCTCAACCGACGAGCAGCAAC
Source organism: uncultured Bacteroidota bacterium (assembly GCA_903836265.1). Classification (GTDB taxonomy): domain Bacteria; phylum Bacteroidota; class Bacteroidia; order Chitinophagales; family Saprospiraceae; genus M3007. The sequence continues at coordinate 19,557 of CAILQK010000309.1, read as the reverse complement.
TGGCGGGAGCCAGTGTCAGTACGGGCTTTTACTCCGTGATGTTCAAGAACTACTGCTCCAATCGTATCAAATACGGGAGACAGTATTACGATTTTCAGGAGGGTAGTCTGTTGTGTGTAGCGCCCGGACAGGTCATCACACTGGACAGCGAATTTGATCACCGGGTACAGCGGGAGGGCTGGGGTGTTTTTTTTCACCCGGATTTGCTGCGGGGAACCTCCCTGCAGCAAATCACCCGGAAGTACCGGTTTTTTTCATACGCGACAAATGAGGCCCTGCACCTGTCGGACAAGGAAAAAAATAACCTGCTGGATGTTGTTGATCGCCTTCGGAATGAGATAGCCGAAAATACGGACAGTCACAGTCATACGCTGATTGTGTCCAACCTGGAATTATTGCTTAATTACTGCCGCCGTTATTATGACCGGCAGTTTATTACCAGAAAAAGCGCCAGCAAGGGTATTCTCGCTCAATTTGAAAATGAGCTGGAGGCCTGGTTTCGCTCGGGTGGCACCTCCGTGGCAGGCTTGCCCAGCGTGAGGATACTGGCCGAAAAGCTGCACGTTTCGCCCAATTACCTGAGCGATATGCTGAAAAAAGAGACCGGAAAGAACGCACAGGATCACATACACTCATTCCTGATTGAAGAGGCCAAAAATCTGCTGGCAGGTACCGATCTGTCGGTCAGCACCATGGCTTACACCCTTGGTTTCGAGTATCCGCAGTATTTCTCCAGACTGTTCAAGTCCCGGACTGGTATGACCCCCGGTGAGTTCAGGAAACGGGGGTGACTGGCTGTAGTGATATATCCAATCTCCCGGGTATGGTAGTATCTCTTTTTCAGAACGGGTTCAGTTGCTCTAATGTCGGATGAAGCTGGCTCTGTATCTCCGGGTCCCCTGCTTACAGTTCAGAAAATATTGCCCGGGTGGCAGAGAGGAAACATCTATCTGATTACTCATTTCGCAGCTTAGCAAGGTTCTTCCCTGTGAGTCGGTGACTGATATAGCGCCATCTGTCTGGGACCCTTTCGGTAGAACAAGGTGCAGCATACCACTTGCAGGGTTTGGAAATAGATTTATTCCTTCACCTGGCTCTTCTGATACCAGGCCACTCACGGGGCTGCTGACTAGTCGCTCAATTCGAATATTGCCAGCACTTTCGGTGTGCAGGTTCAGAATGTGATTCTGGCCGGCCAGTTCGATCCGCAATGTGTCACGATTTTCGTTCCAGGCTGTCTGAGGTAGTGGATCGCTGTCATGGAACGGGTATAGCAGTATCCTGAATCCGGGCTCCACACTTTGAGAAGAAATAATCAGTCTTTGTCTCACAACGTTGGGATTTGGCGAGAATGGCAGTCCGGAGAAGTAATCGAAATAATTCAGCGTATCAATTCGAAAAGGTATTTCCTGAGGGTTCAAGTCGGCCATATTCAATATTCGTACGAGCAGGCGGCGATTGCCTGTACTTGCAGGCTCCTTCAGGATAATATCATATCGGTAGTTGTCGGGACTGAGTGAGATTACAGTTGTATCAACCACCAGATCGTTGGTGATCTGGGCTACCCATTCGTAAAGGTGCGAATCGTCATCTTTCCGGAGTTCGTCGGCAATCAGTACCATTGGATGATCGCCTTTGATCATACCGATTGTCCGGAATACCTTTTGCATTGGATTATAACGTCTTTTAACAAGGCGTTCCAGTTTGCCTGGCTGACTCCAGTGTGGATAATCGTAGAAGGGAGTATCGTACAGTGGCTCATTGACGGGAGTCGGCTGAAAATCGTTCCATCGTTCGGTCACAGCTTCCCAGCCGTTGGTGCCGAGCCAGGGGTGTTGATTGCCGGGAGATTGAGGCGACCAGTGCCATTCCCAGGTATAGGCATAGGTGGCATCGGCGGATACACTGGAGAGTGTGTCACCCCATTCGTGAAACAACACACGGGCAGGCTGGCGGCATTTATCACCATCAGGGTCGCCAACACCAATCCCTTTACCATCAATCAACACCATAGAATGATATTTTGAAGGCTGGAAAGGGCTGCCACCGTAAATTTTCTGTACCCACATCCTCCCCAGGCCACTCAGGGTAAAATCAAGTCTGTCGCCGTGGGTGTGCCCTCCCATATCCTGTCTTGCATGAAATTGTACTGCCAGAGAGGAACCACTCCGACCGCTGCGAAGAACAGCCAGACCTCTGTCGGACGCCAGATAATCTTCTTTCACGACAGATTGCGCCTGATTTTCCCAGCTCCCCGGCGTGTAGTCCCGGGCAAAAATAACTGCTGGCAGGAGGAAATTACTGTAACCGTCGTCGATATTGAATTGTCTGTAAACGTAGCCGGTGTCGGGTATTTCCGGTGCTTTTTCTACATAGTTTCTCCATACAAAGTCCACTGCCGGATCATTGGGGAAGGCCCATTTCAATCCCACGGCATCTGATGCATTAAACCGGTTTCGGCCAAACACAGGATCTCGTCCCGAACCTCCCCATACGTCGTAGGTGGTAAAGCCGTATCCAAAAGGCTGTGTAATAGCTGGCAGAAAGGCATTGCCGTACGCCCTGACATGCGGATGGGACAGCAGGCTGTACCCGCGCCTGGCGCATGCAATGAGGGTGGTTACCCATTGCCCATTCTTGCCTAGCCCTTCATAACCTGCGCCGGAGGGATACCAGCCATACTGAATGAAGTTGTACATTGTTCTCATCCAGTGTTTTGTCAGATTTGCCTTGTAGCCGGGTTCGCCTTCAATAGCCAGGTTTGGAATGATTTCAAACCCGTTAAGAGCACTCCAGTTACTGGTGGTGGTGTAGCAATGTACTCCTGTACCATAGCGCGGGGTTTCAGGGATAATTTTGACCAGCGCCATACGAACAGTGTCTCTCTGACCCGGTGTCATGGCGTAATAATTGAAATCGTAGCAATAGGCCATATGTACACCCCCGAACAAACGGTATTTCTCTCCGGAAGAACCGACAGCCGGATCAGCCAGTGCCAGTTTTGCCCAGAAATGAAGTGCATCTGCCAACGCTTCTGCCCGGTCAGCATAACTCATACCCACAATGCTGTCGGTTTCACCGTCATAAACAAGACACAGAAAAGCTTCCAGTGCCAGTATTGAAGCCGTAATAGTTCTATCCCTGGGAGTAGCCCCGTTCCATACTGTGGTATCGTGTGCCAACAGGGCTCTGTAGTATTGGGGAACACCGGCAGCGGGGCTCAAATGCATCGCTGTAGTATGTGATCGCAGTACTTTCAGGGCTGCCTGACCACTGAGGGTGCTGTCCAGACGAAATCGGATAGAGGCAATTTCATCAGGTCCGAAGTAAATGCGTGGATGCACGCCCGGCGGCGGCACATGAGGTATTGAAACCATATCCGTTGAATCCCACGGTACTGGTCTGTTTCCTATACCAGTGTCCGGGTCTGGAGAATAGTTATTCCAGCCGTAAATGAAACCGCCACGCTGTGTGTGTTGTCCTGTCAGGGTTCCTGAACAGTAGATGATAGTGAGAAACAGAAAATACAGACGATATCTGAGCACCGGATAAAGGTTTGATAAAATGAAAAATAATCACTGTGCAAAGAAACTACATTACAGGTATATCTGAATGTGCACAGTACTTCTCCCGACTGTTCAAGTCCCGGACGGGAATGACACCCGGCGAGTTCAGGAAGCGGGTGTGAGGGGCTGATTTATGCCTTTTCTGGCGTAACAGCGGGATTTTTACGGGTGGTCTGAACCCCTGATTGTTGTGTCGTGTTTAATTCTTTGATGTTGTCAGGAAAAAAGAATATACAAAGATTTATCTTCAGGCTAATTATGCTGTGGGCCCCGGCCACCGTTAGTGCCCAGGCAATCAGTATCACGGTGATTGATTCTGTCAGTCGCGAGCCGGTTGTTGCGGCAGTGGTCACTGTCAGCGGCTTCCATGGGGGCGGATTCACCGACACACTCGGGCGCTTCAGGTTGCCAGAAATGAAAACAACCCCGCTCAGGGTTCATATCAGCAGAATAGGCTATAAACCCTGGATGGGTGAACTGGCAGATACGCTCAGGGAAAAAATCATCTGGCTGGCACCCTCTGAGACGGCTCTCAAAACGGTTACAGTATCAGCAGCGGCCAGAGACATATCCAAAGACCTCTCTCCAATACCAGTTGAAATATACACGTCTGTTTTCTTTCAGAAAAATGTGACTCCCGGTCTTTTTGATGCGCTCTCGCTGGTAAATGGCGTGCGCCCGCAGACGAATTGCAACGTGTGCGGTACCGGAGATATACAAATCAACGGAATGCCGGGGTCCTACACCATGGTCACTATTGACGGTATGCCTTTGGTAAGTGGTCTTTCCACCGTGTATGGACTCAGCGGAATTCCCAACGGACTGATAGACAGGATTGAAATCACCAAAGGACCCGCCGGTGCCCTTTATGGATCGGAATCGGTGGCCGGAGTTATTAATGTTATTACCAAAAACGCCCTGACGGCGCCCCGTTTGTACCTGGATGTATTTGGTTCTTCCATCGGGGAGACAAACATGGATATAGCAGCAGGAATAAGAACAGGGAAAGCCAGTTCACTGCTCGGTATCAACTGGTTCAGCTATCAGAACCCGCTCGACGTCAATGGTGATAACTTCACAGATGTAGTGCTACAAGACCGGATTTCCGTATTCAACAAATGGGGATTCACCAGAAAAGGTAACTATCAGGCATCTTTGGCAGCCCGGTATGTACACGAAAATCGCTGGGGCGGTGAGATGCAGTGGGAGCCGCGCTGGCGCGGAACTGACAGTATCTACGGCGAGAGTATCCGCACAAACCGAATGGAGATGCTGGGTCGATACCAGCTGCCTGTCAGAACACGCCGGGTAATGTTTGATGCCTCCTGGAATTTGCATGATCAGTACTCACACTATGGAAATATCCTTTACACTGGCAAACAGCAGGTGGCTTTCGGACAGCTCACAACGGATTTGCCACTGGGCAAAAGGCATGAAGCAGTGATGGGCGCCGCAGTGCGCTTCACCCTGTACGACGATAACTCCCCGGCTACCGCCACGCCCGATGGCGCGTCCAACCTGCCCTCACGAACCTGGCTGCCGGGTATTTTCATCCAGGATCAGATAGAACTGAATGGCAGAAACCGCCTGCTGCTCGGTCTCCGCTATGATTACAACTCTGTGCACGGCAATATTCTGACGCCCCGGATCAGCTGGAAATGGGTGAAGGATATTCAGCACAGCCTGCGTATTACCACAGGATCAGGCTACCGGATTGCCAATATCTTCACCGAGGATCACGCTGCACTCACCGGCGCCCGTACGGTTATTATTGCCGGTAATCTGCGCCCGGAACGCTCCTGGAATGGAAATATCAATTACACCCGCAAGTTTTTTCCCGCTCATGCCAGTGTCATAACACTCGACGGATCCCTGTTTTATACACGCTTTTTCAACCAGATTCTGCCAGACTACGACACGGATCCTGATCTGATTATTTACGATAACCTCGACGGGTATGCGGTGTCTTCGGGTGCAGCGCTGAATATGGATTTCAGTTTTATGCACGGGTACAGAATTGTGGCAGGAGTAACAGCTATGAATGTTTTCCGGGAAGAAAAAGGACAGCGTTTGTCTCAACTTTATGCCCCGCCGTTCTCAGGTACGTGGGCAGTTACCTGTCCCCTTCCTGCCTTCAAAATTACCCTCGATTATACGGGTAATGTGAATAGTCCAATGCGATTGCCCGTATTCCCCAACGACTACAGGCCCGGGTACTCCCCCTGGTTTGCCATACACAATATCCAGTTTTCTACAGAACTGAAGGAGGGCCTGAAACTGTATGCGGCAGTGAAAAATCTGACTGGTTTTTTCCCGCGTGAGGACGTCATCATGCGGGCCTTCGATCCCTTCGACAGGCAGACAGACGTGGATAATCCTAACGGATTTACCTTTGATCCGACCTATAATTACGCTCCTGTACAGCGCCAGCGCCTGCTGTTGGGTATCCGCTGGACTATCAACACGCGTCGTGGCCAATGAACAGTATTCGGTCCACCGGCAGCCTTTTGCTGTCAACAGTAATCTGTCATTCTCTCACAAATACGCACGATTTGTTCCCGATACGCAGAAAGTAAACTCCCGGGGCCATGTCAGTTGTGCGGATACTGTTCCGCAGCGTCAGTCCGCCCTGTATGTAACGTCCGCCAGTATCATGGATGCTGTACATTGCCTGATCGGTACCACTTGTGTGCAGAATATCCCGGCATGGATTCGGAAATACCGACAGGGCGCTGTTGCCGGGTTCCTGTGCTGCCGATGACTGAGGGTATTCAAATGCGCCGGCGTCGGGTGGGCCTGACAGGGCGCGCGGTGTGTTCATCGCTGTATTGGCATACTCCCACTCCGGATCGAGAGAGTAGCTGCCCACATATTTGTCCAGCCGGATTCCGCGGTTCACCGCCGGAGAGCCTCCTGTCAGGTGGTAGTTGAAATTTGCCGGATCCTCGAATCCGACAGCGTTAATACTGTTGTTGACCACGTTATGGGATGAATCGAGGTGTGCAGGTGTACCCTGTATCAGTCCGGATGTTTTGGCTCCTGCCAGAATGTTGTTTTTGAGGAAAAGTGTATCCGTTCCGGCTCCCGCCTGGATGAAGTTTCCCGTTGATTTTTTGTTCACGAAGGTATTGTGTGCCACCCACATGTTGTGCGGTGCCGGATTGGAAAGACCTTCCATGCCGTATCCGAAAAGATTGCTGTTGGCTGAGGAGGTCCCCTGTTCAATCACATTCCCGACAAGAATAGCTGTTCCTCCATTGGGCAGATCAATCGTTCTGCTGTCTGTGGTTGTCTGGTTACCTGTATAATTGTATAAAATGATGTTGTTTTTCGCTCTGCTCTTTAACTCATGTCCCTCTGCGATGGCGTTTACGCTGTAATTATACCTGAAGATAAATGTATCTATTCTGCCGATATAGATGTTGTGCTGGTAGCCGGGGTTGCTGGTGCTTCCGTTGTTGGCAAACTCGTTGTATTCCATGGTGACCGTACAATCGGTGTAGGCTCCTCCCAGGATGCCCATTTCATTTCCGTTGAAGAAACAATATCTTACTGTCAGGTCACAGCCTTCCTGTCTGATACCAGCGCCGTTGTGATCGGGTACTGCTGCGTTGGCAAATTCCAGGTTTTCGACAGCACAATCGGCACCACTTATGACGAATATGGCTTTCCCGTTGGCATTACCTGCCAGCGCTGCTCCTGCTTCGAGTCGGGGTCGGCCGCCAATTCCGCGCAAAAGCAACCGGTTTCTGGTTAAATAAACCTGCGGGTGATTCGGATAGAGGGCGGCATCAATACTGACCGTGTCGCCATCGGAGACCAGATTGCTCACCTGCGCGGGCGTTGTGTATGCGCGCGAGGGGCCAACGTGCCATTCTTTGGCGAAGAGGAAAGCGGGAGCCATAGCTGTCCAGAGCAGCACAAAAGGGTAGCAGACATTTTTCATGGTGTAATCAGATACCTTTTTTGATGCGGCGCAGATAGTTGAGCTGACCCTGATGACGATGTGTATGACAGCATAGCTGGACCAGAAAAAAGCCGATTGTCCGACCCTGATGCTGTGGTGGCGGTGCCGGCATGGGATCGTTCAGGCGGGCGGGATCGAGTCCGTCCAGCGCTGCCGCAATTGCTATTGCCGTATCCGTTATTTCTCCGAGAAGTTCTTCTTTCGGCATATCGCGCAGGTTGAATTCCCTGTCGCGGTCGCGCAGGTAGCCATCACTTCCCAGCAATGCTCCGATGAAATGGCGCAGATTGCCGCAGATATGCAGGGCGAGTGTTCCCACCGGATTGATTACCCCGGGCAGCGCCTCCCACAGATCCTCGTCGGGGGTATCGGCCACTTCGCCGGCCATGGTTTGCAGATCGCGCACCAGGATATGTTTCACATCAGCAATCAGTGTATTGTTCATTGTCAGTCATTTTCGAGCGTTTGAACATCGGGGAGAGGTGGCGTAATCAGATCATTGCCCCACAGGCGGCGGGTTTTGGCGTCAATAGCCTTGACAGCTCTTTCAGACAAATGAGCCTCCCAGTCGCGTGTTTTGCCCGACCTGAAGAATGTTTCAGGATTGAAATGGAAGCTGCCGGGGTTTTCCCGGATTCCCTGCTTCATGGTTTCAAATCCGGTACTGTCCACGATGGCATTGAATTGTTCATCGGTGATTGACGCATCGGGCACCAGAAAACGGGCTATTCGCCTGGCCACCTCCATTTTTCGCTCCACCAGGTCTTCATAACGGAGAAACAGGATACTTTCACGTGGAATCTGTTTTCCGGCACTTTCAATCCAGCTGAGAGCATGGAGGTGATAATCTCCGAAATACAGGTCGCCGTCCACGAATATATCCACAAATTCATCCATTGTCATATCGGCCGATACGTTGAGCAGCGGGTGTGAACGGTAGAAGAAGTACTGCGAAACGGCAGCGCCCCGCGGGTCTCTCAGGCAAACGATGAATTTTGACTTCGGGTGAATATATTTTGCGGGCATATCTTCCACGAAACAGTGTGCGTACCAGGGTCGCGGATAGCCGGCGGTTTTTTCCAGAAAATCGCGAAAATACGGCAAACCATGCTGCGATGCAGTTACCTCTGGCCAGGGTATTGTTCCGTGACCTATATCGCCACTGCCCATATTGTGCGATTCAGGATAACGAATGGCCGTTCGCAGTATTTCCACCACATATTTTTTGGTGAGGTGGGTGCCTACTTTCTGGTGTGTACTGATGAAAATATCGTGTTCGTCAGTTTCCCAGGTATCGCACAGCGCCTGAATGGCATTCAGATCCATGAAAGGTGGATAAACCTTTCCGCGCCAGCGCGTGTGCAGGAATCCCAGGCGGTTGAGGGGTTGATACGGCTCGAAAACGGTGAGTTTCTTCTTCGGTTCGTTCTGACTCATCAAAGATTAGAGACGGGCCACCAGCAGGCCACATTCAGTGGGAAGTATAAAGTGGTTGATCCCTTCAGCAACGAACCAGTCAAGAAAAGGCTGGCACTCTTCACGACGGTCGGTTACGTTGTCTGCAAGGATGATACTTCCGGGGCCGGCAAGCTGACGGTTGATCAGCGCTTTGAGGTGTTCCTGGTACTTGTTTTTCTGGGCGTCAAAGAAAATGAGATCATAGTGTCCGTTCAGGGTTTGGATTACATCAAGTGCATCACCGGTGTGCACCCTGACCGGCACTTTACAGTCATCCATACGCTGTTGCGTGCTTTCGGCAACACCCGAATCAAACTCGATGGTGTCTATATGGCAGGTTTCATGGTTTGCCAGCCCGCTCGCGAGATACAGCGTGGAGAGTCCGTGCCCGGTGCCTATCTCGAGTACCCTGAGCGGATTGGCAGCGATTGTCAGAATGCGTAGCAAATCGCCGGTATCGGCTCTGATTGGGTTCCGCCATCCATACCTTCCGGTAGCGTCGGTGTAGCTTTCTCCCTGTTTGTTGTAGGTTTCCAGTTCGCGAATAGCGGACTCAATTGATGTATTAGTCATTGTGTATAAGTCTGTCGGCGCGAATGTACGCCAGGCAGAATATACATTGCAGATAAATGACGAGAATCATCAAATAATTCCGTGACCCGCAGAATCGGGCAAATCAGGTATCTGGTCAGCAATTTTTTCCCGTTCACTGATGATTTCCACGAGCCGGCGGATGGTTTTGCGGCGGATCAGTCGCTCCAGCTCCTTGTTTGGCTCCTTGAGAATATACTGAAATTTCATGGAAACGCTGTCTTTGGCTACTTCGGCCACCCGGAGGTAGTAGCTGTCGGGCTGAATCAGATCCTGAAAGGGAGACAGAACATCTATGAGGCTCTGTTCCAGTTCTTCTACTGTTTTAAGGTGCCGCAGGTCAATTTCGAAGTCAATACTCGTGCGCTTGATCTCTCTTTTTGTATAGTTGATTACCTCGGAAGTAAGCAGGGTGTTGTTGGGTATGAAAATCATATCGTCATCGTCGTTCAGCAGATGAATATTCTGCAGCGTGATGTCAATGATTTTCCCGCGGTGCTTCCCTACACTCACGTTGTCGCCGATACTGATTTGTCCGGAGAAGGTGATGACCATCCCGTTGATCATATTGGAAATATAATCCTTGGTGAGCAGTGCCAGACCGGCGAACACGATGGAAAGAGAGGTGAATAATTGCCGTGCATCTATCTGAAAGAGCGACAGAATACCGACTACCACACCCATCACCAGCAGGATGGAATAAATATGTCCCATTCCCACAATGAAATTGTCATCGCCGCGTACCCTGTGGCGACGGCGATAGATACCCACCACCACAAACTGCACAAAATCAAGGAAGATCAGGAAGATGATGACGTTGGCCAGCGAGTCCTTGTAGTAGTTAAAGGCATTCCGGTATTTTGAGCCGGAATAAACCCATGAAATATCCCACTCGTCCAGACGGACAAGCAGCACAGACACGAACACGACCAGTTTCAGAAAAAGTATAACGTATTTCATACCAGAAAAATCACTTGACGATTAACGCTTGTTTGTCTGAAAAGATTTTATCAGATGGCAATATGCACAAATCGGGGGGCGTTATTTGTTTCTTTCAGTCAGTTTGACTTACCTTCGCATCCCTTCCCGTTCTCATGGCGCTACCTGCTGGTTTGCGCAGGGTTCTTCCTTTTATATGCTTCCTATTTACGTGTCTGCCTGCCGGCAGCACGGCATCCCGCTTTGCTCCTATTGCTTTTTGTAACCAAATGTTCATCTATATGCGTACTTTTTCCCTTGCCATTCTGATCACACTGCTCTTCCCCCTGTTTTCTGATGCACAAACCGGCTGCCCCGGTTGCCAGACGCAGGTACCTGCCGGTTTGCCCGCCGATACAGTCTATCTCCCCGGTTTGCCCGACGGCCAGCTCGGAGCACCGTACGACGAGAGCATTTCTTTCAGGCTCCCCAAAACAACCACGCCGGTTTATGCGCTCGACAGTGTCACACAGCCCGGACTCGTTATCAGCAAGTTTGAAATCGTGGCGATTGACGGATTGCCGGCAGGATTGCACTGGCAGCCCAACAAGTCGGTATTCGATATGGCCACCGAAACCGACGGCTGCCTCAGAATCTGCGGAACACCCTTTGAACACGACTCTTTCTCGCTGATTGTGACGCTTCGTGCAACGATTTTCTTTCTGACCCAGGAGGCTACTTTTCCCATGAAGCTTTATATCGCTCCCAAAGTGAGCAATACTGCCGGCTTCTCCCTGACTGATCCTGAAGGTTGTGGAAGTGCAACGGTATCCTTCACCAACCTTGTTCCGTCGGGCGGCAACCCCGGAATCAGTTATGAATGGAATTTCGGCGACGGATCACCTGTTTATACGGGAGAAAACCCACCTCCACATACCTATTCAGATGAAGGCAGATATGAAGTTTCCTGCAAAACGGTCATTGACACCACAGGTTACCGCCTGGAAAGTATTCGCGTATTGCAGGCCGCCTGCTCCGACGCTTTCGGTCTCGGCCTGCCCGATATGTACCTGCAGATTTCGGCACCCAACAACGGCGGTTTGTTGTTCGACTCCTCGCCCGATGTGCCAAATATCACGCTGCCGCATACCTTTAATGTGGGGCTCCCGCTCGGAAACGGAAATTACCAGCTCCGCGTGGTGGATGAGGATAGTGGCGTTGAGGGTGCTGACGACGAATGTGGTACCGTTTCGTTTAACCTGCTCAGCAATGATACCATTGTTGCGGGCGGACTGATTGTAGTTATGAATATCATCCACCCCGTCGAGGAAATTATATCAAGAGATACCGTGATTGTATATCCTGTGCCGGTGCCCCCTGTGCTGCTTACGCCCAATGGCTCCTCCGCGTGCGCGGGCGCGACCAGTCTGGTACTGGTATCGTCTTATGGCAGCGGCAATGAATGGCTGAGAAACGACGCGCTCATCGGGGGTGCCACCGATTTTTTCTACAAACCTGCCCAAACGGGGTACTATCAGGCACGCATTATCTCTCAGGACGGCTGCGTATCCACTTCCGACTCCACCCTGATCACCTTCCATGCGCTCCCGACCGAACCAGTGTGGTATAATTACAACAACTCGCTCAGGTTGTATGATACTGCCGCTCTTCCCGGCCAGTATGCTCTCCAGTGGTACAAGTCGTCGAACCCGATACCCGGAGAAACCGGAATATGGTACTGTACAAAGAGTAACGGATATTACGGATTGGTCGTGACGGATCTGGAAACCGGGTGTACGAGTTCCTATTTCAATCTGGTACCGTACAATCCGGCCTACGATTGTACGGTATCAGCTGATTCACCGGTTACACCCGGACTGTCGGTCTATCCCAATCCGGCCACCTCCGATTTGTATGTGCCACTGCCTGCCATGGTATCGGAATGTACTGTCAGCATCCTCGATATGACTGGTCGTATTGTTCAGAAAACCACCTGGACCGATACGCAGCAGATTCGCCTTGATGTAAGTACGCTTGGTGAAGGTATTTACTGGTTGGAGGTGTGGAGCGAGGAGTATCGGTACTTGAGAAAATTTGCGAAATTATAGGGAGTTTTCACAGGTTTTCCCCGTTTTTCACGTCAGAGAGACGGGGGAAACCTTTGGTATTCTGTGTTCTGCGCTGTATTTAGGGGCTGTTTTCAAAGGCAAGTGACAAGCCTCCCTCCGGTAAATTTTGAACACTCTCAAATATTTCCCCAGTACTGCTTTACCTTTGTCATGACTGGTGCGTACGCGCGCCCAACCGTGTCTTTTCAAACAAAACGCTGTACAACATGCATACACTGATCAACACCCTGCACTCTTACAACCGTTACCTCATTCTGGCCGCCCTGGTATATGTGCTGTACCGCTCCTGGACCGGCTGGAAAGGCAATCGCGCTTTCGAAAAAGGCGATAATACGGCTTCTGTTGCGCTGCTTGGCCTGGCTCACCTTCAATTGGTGCTCGGGCTTGTCCAGTACTTTGGATTCAGCGCTTATGTCAACTTTTCCGATATGGCAGCCACGATGAAAAACCCGGTAACCCGCTACTTCTCAGTTGAGCACATCACTATCATGATTCTCGCAATTGCCGCAGTTCAGGTGGGTCGCACGCTCTCCAAAAAAGCAGGTGATGATACTGAAAAGCACAAAAAACTGGCTGTGTGGACTACTATCGCCACGATACTGGTAGTGGTAGGCCTGTCCATGAAAGGACTGCTTTTCGGAACAGTAGCCAGTATGAATGCCGCCATGTAAGCGTTTGTCCGGGATTTTCTGCCACAGGTAAAAACTCCGGATAATACCTGATTTCAAAAAGCACATCAACTCCGCGTTGTCAATACTTCCGGGGGCTGTTACGGTAAAATGTATCAGCCCCCGTAAATGATTATTCATGCAAAAACCCTCTATTCCTGAAGGTACCCGCGACTTTGGTCCGGAACAGGTGCGGAAACGCACGTTTATATTTGATACGATCAGAGAGGTATTCTCTTTGTTCGGTTTTCAGCCGTTAGAGACACCAGCCATGGAAAACCTGAGTACGCTCACCGGAAAGTACGGCGAAGAAGGCGACAAGCTGCTCTTCAAGGTGCTCAACAACGGCGATTTTCTCGAAAAAGCGAATCAGGAGGCGCTGGATAACCGCGACTCCCAGAAGCTGGTGTCGAGCATCTCCAAACGCGGTCTCCGTTACGACCTGACGGTGCCTTTCGCCCGATATGTGGTTATGAATCGCGGAACACTGTCATTCCCGTTCAAAAGATACCAGATTCAGCCCGTATGGCGCGCCGACCGCCCGCAACGGGGCCGGTACCGTGAATTTTATCAGTGCGACGCCGACGTAATCGGCTCCGATTCCCTGCTCTTTGAAGCCGAACTCACACAGATATATGATAATGCCTTCGCCGCACTCGGCGTGCCCGTTGTTATCAAAATCAATAACCGGAAGGTGCTGTTCGGCATCGCCGAAGCTGCCGGTATCGCCGACCGTTTCACTGATATGACGGTCGCTATTGACAAACTCGACAAAATCGGGATTGAAGGCGTCAGAAAAGAACTGACAGAACGCGGTATCCCCGAAGATGCAACGGCTTCTATCGAAAAAATGCTGGAAAACCCCGACAGGCATGCACTTCGGGATATGTTCTCGTCCAGCCCCACCGGATTGCTTGGCCTCGACGAACTCGATCAGGTATTCCGCTTCCTCGGGCAGGTACCACTGAAAAATGAGGTACAGTTCGATATCACGCTCGCGCGCGGACTCTCCTATTACACAGGCTGTATCTTTGAAGTGGCTGCAAAGGGCGTGCGAATGGGCAGTATTGGCGGTGGTGGGCGTTATGCCGATCTTACCGGGGTTTTCGGTGTTCCTGGTCTCTCCGGTGTGGGAATCTCCTTTGGCGCCGACCGTATCTACGATGTGATGGAGGAGCTGAATCTGTTCCCCGAATCGCTCTCCGAAGCAGTGAAGGTATTGTTCATCTCTTTCGATGAGCCTACCTTTGAGTATGCTTTCCGGTGCGCCACTGCGCTGAGAGCTGCCGGAATACCCTGTGAGGTATATCCCGAACCCGGAAAACTGAAAAAACAGTTCGAATTCGCTGCAAAGCGGGGGGTGCCGTATGTGGCAGTTGCCGGTGAAACAGAAATGGCAACCGGCACACTGAACGTGAAAAATCAAAGCAACGGAGAGCAGCAATCGCTGGATATCGCGTCGCTGACCGCTCTGCTCCAATGACCCCGTTTCCGATTCTTTACGAAGACGAGATGCTCGTCGCCATCAACAAGCCTTCGGGTATTCTGGTGCACCGCACAGGTATCAGCGAAGACAGGGTGTTCGTCCTGCAACTGCTGCGCGACCAGCTCGGTGGTACACATATATATACAACCCACCGCATAGACAGGGGAGCCTCCGGCGTACTGGTTTTCGCAAAAAGTCAGGAATCAGCCCGTTTTCTGGGGGAGCAGTTCATGGATAAAACGATGGACAAGCGCTACTGGATTCTTGTGCGCGGGTGGGTGAAAGAACCCGGAACCATAGACTATGCACTCGCCGACAAGGAATCGGGCCGCGGTCACCTCGATGCCGTAACCAATTATTCTCCTCTCGGAATGTCGGAAATTGACGCTCCTATCGGTTTGAGATATAAAACTGCCCGTTTTTCATTGGTAGAGGCCCGGCCCGAAACAGGTCGCCGGCACCAGATCAGGAAGCACTTTGCGCATATCAATCACCCGGTTATCGGCGATATTCGACATGGCGACGTCAAACAAAACAAATATTTCAGGGATATTTTTGGTATGAAACGCATGATGCTGCACGCCGCGTCAATCCGTTTTCAGCATCCCGGTACCAGTGAACACATCACCATCTCGGCGCCCATCGGCGACGACTTCAGGTTTGGCCTTCAGCTTGCCGCTCTCGATCACATTCTGCCGCAGAACAATCTATGAATCAACTCTTCTATACGCCGAAGATAGAGAACGGACTGGCGCTCCTCGATGAAGAGGAGAGCAGGCATCTGGTTTCTGTGCTCCGTAAAAAACCGGGCGACAGGCTCGATATCACCGACGGGAAGGGCAAATTCTACACGGCAGAGCTGGCTGAATGTGGCAAAAGACATGCTCTCGCGCGTATTCTGACGTCAACAGATGAAACAAGGGAGCGTTCTTTCCATATTCACATCGCTATGGCACCTACCAAGAATATGGATCGTTTCGAGTGGTTTCTGGAGAAGGCCACCGAGCTGGGAGTTGATGAAATCACCCCCGTTCTGTGCAGGCGATCAGAGAGGGAAACCGTACGGCACGACCGTATGGAGAAAATTCTTGTTTCTGCCATGAAACAGTCGCTCCGGGCAACACTGCCAAAGCTGAACGCGCTCGTCCCTTTTCGGGATGTTGTTAAAAATACCTCTGAAAAGCAGCGATATATTCCCTGGTGTGGAGAAGAGGGCCTCCCCCATTTGAAAAATTCCATTCAGACCGATTCAGATATGATTATTCTGATCGGTCCTGAGGGCGACTTCACCCCGGAAGAGGCAGCGCTGGCCATGGAAAATGGTTTCCGCGGCGTAAGTTTGGGTTCCACACGTCTGCGTACGGAAACTGCAGGTATTTATGCACTTCTGGCAGCTTCACTCTGAATCAGTTTCCTGCGCCATTCCATGTAACCCATAATGGCCAGCACCAGAAACACCAGATACTGAAAGCTGGTAAAAACAAATCCTTTTGAAAAATAAAGGGGAATGGAGGCAATGTTGGTGACAATCCACCATATCCAGTTTTCCAGTTTTTTTCGTGCCATCAGCCACATCCCGGTGTAGGCAGATGCAGCCGCAAATCCGTCGGCCAGAGGAACCGAACTGTCGGTAAACCGGCTGAGCAGCCACCAGAGTGCTACCCAGAAAAAGCCGAAAAACAGGAGAGTATTTCGCCAGTCGGTACCGGATGAGCCGGAGATGTGCAGCTGCTGTACGCCGTCTGCCTCCTTTCGGGCCCACCACACCCAGCCCGCTATGCTCATAATGGTATAGTATCCGTTTACACTGGCTTCGGCATACAGACCTGCCTGCACACTCAGGTAAATGTAGAACGTGGTATTGACCAGTCCGGTGGGGTACACCAGGATATTCTCGGCCCGGGAGTAAACCACACTGATAATACCAAATGCTACTGCTGTGAACTCCAGCCAGGTAGTGGCGAGCATGCCGCCGATGAAATTTTGCCAGATATCCTGCATTTTCAGTAAAATGATAACCGACCCCGAAAACAAGCGCCGTCTTTCAGGCAGGTACCTGTAAAGACGGCGCTCTTCTTGTCGATCGGATTTTTGCCTAGCGAACTGAAATAACCAGTTTTTTTACCAGTTTGAGAGTGTCATTTTCGAGTGCGACAATATAAACACCCTGTGGAATACCCTGAAGATCCATTCTCAGACTGTGAACACCGCCCGACAGGTGCCAGGTGCGCACGGCCTGTCCGGCAGCATTGAATACAGAAACACGACTGTCAGCATCAAGTGCCTCAGCAAGTGAGAGTGTAGCAAACGAGGCTGCCGGATTGGGCGCCAGATCGAAGGCTGCCAGACCGGGGGTCTTGACACCAACAGCCGGGTTCACCACAAATTTGCCGCTCACCAGCCCGCCTTCACCATCCGTAACAGCAAACCGGAAGTCGTCGTCGCCGAGTGCCAGTCCGTAATCGTAGTAGCGCAAACCTCCGCTGGCGATTTCTGCCTGTGTGAACTGGTCGCCCACCTGTGCTGCCAGACCGTTTATATTCAATTGTCCGTTGGCAGGCAGCGTCATCACAGTATAGGTGAGTTGTTGCGGCGTATTGTTGGGGTCTTCGGCCTTGAGCAGCCCCTCTGTGATGGCTGCATTTGATCCTGATGGAAGTACCAGTGGATTGTTGGTGATGAGCAGCGGGGCATTCAGTGCCACGTTTGAACATATCTGAAGTGTAAATGCGATGAGCGTGCCACCCGAGCTGATGACATTGTCTTTCAGTCTCAGCGTCCAGATACCCGCAGCGTTTTGTCCGTTCAGAGCGGAGAGCGGCGAAGATGGTTTGTATGCATTGCCGTTTGTTGGTGGCGGACAGGAGAATGGCCCTGTGGCTCCGTCATCCATACCGAAGTTGAAATTGCCATTGTAGCCGGAGCACTTGTCTTTCCAGAGCAGTACTTCTGTACCTGATGGACTGACGAGTCGTACTTCCAGGTCTTTGAAGAACTGGTGGGTGCCCTGAATTTTGGTGACATTGACATCGCTGATAGCCCCACCGGCATTGATGGTTATTTTGGATTCAACCGTTGGCGTTCCGTTGGCAGAGATGTTTTTCGGAACGTCGCTGGCTTCCACACTCAGGCAGGTCTGTACGGCCACGACGAACACCTGGGGTGTCGACCAGTCTTTGGCGCCACAGTCGTTGACCGGTCTTACACGCCAGTAGTAAACCTCGCCCTCTTGCAGTACTACAGGTACCTGGAATGTATCAACCAGTACTCCGGATTTTGATGCTATGACAGTACCTGTGGCAAATGAAGGAGAGGAAGCGAGTTCGACATCATATTTATCGGCATCCGCTACGCCATTCCATTTCAGCGCGGGCTGCGGGTTGACGCCGGAAGCGCCATTGGCCGGGGTTTCCGGTGCAAAAGCAGCTAAATCATTGCTGACAACAGTGAGGCGAACGGATGTTTCGCCCGTTACTGCTCCCGCAATGCCTTTTACAACCAGATCAAAGGTGCCTTCCGGATTTCCGGCAGCAAAATTGAGTGTCAGCTGCGATGTTTGTCCGGGCAGTACCGGATTCGGGCTGAAAGTTGCGATGGCTCCGGCGGGAAGCCCTGTGGCCGACAGCTCAACAGGATCTGTTATACCACCGAGGGCACTTGTGCTGACCGAGTTGGTATAGGCGCCCGGCAGACAGGCAAAATCGGTTGACAGTGCCGGACAGAGCGACAGCCCTGGTGCGGCGGGCTGTTCAATGGTAAAATTCACATCTGAAACATCGAAGAATACATTGTCGGCAGCTTCAATCCGGATTCGGAGGTTCGTTCCGGTAACATTGGGGGCTTGTACACAGAAGCGCCCGTTATTGGGCACATTTTCTGCCAGTGTGGCCAGATTTACCACCGTGCTGTTCGGATTTACACGAATCAGTTTAATGTTTACGCTCTGGGCGTTAACTGGCGCCCTGTTGGTATTGGCAACGTCCCAGGTAACCGTGTAAAAGCCTCCGGCCTGCCATTTTACGCCGCTGTTGGTCGGGTATGTGACAAGGAACGGTCCGGCAGCCGTGGTGGACCGGAGTTCTACTGTATCCCATGAAATACCGCCGCCACCTGCCTTGTTGTCGCGGGCAACCAGTACGAAAGTGATGTCGCGGTTGTATGTGGGCAGTACCTCCGTGATACTCATCGTATTGTTCAGCACAATCGGGTAACGGGGGAATGTGCGTGTTGGATTGGAGGTAGGCTCAAACCAGCGGAAAAGCGGAGAGTTACCCTGCGGAGTTCCGAGCGGGCTGGTTGGACCGATGTCAATCTGGTCCCAGGCATAGGTAAGCTGGTCACCTTCCGCATCAACTGCCGAACCTGTGAGTTCGAAAGGAGTGTTGACCGGGATGAAAGTGACCGGTGCGTACGCTGTTGTTACCATCGGCGCAGTATTGGTTGTAGAGAGTGTACTTCCACAGGTGTTACCCTCCTGAAACTCTACAAAACGGCGTATTTCGGCAACGGAACAGGCATGATAATACAGTGCGGTATTTCCATTGCTTATATTATTGCTGCCACATGCGCCGTTATACGACATGATGGTACTGCCACTGCCGGGTTCGCAGGCCGATTCATAATTGAACTGGGAGTCGGGGAAACATTGATTGAAGGTGTGTCCCGAGCGCCACTGGTGGCCTATTTCCTGGCCGATAATGGCAAAAAACTCATCACCGTACGGAGGGCCGTACCAGGCAGAGCATCCACGGCCCTTGAACTGCGTGCAGCACAG
>CAILQK010000308.1 GCA_903836265.1 uncultured Bacteroidota bacterium | reverse complement strand
CGTGAAGTCAGACGTGGTTAATGAGAACAACTTTGGTATCTTCGCTGACGCCCTGACGGTATCAGTTGATGGTTCCGAGACGTTCACAGTAACATTCAAGGCCGAGAAAGCCGGCAAGCTGAGCGAGATGGTTGGAGTATCCAGCCGTATCACGAAGGCTGAAGGTTACAGCCTGACTGACGGTCGTATGGACGTGGCTCTGCGCTTCAACGGTAACACTATCGCCGGCGTAGGCTTCGAGCTGTACCAGAACCAGCCAAACCCATTCGTCAACAAGACGATGGTTGGCTTCCACCTGCCAGAAGCTGCTACAGCTACACTGACAGTATTCGATGCTGCCGGTCGCGTTGTATTCACACAGAAGGGCGACTTTGCGAAGGGCTACAATGCCATTTCACTGGATCGCGCGCTGATGAACACTACCGGTGTTCTGTACTACACGCTGACTAACGGTACTGAAACTGCTACCAAGCAGATGATTCAGACGAAGTAATTGACGATAGTTCGGTAAAACGAACTGTCTGATATAAAAAGAGGGCTGCTCCGGTAACGGGGCAGCCCTTTCTTCATGTGCGCCCGCATGGGCGTAAAAAAAGGAAGGTACCCGGAGGATACCTTCCTTTACTGATGTTATGAATTTGTCCGGAGGCTACCTGAACACCCTGGCTGCCTCCACGGCTTTCTGCCAGCCCAGATAGAGCCTTTCGGCTTCATCAGCCGGCATTTGCGGACTGAATGTCCGGTCGAGTTGCCAGTTTCCGGCAATATCCTGTTTGTCTTTCCAGTAGCCTGTGGCGAGACCTGCAAGGCAGGCTGCTCCCAGAGCGGTGGTTTCCTGGATAACCGGTCTGTCAACATTCACGTTCAGAATATCGCTCTGGAACTGCATCAGGAAATTATTGGCTACCATGCCGCCATCTACCCTGAGGCCTCTCAGGGTGATTCCGGAGTCTTTTTCCATTACCGACAATACATCACGGGTCTGGTAAGCCACACTTTCGAGTGTAGCCCTGATAAGGTGGCTTCTTGAACTGCCGCGGGTAAGACCGAAAATAGCACCCCTGACCTCTGAATCCCAGTAGGGGGTGCCAAGACCGACAAATGCAGGAACGAAGTAAACACCTTCCGAGGAGGTCAGGGTGCGTGAAATAGGGTCAGTTTCAGCAACATCGGTGAATAATTCCACCGTATCGCGCATCCATTTGACTGCCGAGCCGGCTACGAAAATGGAGCCTTCCAGCGCGTATTCCACTTCGCCACCTATACCCCAGGCGATGGTAGTAAGCAATCCGTTGGGAGACGAGACGGCCTCTGTTCCGGTATTCATCAGCATGAAACAGCCGGTTCCATAGGTGTTTTTGGCCATTCCGGGAGAGAAGCACCCCTGCCCGAAAAGAGCAGCCTGCTGGTCGCCGGCAATACCGGCAACCGGTATTCCGTCGGTACCCATCACATCCGGTCGGGCAGTGCCATACACAGCCGACGAGTCCATCACCACCGGCAGCATGGCAGCAGGGATATCAAGTGCTGACAGCAGATCGGTATCCCAGCATTTTTCCCTGATGTTGTAGATCATGGTGCGTGAAGCGTTGGAATAGTCGGTGGCGTGTACATTTCCTTCCGTCAGATTCCAGAGTATCCAGGTATCAATGGTGCCGAACAGCAGATGTCCCGCCTGAGCATCTTCCCTCGCGCCCGGGACGTTATCAAGTATCCATTTGATTTTGGTACCGGAGAAATAGGCATCAATCAGCAGACCGGTTTTATATCTCACTTCCGGATCGAGGCCTTTTGATTTCAGTGATTCACAGATATCTGCGGTCTGGCGACTTTGCCAGACGACAGCATTATACACGGGTTTACCTGTGCGTTTGTCCCACACGACTGTAGTTTCCCGCTGGTTGGTAATACCGATTGCGTTGATATTTTCAGCGCCGACCTTTTCAGTTACCTCTTTTACAGTATCGCGGACGGTATCCCATATTTCAGTGGCATTGTGCTCCACCCAGCCCGGTTTGGGAAAGAATTGCGTGATTTCCTGTTGTGAGACGGAGATGATGTTCCCTTTTTTATCAAAAACGATAGCACGGGTGGATGTAGTACCCTGATCAATAGCGAGGATATAGCTCATGAGAAGCGGTTAAAAGAGTAACTGATAAGTGAAGGCGCCGGCAGTACCTCCGAGAACTGGTGCAACAACGGGAATCCAGGCATAACTCCAGTCGGAGTGACCTTTGCCAGGAATGGGGAGAATCGCGTGCGCAATGCGCGGGGAGAGATCTCTGGCCGGGCTCATGGCATATCCTGTAGTGCCGCCGAGCGAGATACCCAGGGCCAGAATCAGCGCACCCACGACCATGGGGTTCAGTCCTTCGGCAAACTGATTGGCGCCTATGGCACTCAACCCGAATAACAGCACGAAAGTGGCCAGAAACTCGCTGATAAAATTGAATACTGTGCTTCTGACAGCGGGGGCAGTACAGAAAACAGCCCGTTTGGCTTCAGTATCCTC
Source organism: uncultured Bacteroidota bacterium (assembly GCA_903836265.1). Classification (GTDB taxonomy): domain Bacteria; phylum Bacteroidota; class Bacteroidia; order Chitinophagales; family Saprospiraceae; genus M3007. The sequence continues at coordinate 7,446 of CAILQK010000308.1, read as the reverse complement.
CGTCATCTGAAAATGCGGATAGTAGAACAGCCATACCAGACAAGCGCCGAGAAAAGCGCCAGTCATCTGTGCTGCTATGTATAACGGAAGCGTTTCGGGGGTAAACTGATCCGACCACTGTCCGGTAGCGGCAAGAGCGATGGTGACGGCAGGGTTGAGGTGTGCTCCGCTGAATTTTCCGGCTGCGTAAACACCGAAAGTAACAGCGAGTGCCCATCCGAATGTGATAACAATCCAGCCGGCATTTTCATTTTTGGTACCTTTGAGTACGACACCGGCCACAACGCCATTGCCAAGCAGGATGACGAGAGCGGTACCGAGCAGTTCTGCGAGAAAAACGTTCATAGTTAATAAGTCAGGTTGTCAAGTTAGAAAATGTATTTTGCAAAACCGACAAATACTGCTGTAATCGCCTGTTCTGTTCCTGTTCATTCCAGCCGAGTTCAGCGCCCATAATCCGGGCAACTTCGGGCGCCATTCTGGCACTGCTGCCGGCATCGGTCAATTCAATCCTGATTCTTCTTGCCAGAAAATCTCGGATTTCCATTGCCATTTCACACCGGGCGGCATAGGCCGCCTCCGCTTTCAGGAAAGGCAGGCCCGGAAGCAGCCGTTCGCCGAGTGCAGGTGTTTCTTTTGCTATTTGAGCCACCAGCACAGCACAAATTCCGTATTTGTCTGCCAAATGTTGTGAAACATCTGCATCTATTTCATATTCCGACTGAATTTTTTTGTAAAAATCGGGAGTCCAGCCTTTTGCGCCCCACAACAGGTGGTTTTCTGTGGAGCAGACAGAAGAATTATTGAGTTTTTGAGCGACAAGATCAATGGCATCTTTGGCCATCAGGCGGTAAGTTGTCCATTTGCCGCCGAGCAGACTGACGAGTCCGGACCGCTCATCAAACTCTACCAGGTGGTCGCGAAGGACAGATCTGGTATGTCTGCTGTTGTCCGGGACTCCAACAAGAGGTCGCAAACCGGCGAATCCGCCTGTTACGTGTTCTCTGGTGAGTTTTATTTCAAGGAATGGATTAATGGTGTCGAGCAGGAAACTGGTGTCCTGTTCATCGGTGAATGGCTCGTTTTCGGTTGCGTCGCAGGGTTCATCGGTAGTTCCGATCATCATACGACCTTCAAACGGGATGGCAAAGGCCACGCGGTTATCGGAAGTTTTCGGGATGAGCAGGGCGCACGGGCTGCCTTGCTGGGGCATATTGACCAGAATATGTGCGCCTTTTGATGGTCTGATTACAGGATTGAGTACCGGATTGGCCTTTAGACGGATGGAATCGGCTGCGGGGCCGGTACAGTTCAGAAATATTTTTGAATGGATGGAAAATACCTTGCCTGATTGTCGGTCGTGGACTTTGGCTGCGGTGATGGTGCCGGAATTATCGGACGAGAATGACTGAAGTTCGATATAATTGGCGACTACGGCACCGGATTGTGCTGCCGACTGGACAATTGCGAGGTTATACCGGGCGTCGTCGAGCTGACCATCGTAATAAACAATCGCACTGTGGATACGTTTGTCAATGCCGGGAAACAGTGTATCGAGCTTCCTTCTGCCGATCCATTTGCCGGGAGGCATTCCGGATTTTCCCGGAGCGAACCAGTCGTACAGTTTCAGTCCGAGGAAATAGTAAATACCGCTCCACCAGTTAAAGACAGGTGTTGCGAGTGCGAGCGGGCGTGCGAGGTGCGGGGCGTTTCGGAGCACAAATCGCCGTTCGTGCAGGCCGTGTTTCACCTGATTGAGCTGGGCGAAGTCGAGTTTCCGGAAGGCCTGTTCGAGGTATCTTACGCCTCCGTGTACGAGTTTGGTACTTTTTCCTGATGTTTCGGCGGCGAAATCAGTTTTTTCGATGAGGGCCACCTTCATGCCGCGGAGGGCAGCGTCGAGCGCGCAACCGGCCCCTGCGGAGCCTCCTCCAATGACACATACATCAAAGGTTTCGTGTTGCAGGCTTTCGAGATTCAGGTTTCGCCAGAGCATGTCAAATCAGGGTTTTGGCAGCCTGTTCTGCCAGTTCCAGGCGTCCTTCAGCGCCTGAGCGAGGGAGCGCGAGGCTTTCCAGCCAAGAACCTCTGCTGATTTGTCCACATTGCCCCAGACGGCGATTACATCTCCGCTTCGCCGTGGGCCGAACTGGTGCGCGACGTGCATGTTATTGACCTGGTCGAAGGTGTTGACTACTTCGAGTACACTGTTGCCGGTACCGGTACCCACGTTGAACACATCGTAATATTTTTCTCTTTTTACTTTCAGCAGGTGATTAAGTGCAGCCACATGCGCTTCTGCCAGATCCATGACATGGATATAGTCGCGGATACAGGTACCGTCGGGGGTAGGGTAGTCATTGCCGAATATGGTTATGACTTCCCGGATTCCTGCGGCGGTCTGCGTGACGAAGGGCACCAGGTTATTGGGCACTCCGATGGGCAGTTCGCCTATGAGGCCGGACGGGTGAGCTCCGACGGGATTGAAGTATCGGAGGGAAATGATGCTGAAGGGCAAGGAACTGGCCACGTCCTGCAGAATTTCCTCGCCGATCTGTTTGGTATTGCCGTAAACGGAAGATGCCGGTTTTACAGGAGTATTTTCCGTTACTGGTACCTGATCAGGTTCACCATATACGGTGCACGAAGAAGAGAAGATGAGATTTCCTGCGCCGTGTTGCTGCATGGAATCAAGCAGAGCCAGTAAAGACCCCAGATTATTGCGGTAATACTTCAGTGGCTGTTCCATTGATTCGCCAACAGCCTTGTATGCGGCAAAATGAATGATACTGCCGATTTCGTGTTCGGTAAAGATGCGGGAGTAAATACCGCTGTCATTGCAATCCCCTTCATAGAAAATAACCGGATATCCGAGAATAGCTTCCAGTCCGGCGAGTACTTCAGGATTTGAATTGGAAAAATTGTCGAGGATAACAGGCGTGAAGCCTGCTTCAGACAGAGAAACAACAGTGTGAGAGCCAATAAAGCCGGCGCCGCCGGTTACGAGGATTTTCATTGCCTGACAAATTAGTAAGGGCGAAGTTACGAAAGGCATATTTGCAGTAACAAATGAATGGGTATAATATGTACATTTGGGCATCAAAGTTAATTTTTCCATGAAAATAACCATAAACGCCCCGTTTTTGTTGAGTTTTCTGATCTCTGCGGGAATTTGGGCTCAAACTTCCGGTGTTCGTCCGGCCCCTTCGGATGCGCAGCAGGTATGGCACGATACCGAGTTTTACCTTTTTGTGCATTTTGGTCCGAATACCTTTACCAATCTGGAGTGGGGGCACGGAACCGAGACTGAAGACGTATTCAATCCTTCTGCGCTTGATTGCGATCAGTGGTGCCGGACAGCGAAAGCTGCGGGAGCCAGGGGTATTGTAATTACCGCCAAGCATCACGACGGGTTTTGTTTGTGGCCGTCGAAATACTCTACCCATACTGTCAGGGAGAGCAGGTGGAAGGATGGCAAGGGCGATGTTCTTCGGGAGTTGTCGGAGGCCTGCAAGCGCAACGGACTGAAATTTGGTGTTTATCTGAGTCCGTGGGATCGCAATCATCCGCAATATGGTACGCCGCAGTACAATGACGTTTACGCCAATACCCTGATGGAGTTGCTAACCGGATACGGCGAACTTTTTGAGGTATGGTGGGATGGCGCCAACGGAGAAGGAAAGAATGGCAAAAAGCAGGAGTACGACTTCCACAGGTTTGAGAAACTGGTGAAGCGTTATCAGCCCAACGCGGTCATTTTCAGCGATATTGGTCCGGGTTGCCGGTGGGCAGGCAATGAACAGGGAACAGTTTCAGAAACAAACTGGTGCATGCTTGATACAGTCGGTTTTGGTCGGGGCGCAACAGGGCCTGCCACATCGGTACTTCAAACCGGACAGGAGAACGGCGCGCACTGGATACCGGCTGAATGTGACGTCAGTATTCGTCCGGGCTGGTTTTATCATGAGGAAGAAGATGACAAAGTGAAAACACCGGATCAGTTGTTCGATATATACCTGAGGTCTGTGGGCAGGGGTGGAAATCTGATTCTGAATGTACCGCCTGATCGCAGGGGAAGATTCGCACCACAGGATTCGGCCAGCCTTGCAGCCTTTGGTGAAAAGTTGAGAAAAGCCTTCTCCAACAATCTGGCAAAGGGCAGGATGGTTTTTGCTTCCTACCAGGGTGGTGAGAGCCGAACGCCCAGAGTAAACGACGGCAATCCGAACAGCTGTCATATATTTGAATCCGGAGCTGACGGCCAGATTCCCGGATATCTTGTCGTTGATTTCAGAAAACCACAAACACTGAACTGCATCAGACTCAGGGAGAAAGTGAGGGGGACAGGACAGCGTGTCAGAAAGTTCAGTATTGAGGTGCTGGAGAACGATGAGTGGAAAGAAGTTGCCGGCTCAACAACCATTGGACCGAGGAAAATTTGCATGTTTGACCGGGTGACCACCACGAAAGTGCGCGTCAAAATACTCGATACGGTCGGTTTTGCTGCTATAGGAGAGATAGAGGCCTACCTGGTGGAGTGAGTTATCAGTCCCCGCTTCGCTTTTTCATTTCTTCAATCTGGCGCTGCAGCTCGAGCAGTTTCAGCCTGGACAGTTCCCGTTCTTCTGCCAGTAACCTTTCCTTGATGGCCAGTTTCTCATCAAGTTGAGCCAGTTGTTCATCTTTTAGAGTCAGTTGCTCATCTTTTAGAGTCAGTTGCTCATCTTTGAGCGTCAGTTTCTCATCCAGTTGAGAGAGTTGCTCATCTTTGAGCGTCAGTTTCTCATCCAGTTGAGAGAGCTGCTCATCTTTGAGCGTCAGTTTCTCATCCAGTTGAGAGAGCTGCTCATCTTTGAGCGTCAGTTGTTCTTCTTTTTCGGATATCAAACTGTCCTTTTCGAAGATTTTCCTCATTAATTGTCCGGTTTCTCTCTCTATCACACGGTCGAGTTCGTCTTCTACGTTCATTATTCCTCTAACTTCATCGCTGGCTATGGCTCTGCCGAGGCGTTCCGCTATTTTCTTTACAAGTGGTTCACTGGTATCGCCGTCATAGTTGAACACGCGTTTATCCTGACGTGACTCAAAATCGGGGCTGAATATCCTGAGGATTCTCTCCAGTTTGTTTCGAGGTCCACGGGGAAGTCTGCTGACCTGAATCATGTAAGAATCGTGCGTGAGTAATTCAACAAATCTGTTTTTGATGTCCAGCACTTCATGTGTTACCACATCTTCATATACGCGATTGATTTTGATAATTGCCGACGGTACATTTTCGAGGGCGAAACCCAGGAAATAAATGGTAATAACAGGAATTGGTCGGGTAACGGAAGTGCCGTTTTCGTCGGTAATGACGTCTTCCTTACTGTAGTTATCGCCAAGGTAGCGGCGGAAACGCATGATATCCAGCGGTTGCTTTGCTTTTTGCAACTCAATCAGCACCTTCTGGAAGTCGCCGTTTTCGCTCCGGATTACTGCATTGAAATCGAAACGGAGAACAGTTATCCCCCTCGATGTTTCGGCAAGTGTTTCCTGTGGCCGAACATCCAGGTAGATTATCTGTTCTCCCAGGATAGCCGAGAGTAAACCTTTGGCAATTTCAAGGTCTTCCAGCAGATATTTAAAGACGACATCGTAAAGGGGGTTGGCAATAATCATATCGTTTTGTTTGATTTTACTGCAAGTTACAGGCTTTTTTTACACAAGACAAGTAATGAGAATATTTTTTTTCAATAAAATGTGTTAAAAAAGATTTATCACTCGAAAACAATACATTTTGTAGTGAAAAATCCGTCGTTCCACTGTACAACCAGGAAATGGATACCCGATTCAGACCGGATTGACATGCCTGACTCCGGTTCATCCGTTTTCTGTATGAGTTTGCCATTGGCAGTAAATAAACGAAGTGTCAGGGGAGTGAAGCCTTCTTCCCAGAAAATGGCTGTCTCTTCAGTGGCAGGATTCGGGTGCACGCGCAGGCGCTCCCGCGCAAAGAGCGGTTCCGATGTTTCTGAAACTTCAGGAATCCACTGGGAGCAGTCGAATGTTCGGATACCCTGGGCTACCAGTGGAATACCGTTGTAAGTCGTGTTTTCATTGGCTATATATCCCGAACGGTTACCAGAGAAGGCGATACTCTCCACCTGACCGGAAATCAGTGCGCTGCCGAATTCAATTCTTCGTTTGTTGCCCTGAAAATAGTCGTCGGTACCTGCGGGCCAGTCCCACAGAAACCAGCAGAACACCGCGGGCAGTCCGCGCAGGTTATAGCCGACCAGTGCAATAACCTTCCCGTCGGGTGAAATATCTGCTCCGGTAATCATCCCACCGATATCAAGCGTACCTTTCTTTGTTGTTTCTCCTGTCAGCGGATTAACTGTATAGTGCGAGGTCGTGTAGTCCCGGTGGTTTTTTGAGAAGAGATGAAGGCGGTTGCTGGCGAACAGCATGGCTTCACAGTCGAAAACCGTACTATCCTGGGGTTGCGCAGAAAAATCAGACTGATCGGGATAGGAATAGTTCGTGAAGGTATAGCTGCTTGCAGGAACTGAAGGATTGGAAGTGCCCTGTATGGCTTCAATGGGAACCGTATAAACACCCAGATCAGTTCTGTTATTTCCGTTATTTCCGAAGTCCCCGATAAAAAGAGTGTCATTCACAGCCGCCACATCTTCCCAGTCGCGATTGGTCACATTGTCGAGTGTTACCGTTCTGATGACAGATCCGGTAGCCGGATTGATTTCCTGGAACTGATTTGAATTGCCGCTGTCGTTGTGCGCCCACCAGGTCCCGTTCGCATACACAAGACCGCTAATCTCGTTCAGCGACCCGGGCAGTGTTGATTTCAGTACGGGGATGTATGTTGTTGCCGGATACATACAGGAACCGTTATTCATAACAGCCAGGGCATTGAAATTGAGCGCCTGAGGATCGGTACACCCTTCCTGAGCCGCAGCAACATTGATTTTGCAGAATAAAAGTGCAACCAACAGTATGTAATGATATTTCATCGGCAAAAAAATTGAACCCCAAAGATAGAACAGGTACACACCGGATCTGCCAAAATTTGGAAAGGGTACACATTTTTCAGGTAAAAGCATCCCTGAAGTTCTTTGATAATTCGGAAAAGAGAAATCAGAGCCACACCCGCAGTTGTGCTCAATGGCAAGTCGAGCGATCGCGACAGGGGTAATTTTGGCCTTCTGCTGGGTGTTGGGTATGGCTTTGGGGTATTGGGTGTTGGGTATGGCTTATTGGGGTATTGTGAGAAACACGCGATACCATCTGTCATCCTGTAACCCCCTGATTCATCAGGGGGCCGGAAGTAACCACCCATTTCATCTGTCATGCTGACAAACATCACATCCTGTTCTCCGCCTGAGTACGGTTGGTGATATGCCTGTTTTCGTCCGATATCTTCACTTCATGATTTTACACCGGTATCCT
>CAILQK010000307.1 GCA_903836265.1 uncultured Bacteroidota bacterium | reverse complement strand
CTCTCCAGTCGGCAGTGGCCATTGTGTATGCAGGCCTGAACCAGGCTTGCCATCAGGCATACGCGCCTGTACATTTGACCTTTATTTGCGCCGGGTATAACCTGTTGCAGATAATCGAAGATATCTTTGTGGGCGCTTTTGCGCATGGACGGGGGGATTTATGCGTGAGAAACACAAATTTCCCCTCCATTTTTCTCTTTCCGAAATTTCAAAGAACTATATCCGGTTTCTATCCGGAAAAATGTGTACCCTTTCTAAACCCTCAGCAAATAAAATTTCCCACACAGTGCGTATGCACGAACAGGCAGGAGAAATCTTCCCGGAGATGCTTTGGTTTAGAACTTTATTCCACCGCAGAGCGATGGATTTTTGGGCGACCTCCGACTGAGAGCAGACCAAAAGTATGATACCGGCGCGATAATCCAGAGTACACACTTGTAAAGTGGTCAGGTCTGTCTGGACAGTTTCGAAATAATGCCAACGCGAATGTCAGGTTAGGTAAGAACGGAGAGGTGTGAGTATGTTCATCTGATACAGAATTTTGGACCGTCTCACGGTTGACATTATTGTCCCACTTTCAAAAAAACTGTAAAAAAGACAAATACATTTTTACCTTTGCAGCAACTCAGTTTGAACAAATGAAAACACCGTTTATACGCCTTTTTTACTTTGTAAGATATGCAGTTTTTGTCAGGTAGTCATCTGGCAAGTATAAATTTGTTGCAGGCGGTCGTATTCTTTTGTCCCTGAGAATTTATTTTAACGTAAATTATTTTCGTATGTGTTTCAAAACTACCATTTTCCGAAGAACAATTTTGTTTTCCGTTCTCTCCATCCTGGGTGCAGGATGGCTCTCTGCGCAATCCTCCATGTGCAACCAGTTATCTATTGAGGTTTGCGAAGTTCCACAGCCTCAAGGTTCAATGCCTCAAGGCTGTATGGACGGAGACAAGTGCTCCCCCGTTTATTTCTACTTTTATCTCAAAGCAGCCGGCACGGGGGGGAACTCAAGTGTGAGTTTCAAACAAATATCAGTTACGGGCCAACTTGTTGCGTCACCAAATCTGCTCGCAACAAGCAAGGTCTTGTCACAACTGAATCCGGTCAGCTCACTTCAGTGTTCTCCACCTGATATTAATAATCCAAATGATCCGGCAAGCCCCACACTGAGTCTTGACGCCGATGGCAGCTTCAGTTATCATGTCATGGATAATAATGATCTGAATGTCAACTGGATTTTACAGAGTAACAGGAAATTACTCTTTGTCATTGCAGTTGATCCGTTTCCCGGCGAGCAGGTAACGCTGGGCGGGATAGCATTCAGTTTCGTTCTGCCCGCAACTCCGGGGGTTCTGTGTAATGGCAGTATATTTTACTGTAATAATATACTGGCAACCAAGCAAATTGAAACACCAGCCGATTGTGCCAGTAGTCTGATGGTTCGCATTGGAAACGCTGTGAATGATCCCGTAGCTGGGCACCCCAAAAGGAAAAGAATTCCTGTGATAGTAACCTCAACGGACATGACACCCACCCTGTATAATCTCGAGGAAGAAGCTACAAGCAACCTTCCGGCATTTATTGCATGCAACGATGCCTTTCTGGATGTTTTTATAGAAGACAACGGCAGCCCGGTATCTTATGATGATGTTTATGTCAGCCTGTTAATTGAGCATTCCGGATTGTTAAACCTGAACACAGCCGGATGTTTCTCCACCTACTGCTCCAATATGGCTTTTTGTACAGCAGCCGCCAGTATGGACAGTACACATACCCGTATTGATTTGTCAATTGACGGCAGCAGAAATATTGATCTTAATCCGGCCACAGGTATTATTCACTTTTTTCGACTGGCACTTCAGGGACAGAATTTTTGTATCAGATCAGTACAGATCATTGATGCCACACTTCGAAAGGTCGGAACAAATACTTTTTGTCTCCCCTCAATCAGTTCTTCAATTAAAAGTAACATCGGCAGTGACGATATCTGCACGCGCAGTTTGCTGTTTGAGTACAGTGTATTCAATGGCAACCGCATGAAAGAAATTGATTATTCAATCATTAATCCCGGCGTCTGTTTTATGTCTGGTATAGCAGAGGATTACGACAGTGAAACAATATGTCCCTGTCTGGCGGATACACTGACTTTTACTCCATATAAAGATGATAACCCTTTAAACGGTGTTACTACCTATGATCTGGTATTGATTTCCAGGCATACACTTGGAATTGAACAACTCGGCTCGCCCTACAAAATGATCGCCGCAGATGCCGACAGGTCAAATTCTATTACTATTTTCGATATTGTCGAATTCAGAAAGCTCATACTTGGAATTTATGATAGCTTGCCCAATAACACTTCATGGAGATTTGTTCCCCGCAGTTTCGTTTTCACAAATCCCGGCAATCCGTTTCAAGACACCATTCCCGAAGAAATTGGTTTTACCATTCCTCCTCCCACGAATGAGGTATCATTTTACGGCATTAAAGTAGGCGACGTAAATGGAGCTGCCACATTTCGCCCCGGACAGTCAGCACATAGTGTACTTGTCTCTGCAGGACAAAATGGGCTTGCAGCAAAAGCCTCACAAATTGAAGTGCCGATATTCGCAGTCGAGGAATTTAACAGGGTAGCGTGGCAGTTATCACTTCGATACGATACCTCTCGCTTTCTCCTGACCGGAGTTCGCTGGCCGGATGAACTGCAGGAGTATCAGGGTAGAGACTGGCATGATTCGGAACCTGGAGAGGTAAGGATACTTTGGTATGACGGCACGGGGATAAACCGGCAGTTTCCTGCCGGCACCCCCCTGTTTTACCTCCAGTTTAATTCTTTGTCTGATTTTACTGATCCCGATATTCAACTGTCAACAGAAAGCATATCTTCAGTTGCATTTGATTCTGAAGGAACATCTTCTGACTTTGTATTTCAACAGGTATCAACACCACTGATAAAACCGGTGCTTCAAAGAGCATCCGTGCAACCTGAACAGTGGGAGGCTGGTATTTATCCAAATCCTGCCAGCAGTCATTTCAGACTGGAGCTGTCGCTGCCCCGGCCTTCTGCCTGCAGAATAGTTATCTCTGACTTGTACGGACGTGTTCAATGGTCTGACGCCAGGTATCTGGAAACGGGTTATTACAGTTTCAAAGACGTACCGTCACTGCCTTCCGGCGTTTATTTTGTACAGTTCGACACTTGCCTGGGCAGCAAAACGCTGAGACTTGTCAGGGATTGATTCTGTTTTATTTGAAACAGGAACATTTCAAATAAAACTGTTGTTTCCGGACCTCCGGAAATATTTAAAGGCCCGAACGTCCGGAAACAACCCTTTATTAACTTCAAAATCGAAAAAATATGCTCAGGACAACGATTCTATTTTTCCTTTATACTGCTGTATGTCATAGTCAGAATACGCGCTATTATGTTGACTGGCAGTCATCGGGTCTGAACAACGGTCAGAGTTGGAGTGACGCATACCGGAATCTGCACGATGCGCTGTCAGCATCCGATAGCGGGGACGAGATCTGGGTGGCACGGGGAATGTATTTTCCCGCTGAAAACGGAGACCGGAGTGCCCGCTTTCAGCTGCCGTCCGGGGTTCGGCTGTACGGCGGTTTTTCCGGAAATGAATTTTTTCCGGAAGAAAGAGACCCCCAGGCGAACCCGACGATCCTGAGTGGCGACATTGGTGTACCGGGCGACAGCACGGACAACTCGTACAATTTGTTATATCTGGCGTATCCGGATACCGGTACACTGATAGAAGGTTTGATCTTCCGGAATGCAGTGGCCGACAATTTCAATGTGAACTTCGGGGAGGCTGGAAATTCGGGTGCTGCCATGTACATCATGGCAAAGGACGGGACGGGGTATCCTACAATACGACATTGTGTATTTGAGCGGAATACCGCTGCGGGCCCGGGCGGCGCAGTGTATGCGAACGGGTCAGGTAGTGGCTCTGTAGCACCGGTTTTTGATCGTTGCGAGTTCATCGGGAACCGGAGTACAAACAGTTCCGGGGGTGGTATTTACCGTTCCGGCGGCAGTTGGCTGGACCGGCCCGATGATATCAGGGAATGCCGGTTTGAGGGTAATTATGCCTTTTTTAGTGGCGGCTCAGTTTATTTCAGGGATTCGGAACGCACAGATACCTTCGATGTGCGGGATTGTGTTTTTTACAATAATCTGGCACGAATTCAGTCGGACGGCATCTGTTTTGGTAATTCCCGGGATATATCAACCACATGTTTAAAAATCACGCGTTGTCAGTTCAGACAAAGTAAAGGGACAGGATGTCTGAACCGGGATCAATCTGATCTCTCCGGAAACACTAAAATAAGTGTTGATTCATGCCTTTTTGATTCTATTAGCGCGTATCTCTCGTTAAATCTTGGCTTCCTGTTTTATGTAGTGGCAGATGGTGGTACAAATGAATTAATTGTCAGCAATTCAACGATTAGTCACTGTTCAGTAGTCCAGATCAGCATGGAAGGCGCAGGCTATGATCTGACATTCACAAACGTGATTTTGGAGCATAACTTTAAACTCAGGACAATTCTGTCTGGCGGTTCTGTCAATTGGGAGAATGTTGTTTTCAGAAACAATGTGCGTACCAGGGATTTGTTAAAGATTGT
>CAILQK010000306.1 GCA_903836265.1 uncultured Bacteroidota bacterium | reverse complement strand
TGAAACTCCTCGATATAGCTGGCCTTGACGTTATGTTTGTTGGTCATCTCAAAAGCATCCTTCACCAGTTCGTCGAAGCCGGCCCTGTCTTTTACCGGGTAGTAGCTGCAGTATATCCTCGCATTCAGCTGTCTGATATCAATGTTGAACCAGCAGTCGCTTTTGGCCTTCTCGTCGAAGAAGGTGGTATCGTGTTCGATGGTTGCGTAAACCGGCTGATCGAAAGTAAACTGGCAGTAGTTTTCATCAAAGGGCTTGTACGCCTTTTCCGGATATACGACCCTTGGGTAGGCCCGTTTTTTGGGGACAGGCGTGAAATCATCGCATCCAGAAGACAGAATGGAAATCAGGACGGCGGCAGCCAGGCAGCTCGTGTAGCGCATAGTCGGGTTGTTTGTTTCTGCAAAGGTCGGAAAAAACGCGATTGCCGGAACTCACTGGAGAAATACAAAGCCAATTCCGAAGGACCACCACAGTTTTCCGTGGTATTCCCAGTCATTTCCTATTTCACTGGCGTAATCCTTGCCAATCATCAGGCCGATGCTGTACTGCTCTAGCTGAATCACCAGACCGGTACTCCAGGTGAGGCCGGGAATCACCTCGGCATCCGTGGAACGATCTATAGAAGTCGTGTTATCACTGATATTGATGAAGGTCAGTCCGGCAGTTGCTGGTACAGTTACAGAACATTTTCCCTCGTTCAGTTGCAGTGTACATCCAACATACCCGCCCAGTGTGACATCGGTTGTAAGTCTGAACGTATTTTTTTCGCGGTCTTCCCTGATTTTGAACGGCAGCGTGATTTGTCCGCCGGTAAAACGGGCGTGTTTGCGAAGCCATCCGTGTTCGCCTGATCGGGGTACAGTTTTCTCACTCACCGTGGAGGAGTCGGACTGAGCCCTGGTGATACCCGAGAAAAAGACAACAAGGCTGGCGACAGAAAGCAAGCGGGCGGGAATCTGCATGATTTAAAATTTGGATGAAGTAGATGTCCCGCACAGGCTGACGTCAGTACCGGATGGCTGGATCAATTTTAAAAAGATGGCGACAGGTGAATGGCACATATTCCCAAATAAACGCTGTGTCAGACTTATATTTTAAAGTACGTAATTTTTAATTTTTTGTATAACTGCCTGAACTTGTCACTGTCCGGTTTCTGTCTGGTGAAGTGTCGTGCCGGCCATCTTCAGGTAACAGTGAGCGGCGATGACAAGGCTGCACGGGTTTTCTGACTGCGAAACGACCGGAGAGCCTGCGGTGCTCGTCTGATCCCCTGTTTTTCATTCTGGTGATGATTATGGTCTGAAAAATCAAAAATTTATGCGTTTGGAATTTTTTTAAACCGATTGCTGTTATAGAGTTTTGTCTCACCCGATTCACAATTAAAACAGGAAACATCATGTCCACTACAGTAACTGAAAATGTTTACAATCTGATTATCCTTGACGAGAGCGGTTCCATGGAAAGTATCAAATCATCCATCATCAGCGGCTTCAATGAACTGGTTCAGAGTATTCGCCGTGCACAGACAGAATTCTCTACTCAAAGTCATTTCATCTCGCTGGTGACTTTCAGCGACGATAAAACCAATTTTCTGTTGTGGAACGAGCCTGTCAGCAAGCTGGAGTATATCAATGAAGAAACTTACAGACCGAACTGCTCCACTCCGCTTTATGATGCCATCGGCAGGAGTGTAAGGCGTATGAAGGAAGTATTGCCCTCCCACACAAAAAGCGGGGTGCTGGTTACCATTCTTACCGATGGAGAGGAGAATGCGTCCAGGGAGTTTACCGGTCCGCAGATCAGGGAAATGATAGACTCACTGAAGACGAGCGACTGGACGTTCACCTACATTGGCGCCAATCATGATGTGGAAGCTGCTGCCCGGAAGATGGCTATCAAAAATACGCTGAACTTTAAGGCCTCGGAAACAGGTGTGGAAGATATGTTTGGCAGGGAGATGAATGCGCGTATGGCCTATTACCAGAAGCGGTTTGAAGGCCTTGATGTAACCGGTGATTTCTACCAGCGGGAGGAGGAGGATAATAAAAAGTAGAGA
>CAILQK010000305.1 GCA_903836265.1 uncultured Bacteroidota bacterium | reverse complement strand
TCGGTTTTGTCTCGTTTTGTTTGCATTTTAACGGCTCAATATTCCGCAGATTTTTCCCAAACTGCCGATTTAAATGTATTTTAACCATAAAGTAACTACCCTGGTGGTAGTTATACAACTTCCGGGACAATAAATGTCGCATGTTCAGACAACAGCCTGGTTTCGTATCAGACAATGGATCAGATTTTGCCGGAGGGCCGTCACACGGTACCAGATACATTCCCCTTTCGTTTTTCAGCTCACGGAGGCCGTACTGGAAGACCGGCGTTTCTTTTATGCTTTCGACGAAATTGAATGGATTCGCCGGGAGATGCTCGGCAGCAGTCAGGAACTGGATGTCCTCGATTTCGGAACAGGGAAAGACCGCCGCCGACGCATTTCGGAAATCACTCGCAACGCTGCAAGCTCACCCGCGCAGGGCCGGATGCTGTTCCGGCTGGCCAACTGGCTGGCACCGCGCACTATCCTCGAACTCGGAACTTCTGTCGGAATTGGTACGATGTACCTGCGTGCCGGAAACCGGCTGGCCACCATGATCAGTCTGGAAGGATGCCCCCAAACCGTAAACATTGCCCGACACAATCTTGACAGGCTTGACCTTGGCAGACACACTGAACTGCTGGCCGGGCCATTTGAGGAAACCCTGTTGCCGGCTCTGGAGAAACTGGGCTCCCCGGACATGGTTTATATTGACGGAAATCACCGCAAGACTCCAACGATACAATATTTTGAAACATGTCTGCCACTTGCCAACAACAACACCGTGTTTATTTTTGATGATATTCACTGGTCGCCGGAAATGGAGGAGGCATGGCAGCTTGTGAGAAATCATCCACGGGTAACTCTCACTGTTGATCTGTATGATATTGCTCTTGTATTCATCAATCCCGATTTCCGGGAGAAACAACACTTTTCAATTGTACCCGCCCGCCGGAAATTCTGGCGTCTGATGTGATATGACCCTTTACAATTCTTCCCGCCTGTTTGTCGCCCGCTGGACCCGTTTCGAGTTTCTGCCGGCCAGTATTGCCAATTTTCCAGTTGTCTGTTTCTGGCTGTGGTACGCACTGCGGGCACGACATCTGTTTTTTTTCTCAAATGTGAATCCTTCCATTCCGCTCGGAGGCGCATTCGGCGAATCCAAAAGTGCCATCCTTCGCCTCCTCCCGGCCAGTATTGTGCCAGCCTGGATCCTGGTAAAACCGGAACAGCCCGCTTACGATATACTCCGGCAACTGGAACAAGCCGGCATTTGGTTTCCGCTCATTGCCAAGCCGGATATCGGGGAGCGCGGGTTTCTGGTAAAAAAAATAAATACACCTGAAGAACTGATTGCACACCTGAGCCTGTATTCTGTTCCATTCATTTTACAGGAGTTTCTCACGCTTCCCAAAGAAGGAGCAGTTCTCTTCCATCGCTTTCCGGGAGCCGACGGCCGGTTTGATATCACCTCTGTTTGTCTGAAGGAGTTCATGCGCGTGCGCGGGGACGGGAAATCCAGTATCCGGGAACTGATGGAAAAGGATGTCAGGTATCTGTTCCATGTTGAGCGTTTTCAGAAGAATCACCCGGAACTGTTAACCCTGATTCCTGCACCGGAAGAAGATGTTCTGCTGGAACCGGTGGGCAATCACGCAAGGGGCACCCTGTTCAGGTCAGGAAATTATCTGGCAGACGACCGGATGAAACAGGCATTTGAAGCACATTGCCGACAAATAAACGGAGTTTACTATGGCCGATTTGACCTGAAATACGATTCTGAAGAGTCACTTTGCCGGGGCGAGTTCAAGGTCATGGAACTGAACGGCATCACCAGCGACCCTGCACATGTTTATGACCCTGAACATGGAGGTCTTCGCGCTCTGAGGGACTTCTGGCGGCACTGGACAATTATTTTCAGACTGCACCGGGCACTCAAAAAAGAGGGCGTGTACCCTGCTCCGCTGTCAGAAGTTTGGGAATTTGGAAAATCGTACCGGCAATACCTGAAAGTAATCCGCGAGAAGCCTGCCTGACCAATCGGAATTCAGACAATCATCTTTGCTCTGGGATGAAACAGATAAATCGTTTCCTTGAGATATTCGGAATCAAGATGTGTATAAATTTCTGTGGTAATGATGCTTTCGTGTCCGAGCATATCCTGCACCGCCTTCAGATCAGCTCCACCCTCCACCAGATGCGTGGCAAATGTATGTCTGAATGTGTGCGGACTGATATTCTTCCTCACGCCAGCCAAAGCAGCTGTTTCCCTGACAACAAGAAAAACCATCACCCGTGAAAGACGTGCACCGCGGCGATTCAGAAAAACTGTATTTTCGTCTTCCCTTTTGATAACGGGAGAAAGTGGCCGCACGTGCTCCAGATAGTAACGAAGGTGCTTCGCTGCTTCCGGACCGACAGGAACCAGTCGCTCCTTGTTGTTTTTTCCAAGTACCCTGATGAAGCCTGCCTCCAGAAACAGATTGGTGATTCGTAGCCCCGTCAGTTCTGAAACGCGTAGTCCGCAGGCGTACAGCACTTCGAGCATAGCCCTGTTGCGGTGGCCCTGCGGACCAGACAAATCAACAGCTGTCATCATGGACTGAACCTCGCTGTATGCAAGAACTTCAGGTATCTTCCTTCTGAGTCTGGGACTTTCGAGCAAATCTGTGGGATCTTCGTCAATCAGATCCTCCACCAGCAAAAATTTGTAGAAGGCCCGGATGCCGGATATAATGCGCGACTGGCTGCTTCCTTCCAGTCCGAGTTCGTTCACCCACCTGATGAACTGCTCCAGTTCATCGCTCCGGATCGCCAGTGGCCCTTTGCCCGGATGATACATCTCCAGATACTGCGTCAGTTTGTGTACATCGGCGAGATACGATTCAATCGTATTGGCACTGAGTGACCGCTCCAGCAAAAGGTATGACTTGAATGAGGAAACAGCTGCCTTCCAGTTCACAATCGGGAATTTGAGTAGTTCAGGAGCGCTCCCGGCACACGTCCGTGAGGCCGAATCCGGAGGAACCTGTGAAACAATTTACTCCTTGTCAAACTTTATTTCCTGCAGAAAGGCGTTTGAACCCGATATTTTCAGGTAAAGATATACGCGGTAGGTTCCCGTGGAAGCCTCGAAATTGCCGATACAGTACTGGTCGCCGTTGCCTCTGCTTGTGCCCTTGTGTTTCTGGCTGAAAGCCACCGGGCGGTTGCTGCTGAAAAAAGATCGCATCGCTTCTGAAGCCCGTGCTTTGGGATAATTCTGCTCTTTCTCGTTGACAGAAATTTCCACGTTATCCGCAAAATATTTCGACAACGTCTCCACATCGCCGGATCCCAGTGCCGCAGAAATGGCATCAATGGCCGGAGAAGCCTGTGCAAACAGGAAAGACGGGGCAAGAAGGAAAGCAAAAATCAAGTATTTCATAGTCTGGTCAGGGTTTCCCTGAATTTTTGTTCTGTAATTGAAACGAAACTTCAAAAGGAGGTAACTCAAAAAAGAAGCCCGTTAGTGTGAATGAAAAGTTAACGCATACAGATAATACATATTGCCAGGGTCCGGACTCAGTATTCTGCCATTTGCACTTTCATACCCGGGGGCCAGTCGAGCACTTCTGCTTCTTCTGTACTGACTTTCCAGAGATACGCCCTGAATCTTAGCAACTTGTCCCGGGTTTCGCTTTTCCTGACTCCTGTTTCCATCCGCCCCCGCTCTCCAAATTCCTGGCTGAATATTTCAATTTCAAATTTTTTCAGTGCGTGCATGATATCAGGCATGAGTGCGTAGTCGAAGTCAAGCGTAAAACGGTCCTGAATTATTTTTTCTACCACCACAGCCCGGTGGAGGGCATCGGCTGCGGCCTCCCTGTAGGCGTTAATGAGTCCGGAAGCGCCGAGCAGCGTCCCCCCGAAATACCTGACAACAACAACGACGACATCGGTGAGTCCGGCAGCATCTATCTGTCCCAGAATCGGGCGTCCGGCGGTACCTCCCGGTTCTCCGTCATCATTTGCCCTGAATCGGATACCGTCTGTTCCGAAGCGCCAGGCGAAGCAGTGATGATTTGCCTTGAAGTGTTCCTTTCTGAGTCGTTCCAGATGCTCCAGCGCCTCGTCCTCCGAACGGACCGGCCATGCGAAAGCAAGGAATTTGCTTCCTCTGTCCCTGAATTCTCCGGTGGACGGCGCCTCGATGGTGTAAAATGAATCAGTCATATCAGCAACAAATATAGCAGTTCAGCGGTCAAGTGCAATCACGCACAGCCCGCGGCCCGTAATACCTTTGTCATATCTGTGAGAAAAGAAATGCTCGTGATGAATAAATGTGGAGAACGGAGAGATTTCAATCCGGGAGGCGGGTACTCCCAGCCCGAGACACTGGTGAGCATTTGCTTTTTTCAGATCAACCATGAACTTTCCTTTGCCTGAATCATATCTTTTAACGGACTCTTCAAATTGTACGGCCACCTCGTTGCCCACTTCGAAGGAGCACTCGTCAATACAGGCACCAATGAACACGCTGCAATCTGCGAAGTTTGTACCGTAATGTTCATGCATTTTCATCAGTGTTTTGGCGGCAAGTCCGGCCACTGTTCCCTTCCACCCGGCATGTACAGCGGCAATTACCCGTTTCACCGGATCACAAATCAGTACAGGAGTGCAGTCTGCTGTCGAAACAGCAAGCAATATCCGGGGAACATCCGTAACAAGTGCGTCATGGCCTTCCGAACCACCCGGCGCTTCAACAATTCTGATTCCATCACCGTGTATCTGTTTCGACCAGGCAAGCTGTTCGGGGGAATAGCCCAGCAGATTGCAGAATATACGGCGATTTTCAAGTACATTCGAAGGATCATCTCCGGTACTTTTCCCGAGGTTCAGGGTATGGAAGGGTGCAGGGCTCACTCCGCCATGACGGGTGCTCTGGGCCGCAACGAGGTCTGCCACGTTGTCAAAAACAGCCGGTTTGATGAAAGACTGTGATGCAATATTCATAACGGTTGCAAAGTTGGTAGTTTCCTGCGTTGATTTCATCGAATAATAGCATGTTTGCTTCCAAATGAGTCTTCATCATGGCGTCAGAGCTGTACATTTGATGCAAAATCAGATTCCCGGGGATGAAGTTTTCAGAAATTCTCATAATGGCCTTTCAGAATATCCGTACCAACATGCTTCGTGCGGTACTGACGCTGCTTATCATTGCCTTCGGTATCATGGCGCTGGTTGGTATTCTGACCGCTATAGATGCCATTGCCTACTCGCTGAATGACAACTTTTCCGGACTGGGCGCCAATTCCTTCAGTATCGAGCGGAAGTGGAACGAGGTACGCAGCCGGCGTGGCGGCCGTGCCGACAGACCTGCGGAGGCGATCAACTACCGGCAGGCAATTGAGTTCAAGGAGCGCTTCAACTTCCCTGCAAGGGTTGCCGTCGGGTGTGGTGGCAGCGGCGGAGCTACCGTCAAATTCGGAGAACTCAAAACCAATCCCAATGTTCGGTTCGATGGCGCCGACGAGAATTATATGCCTGTAAAAGGCGTGGAAATTGCCATTGGCCGCGGTTTTTCCCGGGCGGAAGCCGAGAGCGGCGCGCCTGTTGCCGTCATTGGCTCGGATATTGTCAAAACGTTGTTCAGCGGAAAGGATGAAAAAGCGCTGGACCAGATTATTACAGTGAACAACACGCGCCTGCGCGTGGTAGGTGTCATGGCGTCCAAAGGCTCTACGATGAACGAATCAAGCGACAGAAGGGTTTTCGCTCCACTGGCTACGGTAAAGGCGCTCTACGGTGCCGGTGACGAAAAGGATTATTACCTGCTGGTAGCCGTTGACAATGCCGCCAATATGGATGCTGCCCAGTCGGAAGCTACGGGGCTTTTTCGGCAAATACGCGGCCTGAGACCGGGACAGGATGACGACTTTGAAATTTTTGCCAGCAACAGTCTGGTGGCCATTCTGAAAGACAATACAGTTACTCTTCGCCTGTCGGCTGTAGCTATCGGACTGATGACCCTGCTCGGGGCGGCTATAGGACTGATGAATATCATGCTGGTCAGTGTAACCGAACGAACCCGTGAAATTGGCATATACAAAGCGCTCGGAGCTACTCGCCAGAGTATCCTGATGCAGTTTCTCTCCGAGGCCATCATTATTTGTCAGATTGGCGGACTGGTGGGCATCATCCTTGGTATTCTGATTGGCAATATCGTGACATTACTG
>CAILQK010000304.1 GCA_903836265.1 uncultured Bacteroidota bacterium | reverse complement strand
GGGTCCTGACAGCACAAGAATATGATTTTCGGCATCGAGTTTCAGGTCGAAAGGAATTGTTTTCCTTGACAGCGCCTTGTTTTTAATATAGAGCAGCGGATGATATCCCTTTTTGATGGAAATGACAGGCTTTTCTTTCAGTACCGGCATCCCGGCGCGCATGGCGAGTGCAAGGCGGGCGCGCGCCTGAATAAAATCGAAGCGAACCAGCACGTTGAGATACTGTCCGATGAGATGACCATAGGGACGGATGGTATCGCTCAGCGATTTGAGGATACGGAAAATTTCTCTTCTCTCCTCCTGTTCGAGGTCGAAGATATCATTGTTTACCTCAATAATGGCCTCAGGTTCGATGAAGGCGGTTTTGCCCGTGTCGGATTCGTCGTGAATAATACCCCGGATCTTTCGCTTGTGTTCGGCGGGCACAGAGAGCACCCTGCGTCCGCTTCTGAAACTTTCGGGAGAGTCTGACAGCCAGCCTTTGGAGCGGTATTCCTGTACCAGCTGGCGGAATTTGCCGTCGAGTTCGCGCGCTTTGTGCTGCATTTCCCGGCGGATACGCATCAGATCGGGAGAAGCATCGGGCCTGACTTCGCCCTTGTCGTCGAAAACAGTTTGTATAGCCCTGATCAGGGCCTCGTCGAAAGAGAGCGGACGGATCAGATCGAACAGTTTGGGGTAGATATCCTTTTTGGGTCCCGATGCGAAGTATTTGAAAATATCGCGCATGGTGAACAGGATACGGAGAATACCCTGGAAAGACTCCATCTGGAGCGTGTATCCGTCAATTTCGAGCATTTTCAGTTCGGGTCTCACATCCGGAAACGCCTGAATCGGAAAGCGATCGTTCTTTTCGAGCGCCAGCTTGAAGTCGCGGGTTTCGCGGAGTGATACATCTATGGCATCGAAGTCGGTGGAGGGAACCAGATTCCGTACCATTTCCGCTGCCATATCGGTCAGCGTTTCCCTTTCCAGCAAATCAATTACCTTGTCGTATTCCAGTTTTACGACAACATCCTTTGGTTCAAATCTCATTACTCATTTTGTGAAGGTGCAAAACTACCGACCTAAAAACAAATTCGGGCACTTTTAGTTCCCTGAAATAAGGAAGAGACACAGGAGCATGGAAAGCAGATTGAAAATTTGCGACAATTTTTTCATAATAAACATTTGGTAAGGCGGAGATTAGGTACATTTGCCATTGTTTCTTTACCAACTATTAAACTGCTTTTTGATGATGAAAAAATTACAACTTGCCCTGCTCGTGATGCTGGCAGTTATAACTACCGCTTCCGCCCAGTACCAGCGCCGCGTACTGGTGGAGGAGTTCACCAACGCTTCCTGCCCGCCCTGTGCTGCGCAGAACCCCGGTTTCAATGCCCTGATGTTTACTGAAGATGCTATTGTTACTCCGATAAAATATCAGACCAACTGGCCGGGTGTTGACCCGTTCAACGCTCAAAATCCGACTGATGTAGCTACCCGTGTATCCTACTACGGTGTAACCGGCGTACCGAATGGTTTCGTTGACGGTACAGGTATTGCCAACGACTGCGGTTTCTACGCCAATGCTCCGGCATGCCTCAACAGCGACGAGCTGCAGACACGCGCTGCCGTAACCTCACCGGTTGAAGTGCTGCTTTCACACAGCGTAACTGCCGACTATGACTCCATCGTCATCACTATTTCTGTAACATCTGCCATTGACCTGAGCGGTCAGCTCCGCCTGCATGTTGCTGTGGTTGAAGAGGAAGTCATTTTCGCCAGCCAGCCGGGCACCAACGGAGAGCTTGATTTCTATCAGGTAATGCGCAAGATGCTTCCCAACGGGAACGGTACCACCATCACTGCCTTTACTGCCGGTGAAACCAAAAACTACACGTTCGCATGGCCTATTGGTTATGCATACGATGTTAACAAGCTGGGTGTATCAGCATGGCTGCAGAACAATACCACGAAAGAGGTGTACAACTCTGCCCGCTCACTGCCCATCGGCGGAATCCCTTCTGCAGGCGGCACGGTGATCAATTCCATGAGTCCGATCGTTTGTACTTCAGGCGCCAACCCGACTTTCACACTGGCCAACACCGGTACTGCTGATATCACTACCGCCAACTTCCAGTACCGTGTGGGTACCGGAGCATGGCAGAACTACACCTGGACAGGCACACTCGCGCCGGGCGCTTCTACAGTCATCACACTGTCAGACGTGGCCATCACCACTGCCGGCAACACCAAGATTGACATCCGTCTTTCGAGCACCAATAACGGTGGCCAGACCAATCTGGTGGACGTACTCACGCTGAACGTCAAAGGTCTCTTCACTGCGCCGTCCACTGTGCCTTTTGGTAACGCCTTCCAGAGTTCCACTTTCCCGCCCGCAGGCTGGAACATTTCCAATTCAGGTACAAACGGCTGGAAACTCGTCACAAACGCAGGTTCACAGGGCAGCACGCGCTCGGCCAAGAACAATATGTTCGACTATGACGCAGCCCGGACCGAGCTGATTACTCCGAAAATCACACTACCGGCCTCCAGCGCACCGTCAACACTCGTGTTTGACCACGCTTATGCCTATTACAACGATGCCTATTTCGACAGCCTCCGTGTTGACATCACTGCAGATTGCGGCGCTACCTGGACAACTGTCTTCCACGATGGTTACGAAGGACTGGCTACTGCTCCTGTGGCAACTGCTGCCTTCACGCCCACTGCCGACCAGTGGAGGTCAAATACTATTGATCTCACAGCATACAACGGATCGGAAGTAATTATTCGTTTTGTAGCTGAAAGCGGCTACGGTAACAATGCCTACCTCGACAATGTGAATGTAACAACAGTGAGCGGTGTAAAAACACTTGATCTGGCCAGTTTCACGCTGAATCCGAACCCGACCAAAGACGTTGCTGAAGTACGTTTCAGCCTCGAAAACAGTCAGGAAATCCAGCTGCTGGTGTTCGACGCTATCGGCTCACTCGTTCAGTCGCGCGAACTCGGCAACCTGAACTCGGGCGAACACCGCGTATCGCTCGATGCTGCACTGCTGACTACCGGCTCATACCGTGTGGTACTGCAGGGCGCCGAAGGGGTAGCCCAGACTCAGTGGGTTATTGTGAAATAATGTTGCTGCATCTCTGATATTTCCGGACGCCGGATGCAGGGTTAACTCCCTGTATCCGGCGTTTTTCTGTAAACACACAAAAAGTT
>CAILQK010000303.1 GCA_903836265.1 uncultured Bacteroidota bacterium | reverse complement strand
CGGCCAGCCGCTGAAGAAGAAAGCGGGCCAGCCATCGAAGAGGAACCTGACTTTGGTACCCGTACTGAGCAGCGGCACGTCGAGCGGTTTGACGTACATTTCGACGGCGAGCTGATAGCCTGCGGGCTGGATACTGACGATAGATTCGCCCTCCTTGATGATCTCCCCCACCCCGGGTTTGGCGGCCTTCACGATGAACCCGTCCTGGGGTGCGGTAATGAAGTAGAAATCGGAACGGCGTTCGTAATTGGTTCGTTCGATTTGCAGTTTGCTGACGGCAGCTTCGGCGTCGTACCGGTCGCTGAGCGTGCTGAATCGTTCGCTGCTGGTTTTTGCGATTTTGTTGGCAGTTTCGTTGCGTACCAGGCTCAGTTCTGTCTGATAGATAGACAATTCGCGTCTGGAGGTTTCCAGCTGATTTTCGGCGGCTACCAGTTTGGCGCGGGCTTCCTGTACTTTCAGTCGTTTTTCTTCGAGGTCGGTGAGCGATTTGATACCTTTATTGAACAGATTCTGGGCGCCATCGAGCTGACGGTTGGCCACCTGCAGATCAATACTGGCCTGGATGATTTTTACACTGTCGCTGGTAATTTTCAGACGTGCCTGCACGATTTTGTTAAGGATTTGCGCTGTTTTGTTTTTCAGCTCCATTTCCATGGCGGCGATCTGGTTTTGCAGTGCGTTGGCCTTCATATTGTAGGAGGCGATGGCACCTTCCTTGGCATCCACCTGACTGCCCATTCTTTCCACCAGTTTCGGGTCGAAATAGTCGGTTTTCACCTCCGAGAGTCTGACGATAGTATCTCCCTTTTGCACCGCCTGTCCTTCCCGGATATACCATTGTTCGATACGGCCCGAGATAGTGGAGTGGATGAACTGCGGGCGGTGGCCCGGGTCGAGGGTTGTGAGGTTTCCGCTGGCGCGCACATTTTGCGTCCATGGGAGGAACATAAAGACGAGGAAGGTACAGAGCGTTACGAGCAGCAGCATACGAAAAGCTCGGAGCCAGTCGGGGAGTTTGCTTTTTTCGTAAGCCTTGATCTGGTCAATTTCCGGGAAATCCGGCGGTTTATTTTCGGAGAGTCTCAGCATGGACTGTGATTCTTTTAAGGTAATTATTCTGAGAAAAGGCCTGATGAGCGGAATACATGTTCGCAGTGTTGCGTATTGCGTGCGTCTGCGAGCGTACCGTCGAACACGATACTTCCGCCTTTCAGGATAATGAGGCGGTCGCACAGTGCTGCGAAATCGGGATCTTCGGTGGTACAGATGAGTGTCCAGGGCTGATTTCGGTCGGTGAGGTATGCTCCTATGACAGCGCGATCGCGTCGGGAGGTTTGTCCGAGCGGATTTTCGACCACGAGCAGGCGCGGTTTTCCGATAATAGCCCTTGCGACAAGAATTTTGGACTGGATATTACCCGGTATATTTTTCCCGCCGGGCAGCACTTCGGTATTGACACCATCGGGCTGTTTCTGAACGAATTCACTCAGTCCGACGGCTTCCACCACTTCGAGCAGTCGGTTGAGCGGTATATGATGACTGCCGAGCGTAATATTTTCGAGCAGCGTACCCCTGAACAGGTCTTCCTCATTAGTGAGGTCACCGATCTGATTTCTGAGTGCACGGAGTTGCAGGTTTCGTTTTGGCAGTCCATCGAAAAGCAGTGTTCCGGTGAAGTCGCGTTTCAGTACCGAGAGGATTTGCATGAGTGTACTTTTACCGGATCCGCCGTATCCGGCGATAGCCACGCGTTCGCCTGGTGACACCTTTATATTGATGTGGCTCAGCACGGGGCGGTCGCCGTCTTCATACTGATAGCAGAGGTCGCGGAGTTCGACGGACATACCCTTTTCTTTTCCCGGCAACTGATCGGCGTGGATACCATCTTCCCTTTCCAGTTCGATATCGGTGAACTGACCGATTTTTTCGGCAGCGGTGAGTACATCGTAACCGGTTTCGTGGAGCAGAATCAGTTTCTCTACCGATTCGATGACAAAGAGTATAAGAATTTCGGATGCGACGAACTGACCGATATTGAGTTCATTTTCCATCACGAGCAGGCTGCCGAGTACAAGGAAGCAGCCCAGCACGAGCACACGGAAAGCGATACCGGTAATAAATTTGGCCATCAGCACCTTCCAGTGCGATTCGCGGGCATCAATATACTGTACAGTGAGGTCATCGGCCCTTTTCACCGGGAACATATTATCGCCGGCCAGTTTGAAGGTAGAGGCGACCCTGCCCACCTCTTCGAGCCAGAAGGCCAGTTTGTATTTGTACTTGGATTCGACCAGACTGCTTGACACTCCTTTTCCTGCGGCCCAGGAGAACAGAAAAGCGGTGAGACCGAGCAGAAGCAGCGAGAAAGTAACGAATGACGTGTGGTAGAACGAGAGGAGCAGCAGGCTGAAGACAATCTGGAGTACGGCGCTGCTGCCTTCGATCAGCAGTTTTGGCAGCCCTTTCTGCAGCGTGAGCGTATCGAAGAATCGGTTTATGAGTTCGGGAATATGTTCTTTTCTGAGAGCCTCCAGATTGAGGCGCGGGATACGGAGTGCGAATTCGACGGAGGCGTCGGTAAAGATACGGCGCTGCATATACTCCATCACGGACAACTGCATGAGCCTGAGGATACCGGCGAACAGAGCGCCTACCAGTACGAAGAAGACCAGTACGCCCCATGAGGCGTTGAGCGCGCCTCCGGCAATCTGGCCGATAATAGCCTGGATACCCAGCGGAAGCGACAGGTTGATCAGTCCGGCCACACCGGCGTACAGTAGAATATATCTGATTTCTGTGCGATACTGGCCGAGCAGGCGCATCAGTCGCTTTAGTGGAGTTATTTCGGGAGCGTAAGTTTCAGGCATAATCAAAATGGTCAATCGCCTTTCAAACGTCGCGGGCATTACATTGTTCAGTAAATAATACCTTTGTGTCAAAAAAAGACATGACTTTGAATTTACAAAACCGGCTGGATTTGCTTTCCGAGCTGGGTCATTATATCAGCAGTGGCGGTGATGAGGAGCTCGATGTTGCCGTGCGTCTTTCCTTCACAGAGAACCAGTGGTTTACAGATGAGAACAGCCGGGAGTCGCTGCGTGCCATAGCCGAGTCATTTCTCGACAGGGAGAGCCTGCACGCGTGGGCGCATGCGTACAACATCCCGGAGGAAACCCATCACAGCAGAGTTATTGGCCTGATTATGGCTGGCAACATCCCGCTTGTGGGTTTTCACGACTGGCTGTGTGTATTTGTTACGGGTAATCGTGCCAAAGTGAAATTGAGCGACAAGGACAGGCGTCTTTTACCAGTTTTGGTGAACAAACTTGGGGAGTGGTCGCACCAGTCGAGGGAGCAAACTGTTTTTATTGGAGATACTGACAAGCTGACCGGCTTCGATGCGGTTATTGCAACTGGAAGCAACAACACGGCCCGCTATTTTGAGCAATATTTTGGCAAATATCCACATATCATCAGGCGAAACAGGAACGGCGTGGCGGTACTGACTGGTATGGAAACCCGCGAAGAGCTGCATTCCCTTGGCAAGGATATTTTCATGTACTTTGGGATGGGCTGCAGAAACGTGAGCAAACTGTACGTCCCGCACGGTTACCAGTTTGACACCCTGCTTGAGGTATTGCACGATTACAACAGGCTTGTTCACCACAACAAGTACAAGAACAACTTCGACTACAATATGACCTTGTACATGCTGAACAATACGCCATACCTTAACAATGGCTGCCTGATGCTCCGGGAGGATCCATCGCTGCAGTCGCGCATTGCGGCGGTACATTACGAGTACTACGATGATATTCGGGAACTGGATTCGCTGCTGGAAGCCCGGCGTGACGAGATTCAGTGCGTGGTGGGACGTATGCCTGTGAACGGGTTTTCCGTACTGCCTTTTGGAAAGAGTCAGGAGCCCGGTCTTTTTGATTACCCGGACGGGGTTGATGTGATGCGGTTTTTGGTGGACGGGGTAAAGTATTGAGGGCCTTCATACAGAAAGCGCCGCCCTCAACCGACATACCAGTTCGTGCGATACATTGAACTGCCCCGCAATGGTCTCATCCGAAAGATGGAGATGGTGCGAGATGTAGGCCTTCAGGATTTGTTCGATGCCTTTCTCGATGCCTTCCATACGCCCCTTCTCGATGCCTTCCATG
>CAILQK010000302.1 GCA_903836265.1 uncultured Bacteroidota bacterium | reverse complement strand
TAAACATCTGTATACTGAAGTCCGGTCACCTTGTTTTTGTTGAAAGAGATGTTGAATTCTGTATTCCAGCGTAATTCTCTGACCAAATTGGCCGTAGTTACGCTGAAGTCGATACCCCTGTTCTCAATACTGCCGGCGTTCGTCTGGATACTGGTAATAGGCAGTGAATTGGACAGCTGTACGTTGAGCAGTACATCACTGGTCTTTTTCAGGTAGGCATCGAGTGTAAAGACAGCACGGCCCTTCCACATGGAAAGGTCAACGCCCACGTTCGTCTGGGCAGTGGTTTCCCAGCGCAAATCCGGGTTTCCATAAGTGGTCTGTACCGCTGCAGGACCGGAAAGCGGGTTGGTGGCGGGACGACGATAATAGGATAACAGTCCGTAACGGGCATAATTGGGGATGCCCTCCTGGTTGCCGTTTTTACCCCATCCGGCGCGAATTTTCAGATCTTCAATGGCCCTGAACCGCTGCATGAAAGGCTCGGCAGAAATACGCCAGCCGGCAGAAAGGGCTGGCATGGTACCCCAGTGCTGTGCAAGTTTGGAAGAACCGTCGCGTCGCAGGGAAGCAGTAAACAGATATTTGCTCTGGAAATCGTAGGTGGCGCGACCGAAGAATGAAGCCAGCGACCACTCCTGTGCGCTGGTGCTCCCCACCACGCTGTTGGCGGCGTTCAGGGTTGTCACATTCGTATTGTCAGGAAAATCATTCCCGGAAATGAAAGATTCATCGAGGCGATAGCGCTGGATACTGCTTCCGCCAAGGAGCGTCAGGTTGTGATCACCGAATGAACGTATATAGCTGGCAGTATTTTCCCAGAGCCAGGTGGATGAACCGGACTTGTCGGCCTGACCAAATCCGTTCTGGTTTCGACCGAAATTGGTGTGGAAAGGATCGAGATAGTAGTTCCACTGGTGTGAATTCAGGTCAATACCCACGTTGGTTTTCAGGCTGAATCCGTCGAAAAGTTTCGCTTCGGCATTGATATTCCCGAAAAGCCGAAGATCGGTTGCCTTCTGATCCGGGCCTTCCATATAGGCGACCGGGTTTTCCCATGATGGCTGGAACGGATTGGGATCGTACTGACCCGAACCGTCATTCTTGTATATCGAAAGGAATGGCGGTGTATTCAGGGCGCTCATAATCACCCCGCCGCGACCCGAACTGGCGTTATCGGGTGTATCTTTTGTCGTGGAGTGCAGCGTATTGATGTTAGTGCCCACTTTAAGCCATTTCGTGAGCTGGTTGTCCATGTTCATGCGCAGAGAGAAGCGGTTGAACCGGGCAGGACGGATAATACCGGCATTTTCCAGATAGTTGAAAGAAACCAGGTGCCTCGATTTTTCGGTACCGCCAGAGAAGGATAACTGATAACTCTGATTGACACCCACACCAAAAATCTCGTCCTGCCAGTCGGTATAGCCTGTTGCAGCCGGATCGAGCGTTCCCGGGATAATTTCGTTAATCAGCTCCCGGTATTTTTTGGTGGAGAGCGTCTCCAGCGGCTTTCTGAGGGTTGAAAAACCCCCGTATGAATTGAACTGAACAACAGACTGATCGGCCTTGCCGCGTTTGGTAGTGATGAGTACAACCCCGTTGGCGGCTCTTGCTCCATAGACAGCAGCTGAAGATGCATCCTTGAGCACACTCATGGATTCAATGTCCATTGGATTCAAACCGCGTATATCGGTTGTCGGGACACCGTCCACCACGTAAAGAGGTTCATTCCCTGCAAGAACGGAGGTAGCCCCGCGTACACGGACAGAAAGATCGGCTCCCGGCTTGCCGGATGGCTGAACTACCTGCACACCGGCTGCCTTGCCTTGCAGTGCTTCGGCCGCCGATACCATCGGACGGTTTTGAATAGCCTTTTCATCTACAATGACGACAGCGCTGGTGATTTCCTTCTTCTTCTGGGCACCGTAGGCAACTACCACCAGCTGGTCGAGATTGAATATCTCCTCAAAAAGGATAATATCAATTACTGTCTGACCCTCAATCATCAAAGCCTGCGTTTCATAGCCGGTATAGGAGAACCGAAGTGCATCGCCGGCACTGCTTATCGTATAGCGACCATCAGTATCCGTCACGGCGCCTGTAGTGGTTCCGATTAACTGTACCGTAACGCCGGCGAGCGGAAAGCCTTCGGCATCCGTCACGGTACCCGAAATTTGTGCTGATACTGACAGAACGCCTGCCAGCATCAGCACAGTTAAATAGAGTTTAGGCATTTTCACAATTTTTATCCGGATTACTGGAATACCCGGACGTAATCAACAAACATTTTCTGTGGGAACTGAGTCGTGGCATCCGGGTAACCGGGCCAGTTGCCACCCACCGCAATGTTGAAAATAAAGAAAAACTCCTGATTGAAACGCCAGGTGGCTGCACCTGTAGTGGAAGTTGTGACTGTGTGGAACAGTTGATCGTCCACATACCAGCGAATCTTGTTGGGCTCCCAGATAATAGAGAACACGTGAAATTTTTCATAAAAATGACCCGAGGTCAAATCATACCGTGACGAAGACGACTGGCTTGAAGTGCTTCCCTGGGCACCCCAGTGTGCTGTTCCGTGAACAGTGGACGTCTGGTGGCCGAGATACTCCATAATGTCAATCTCCCCGCAGGCTGGCCAGCCCACATTGTCAATATTCGATCCGAGCATCCAGAGTGCCGGCCAGATACCCTGTCCTCTGGGCAACTTGGCCCTGATATCTATGCGGCCATACTGGAAGGTACGCTTCCCCTTGGTAATCATACGCGCAGAGGTATAATTCCCGTTCGGGCCCTTGATGGCTTCAATCACCAGCGATCCGTTGGCAATATAGGAATTGGCATTCAGAGAAGTGTAGTTCTGCAGTTCATTATTCCCCCAGCCACTGGCTCCCAGGTCATAGCCCCAGTTGTTCTGGTCAATAGAAGAACCATTGAACTCGTCGTTCCACTTGAGCGTGTAGCCGGGGTACGAGGACGGAGTGGTGTAGCCTGTAGGATCTGTTTGTTGCAGCGATTTGTTACTCCTGATGATACCAGTAGCCTTGTTATCTGTAATCACAGCATTTTCAGGTGCGGAAATCACCACATAGAAATCCTCATCGGCTTCGAACACATTCTTGCCCGGGACGGGCACATCAATATATGCCAGTGTTTCCCCTGCCGGAATACTCAGAACGCCGGATACAGCAACAAAATCAATACCGGCCACAGCTATACCTGTTGACTCTGTAGCATAAGCCACCCTGATAATTTTATCCGACGGTTTGCTCACATTGACGAAAAACCGGAATGTGGTTACGGCCACGGAATCGCGCTCCTGCGTTACATCAAAAATGGTGATTTCCGGCAGTGGTTCAACAGGATCAACCGGGTCAACCTCTTTTTTGTCGCAGGCGAACAGCGAGGCAATCAAAAAGAAAAAATGAATCATCGTTGCGTTTTTCATTAGTTGTAGCCCGGATTTTGTACCAATTTCGTATTGTTCAACT
Source organism: uncultured Bacteroidota bacterium (assembly GCA_903836265.1). Lineage (GTDB taxonomy): Bacteria > Bacteroidota > Bacteroidia > Chitinophagales > Saprospiraceae > M3007. Next base: position 44,799 of record CAILQK010000302.1, on the reverse strand, counting down.
CATTCAGCGGGATTGGCAGCACTTCATGTGTTCCAGCCTTGAACCCTTTGAAAGCCAGCGCAGCAGCTGCCTTTCCTGTTCGTACCAGATCGAACCAGCGATGCCCCTCCGTGGCCAGTTCCAGACGGCGCTCTTCATAGATGCGCTCGAGTGTAACGGGCACAGGCGCTAGACCCACACGGGCGCGCACCTGATTGAGGCGCGTCTGAGCCTTGCTCACGTCACCGCCTGACCGCAACAGCGCTTCGGCTTCCATCAGGTAAGTATCAGCGAGCCTGATTTCAATGAAGTTGTTCGGATAGTTGAGCGCAGGTTCACCATCAGGCGCCTTGAACTGCTTGAGAGGTGCGAATTTTTTGACAAAAAAGCCTGTATTCTGATAGGCAGGCGCATACGTGGCCTGTCCTGCAGCCTTCAGACTGTCAATATTCGCCACTGTGTGCCTGTAACGCGGGTCATTTCGTACAGAGTTGACAAACGCCGGAATAATCGGGTTGAAGCTCCAGCCCGATTCATACAGCGGACCATTATAGCTGCGCGGACCAGTCATGTGCACATATACATTGCCCATGAAGTTGCCCCAGGCCCACCAGCCGGCTATTTGCGCAGCCGAGTGCTGAATCTCAAAAACGGATTCGCTGTTGAACTCATTCAGCGGGCTGAAAACATCCGCATAATTGGGAACCAGACTGTACTGCGGGGATGTGTTTACCTTGTCAAACCAGGATGCGGCCTCTCCCATGCGTGCTTCATTGTTCTGGAACAGAATAGCCTTGCCAAGGAGTGCCATGGCTGCTGCCTTGGTAACCCGGCCATTGTCGGCTGGCGCCACCAGATTGGGCAAATCAGGGATTGCCTCGTTCAGATCTTTCTCAATTTGCGCATAAACAGCCTCCGGTGCTGCCTGTACCTGCTCGTATATCTGTTCCTGCGACAATGGTTCGAGAATCAGCGGAATATTTCTGAAAAGACGAACCAGCTCGAAATAGTAGTAGGCACGAAGGAATTTGGCCTCTGCGGTAAACCGGGCACGTTCTCCGGTAACAAGATCCGGAATATCTCCCTGTATTTTCTGCAGCAACAGATTGGCGCGATAAATTCCCTCGTAATCAATTTTCCAGAAGGTTGCCTGCGGACCTACTGCACCCGACAAAGTATAGTTATTCCAGACCTGCCAGAATACCATATCGGTTGAATTGGCGCCACCCGCCCAGCATTCATCAGCCGCAGCATTCAGCGGGCCCAGTTTGTTGGAATAGGTATTGTCACCTCCTCCCGCTTCTACACTCAGACGATTGTAAACGGCCACAAGACCCGCAAAAACCTCATCGCGGGTGCGATAATAATTGGTTTCCAGCACAAGACCCCTGGGATCCGTCTGGAGAAAATCCTTGGTGCACGACGCCACAACAACGAAGGCAAGTACAGTCAGTATGGTTATTTTTTTCATGTGTAGCAGGTTTTAAAAAGTCAGATTGGCACCGACCATCATGGCGCGGGCCTGCGGATAAACACCGCGGTCAATACCATAGGTGCCAGCTCCACCACCGATTTCGGGATCAAATCCTGTGTATCTGGTGAAGGTAAGCAAATTTGTTCCGCTCAGATAAACACGCAGATTTTCGATTTCGGCACGCTGCAGCCATGTTTTGGGCATAGTAAAGCCCAGCTGTACCGATTTGATACGGAAGTAGCTGCCATCTTCGAGATAGAAATTGCTCGGACGCGTGAAGTTGCCGTTCGGATCGCCATCCACCAGGCGGGGAAAATCAGTTGAGGTGCCCTCGCCATGCCAGCGTCCCAGTGCATCCGAGGTGTAGTTGGCGTTCGGAATATCCAGGCGGCGCAGGCCCTGGAATATCTTGTTGCCGGCCACACCCTGTCCGAATACACTGATATCGAACTGTTTCCAGTTGGCAGCCAGGCTGAGTCCAAAGGTCCAGTGTGGTGTCGGATCGCCCAGGAAGGTACGGTCATTGCTGTTGATGGCTCCATCTCCATTTACGTCCACCCAGCGCAGATCACCGGGTTTGGCATCCGGCTGGAGAGCAAAACCGGCATCGTTATTATGACGGGCAATGTCTGCCTGATTCTGGAAAACACCATCACTGAGGAAGCCAAAAAATCCGTTTACCGGCATTCCGACCATTTTGCGGCTGATTTCATAGGCGCTCGACTGGAAAGTTGCATTCACCAGGAAGTCGGTTGGCCCCATGTCAAGCACCTCGTTTCTCACATAGGATACATTGGTCTTTACGCTCAGATTTACCTGATTCAGCTGTTTGCGGTAGCCCAGATCGAGTTCCATGCCTTTATTCTCCAGCGATGCCACATTACCCCACGGATCAGAAGATGCGCCGGTGTAAAACGGCTGCTTGATCTGCATCAACATTCCCGTTGTATTCTTTTTGAACAGATCGAACGAGAAGGTGAAGTCATTGAACAGAATACCATCAAAACCGATATTGGTCTGGGCAGTCTGTTCCCAGCGAAGATCCTGGTTGGCCGGCGCAGATGGTCCATAGCCAATAGTAATCTGATCCTGTCCGAAAATATAGGAGCCGATACCGCCGATGGTGGAAACATACTGGAAAGGCGCCAGGTTGTCGTTACCGGTAATACCGTAACCCACCCTGATTTTAAGCGTATTCAGCACTTTGTTCTCGCGCCAGAACGATTCGAGATGTGGAAGCCAGCCCACCGAAACGGACGGGAACACACCATATACATTATTACTGCCGAAGTGGGAAGACCCGTCGCGACGCACAATAGCTGTGAGCAGGTATTTTCCTGCGTAGTCGTAATTGATACGGGAGAACAGTGCATTCAGGCGATAGGGCTGATTTTCATAACCGTATGCAATGCGATTCTCGGTTGGAAGCTGGTAGTTGAGTGATGCGCTCTGGAAGTTGTTCACCGGCAGATTCGTAAAGCCGCCACCCACGCCGCGTGCACTTCTGTCCTGTCCCTCTATACCCAGCAGCACTGTTGCGTTGTGTTTTCCGCGAGTCAAATCGTAAGATGCCGTATTTGTCCAGATCCAGTCGAGACCTCGGTTGAGTGCCCGGTTATAATTGGTCAGTGTGGTATTCACCGTGGAACTCAGGAAATACACAGGTGAAAAGCCTTCATTGCCCCAAAACGACAATTTGGCGCCAATCGTGGAGCGAAGCCTGAGGTGACGAACAGGCTCAATTTCCAGATACGCATTGCCGGTAGCAGCGTCAGACCAGCCGTAGTTGCCCAGTTGCGTTTGTATGTAGGCAAGCGGATTGGTCATTTCCTGAAAACCCGCAGCGGGAAGTGCGTAATAGTTGCCGTTTTCATCTTTTATCAAACGGCTCAGGTTGTTGGCATACAGCGGATTGGAAGACAGTTCGGCAGGATCTTCCACCAGCAGCGGAATGACCGGAGCAAGATTGACAGCCGAACTGAGCGGACCGCCGTAGCTGCCATTGGGATCAAAATTGCCCTGACTCTGTACGTGCGCATACGAGAGAGTCTGTCCGAAGCGCAGCCATGATTTGACTTTATGATCGGAGTTGACGCGCGCTGTGAAGCGCTGATAGTTGGATATATCTGTTGCCACAATACCGTCCTGGCTGTAGTAGCCGAAAGAGGCGTAATAGGTAGATTTGTCGTTACCGCCGCTGAAACTCAGGTCGTGATTCTGCATCAGGGCATTATCGTTGAAAATGGCACTTTGCCAGTCGGTACCCTCGCCAAACTGATCGGCATCGGGATAGGGAACAGGTTGTCCGCCAGCCTCTGCAGATTCATTGCGCAGCAGGGCGTAGTCGCGGGCATTGAGAAGATCGAGCTTGTTGGCGGCTGATTGTGAAGCGAGATAGCTGTTGAAATTGACCTTCAGTGCACCACTTTTACCTTTTTTTGTCGTCACAAGGATAACACCGCTGGCAGCTTTTGTACCGTAAATGGCAGCAGACGCAGCGTCTTTCAGAATTTCTATGGATTCAATATCGGCCTGATTAAGGAAATCAATACCATTTTCATTGATGGGTACTCCATCAACCACATACAGCGGAACACTGTTATTGATGGAGGTGATACCGCGAATGATGACTGAAGAGGCTGCGCCCGGCTGCCCGCTGCCCGAGGCAACAACCACACCGGAAGTACGACCCTTCAAAGCGTCCTCCAGTCGGGTAATCGGAGCATTTTTGAGATCACCAGACTGGATAGAAGATATAGCGCCGGTTACCACGCTCTTCTTCTGAACCCCGTAGCCCACCACCACCAGATCATTCAGGCTGGTAGATATTTCAGTCAGTGTGACATTGATTACCTGACGACCGTCAATGGAGACCTCCTGAGAGGCAAAACCGGTATAATTGAAGACTACAATACCTTCTTTGGCGGCAATTTTATAGTTGCCATCAAGATCTGTAGCTGCTCCGACAGCGGTTCCCTTCACAAAAACAGAAACGCCGGTTAATGGCTGACCGGCGGCATCGGTGACCTTCCCGGAAACCTGAGCCCCTGCACTCATGGCAGCAGAGAGCAAAAAAATCAAAGCAAAAAAACGTTTCATGTACAGTTGATTGATCAAAATAGACTTGAATTGGAAATTACGCCCGGGCGTAAAAAACGGGGCAGGCGGAAACCGCCCGCCCCTTAATCACTAAAAACACTTTCTGTATTCTTTAGGTGTAAAAGGCGTATTAACGCACCAGTACAACTGTCCAGGCAGCAGATCCGTCTTTTGCGCCAGAGATATCAACAGAGAGTGTGAGCGTCTCAACACCGCCGGCATTCAGATAGCTGATTACCTCATAGCGATTGGTTGGAGAGCCACCGTTCGGCGGATTCGCGCTGTTGGAATTTTCACCACCGTAATATCCTTTGTAAAATCCTACAAATGCAGCTCCTGTTGCACCGTTGGTCAGTGTGATAACCGGACGTGAGCCGCCGGCTCCCGGAGTAAACGTCCAGCTGTGAACACCCGAACCAAACGCAGCGCCGTTACCGCTGGCTGCGATCTGGGCGTCGGTCCAGCAACCGTTCGGAGAACCCATGTAACCGTCGTTGCGGGCGTAGCCGTTTGTTTTGTACTCGTAAACACCACCTGCACCGAAGATAAACTCGTCGTCAGTCATGCACGACCAGTCTTCTGCACCGGTAGAACTGCCGTCCAGGAAGTTGGCCGGAACGACATACCATGCATTGCTGCCCAAAGCCGGGCCAACATATACAGAGTTGTTTGCATTGCGCACGCGCCAGGCTCCGCCAATGATATCACTGGCAGACACTGTACCTGAAGTAACGGTGAATTCCTGTTCGAATGAAGCAGAACCTGCATTGTTGGTAGCTGTCAGTTTCACCTTGTAAACACCTGCAGCAGCATAAGTGTGGGTCGGACTCGCTTCTGTAGAGGTGGCACCATCACCAAATTCCCAATTGTAGGAATTGGCATACTTGGAAGTGTTGGTGAACCCGATGGTCAGACCAGCCACGTTTGACTCGAATGCCGGAACCGGCTTCGGATCCGGAATAGCAGGCTCGTCGGAAGGATTGTCGTAGTGAACCAGCGTAATCTTCCAGTAGGCATCATCAGAAGGATTGGTAGCGGCAAATTTGAAATCAGACTCGAGGATAAGGGTGTCAACAGCACCATCGGTCAGTTTGATGATGTCGAGTTTGACGGAACTTTGCGGAACTTTTACCTCGGAATCAGTGGCAATCTTCACCAGTCCGATAAAAGCGCCAAGACCCACCACTTCAAGTGTAGGCTTGTTGCCGTTGGTGAGAACGAAAGAGTGTGTGGCATCACCAAAAGCAGAAAGATCTTCACCATTCGGGCCTTTCATGTTGGCAGGAAGTGTGTACTGGCAAACGTTGGCCGGCTCAAAAACACCACCTTCAGCCCAGAAATCGCCGTTTGAGTTGTAGATATACTTGCCATCGCGGGTAAAAGTATATTCATCGTTCATGAGGCACGGACGAAGGGCGATTTCGTCGTTGTCGCGACCCATAGCCCACCATACCTGATCTTTTGCAATGGGACCAACCTCCAGTGGCCACTGACCGGGACCAGCCACGCGCAACAGCTTCCAGGTCTTGGAAACGTCGCCAACCAGTTTGGTAAGCTCGGCATCCGGATCGGAAATACCCACCACCTGCGTGGAAACATCTGTATCACCCTCGTCGTTGGTAGCGGTAAGCGTTACAGTGTAGTTGCCAACAGCAGCGTAAGAGTGTACAGGATTCAATTCTGAAGACGTGGCGCCATCACCAAAATCCCAGGAAACACTGGAGTAGTTCTGCGATGCGTTAGTGAAGGTTACCTTCCTGAAATCAACGGCATCAACGGTAAACGTGAAACCCGAAATAACCTCCGGTGTCTTCTTTTTGCAACTGCTCACCCAGATCATTCCGAGCATCAGCAGCGGGAGTGTTGTAAAAAGTGCTTTTTTCATAATGTGAAAGTGTAAGCCCCGTTCTCACGAGGCCGGGTAAAATGTTAATAATGATTCTGAATTTCAAATTCAGAAGACAAAGGTGGTGAAACGCTTTCACGCTTTTCTAAAAACAAATACATTTTATCTACGACAAAAGAAAATTTCAACTACGTCAGTTGTACTGCACCTTTTTCACAAGTTATTCATTTTGTTGATTATTTGACTACTTTTGCATGATTGCTCAAACACATGGCCCATTACACAATTACCGCTTTTTCGTGTTTTTTGCTTGCCGTATTTTTTCCGCACGGTAAAGCCGCTGCCCAGGGTACCAACCTCGGTGCTCCGCCGGTACTGAACTTCTCCCGAAAAGATTTCAGGGCAGGAACGCAAATGTGGGATATCACGCAGAGCAATAATGGCGTGGTCTGGTTTGCAAACAACGACGGCCTGCTCGAATTCGACGGGGCGCACTGGAGGCTCTACAAAATAGCCAACGGCACCATTGTTCGTTCGGCAAGAACGGGGCCCGATGGCAATATTTACGTGGGCGGACAGGGCGACTTTGGATTCTTCGCTCCCGACAATTCCGGACAACTCCGGTATCAATCCCTGACCAGCAGGCTTGATGCAAAAAACAGAAATTTCACAGATGTCTGGGATATCGAGGTAATCGGCGAATCCGTTTTTTTTCGCACCGATGAACAGGTTTTCGAGTGGCGAAACAGCCACCTGACTCCGCTTGTCCACAATAAAAAAACGCTGTTGTTCATGGGCAAATGGAACAACAAGCTGCTGCTGCAGGACGAGAGATATACGCTGTTTGCTCTCGAAAACGGTGTGCTGTCCCAAATTGGCTCCGAAAGTGAAATTGGCGGCCAAATTTCAGCCGCACTCACCGTGAATACCGACCAGCTTCTTGTAACCACAATTAAAAACGGGATATTTTCCATCAGTTCCGGATATATCAAACCATGGATCACATCCAACGACCTGTTCCTGAAAAACAACAGAATATTCTGCGCAACACTGATGCCCGACAACAGTATTGCACTCGGAACCTCTTTTAACGGACTGGTCACGCTTGACAGACAACGAAGAATTTTTCACCAGATCAATAAAAAGAATGGCCTCGGAAACAATACTGTCCTGAGCCTTTTAGCAACCGATGCCGGAAGTATCTGGCTCGGCCTCGACAACGGGGCCGCTTTCGCTGACCTCAATTCTGCCTTCTCCTCTGTCTTCCCGGACGGAGAACTTCAGGGAACCGGATATACAGCAGAGATATTCAACGGAAATATTTATTTTGGTACCAATACCGGGCTTTTTTCCGCCAAATGGAAGAAATATTATCAACCGGAAGAAAAAACAGACTTTAAAAGGGTGAACGGCGCCGACGGACAGGTCTGGAACCTGAACCTGATGGATAATCAGCTCCTGATGGGGCACCACGAAGGAGCTTTCAGGATTGAAGAAAAAAATGCTGTCAAACTGACACCCACTCGCGGAATGTGGCGGTTTATCTCCCTCTCGCCCGAACTGGCACTCGCCGGACACTACAACGGCCTCGCATTTTTCAAAAAATCCGGAAATCACCTGGTCTTCGACAATACGCTTTCAGGATTTTCTGAAAGCAGCCGTATGCTCGGAAAGGATTCTGACGGCACTATATGGATGGCTCACCCATACAGGGGAATTTACCGGCTCGCCATAGATCAGGAACAGGGAACATGCCATGCCGAACACTTCGGTCTAAAACAGGGCCTTCCTTCAGACCTCGGAAATCACCTGTTCAAACTCGGCGACAAAGTACTGTTCACAGGAACAAAAGGAGTATTTGAATTCAGCAAAAATCAACAACTGTTTGTCCCCAATGAAAAATTCAGCCAGCTGTTCGGTAGTGAAACACGTGTAAAATACCTGAACCAGGACAAATATGGCAATGTATGGTATGTCACTGAAACGGAAACCGGCGTGCTGCTCGTACAGTCCGATGCCCTGGAAAAAAAGATTCGCCGCGTACCGATTCCTGAATTGCACCAGAAACTCACCGAAGGCTTCCAGTTTGTTCTTCCAGTTGATTCGAGTAACGTGTTCGTCGCTACCAGCCAGGGTTTTATCCATTTCAATCCGGAAAAATACTGGTCAAAAGATACCCTGCTTCGTGCCGTACTCCATGAGGTCCGATTGAAAACGCCCTCCGACAGTGTACTTTTCGGGGGATATGGAACCGAAACCAATAAAATCGAACTGTCCAGCCTCCAGAATACACTCAGCTTTTCCTACTCGGCCCCCGACTTTCCAGGCGGTGAATTTATCATGTATGCCTGCTACCTCGAGGGACTCGAAAAAACATGGTCCGGCTGGACGAACAAACCGGAAATCACGTTCAGCCACTTGCGACCCGGCAGTTACACGTTTCACCTGAAAGCACGTAACCAGCACCATGCTGAATGCCGACCCCTCTCGTTTTCATTCACTATCCTCCCTCCCTGGTACGCCAGCCGACTGGCATACACTTTCTATGGCCTGATTCTGCTGGGTATCATGACCGGTATAGTTTACAGACAACAAAGAAAATTCGAGGAGGAAAAACTGAATCTGGAAAATCAGCACCGGCTCGCATCTGAACAAAATGAACTGAGGGTACGCCGCTCGGAAGAGGCCGTCCAGCAACTCCAGCACGAAAAACTCGAAGCGGAAGTACATCACAAATCACAGGAACTGGCCTCCGTAACCATGCACCTGGTGCAAAAAAACTCTATCCTTATCAATATCCAGGAAGCACTCGGCCGACTGAAAAGCAAAACAAACACTCCTGAACTCGACAAGGAAATAGGTCGTATCATCCGCATGATGGAGCACGACTCCAGGGTGGACGAAGACTGGGAGCACTTCTCCCGAAATTTCGACCAGGTACACAGCGATTTTTTAAAGCGAATCGCCGAAAAACACGACCACCTGAGCCCCAACGACTACCGGCTCTGCGCTTACCTCCGTATGAACCTCTCCACAAAAGAAATTGCATCCCTGATGAATATCTCCGTCAGAGGTGTAGAGGCCAGCAGGTACCGCCTTCGCAAACGACTGAACCTCGAAACAGATACCAGTCTGACCGATTATCTGATGCGTTTCTGACCTCTGCTGGCCGTACCGGAAATATGATTATGCAGATGCCGGCCAATTCAATAATTTTGGGCGTACAAATTCATAACGCATGACTACTGTTACAGAACTGATTCGCCAGCGACGCGCCATTTTCCCGAAAACTTATCTGCCGGGAAAAACCATAGAAGCCTCCTTTATTCAGGAGCTGCTCGAAAATGCCAACCACGCACCCACGCACAAGCGCACGGAACCCTGGCGATTCCAGGTGTTTCACTCCGAAGAAAGCCGCCGTGATCTTGGCAACATGCTGTCCGGTTTTTTCAAAAAAAACACTCCCCCCGAACTTTTTTCCGAGGAAAAAATGATCAAAGCCGGAGAAAACCCGCTGAGGGCCGGCGCCGTCATCGCCATCATCATGCAGCGCGATCCCGCTGAAGGGGTGCCGGAATGGGAAGAAATCGCCGCCGTAGCCATGGCCGTACAAAATATGTGGCTCACCTGTGCCGATAAGGGTATTGGCGCCTACTGGAGTACGCCCAAAGCTGCACTGGAAGCAAACGAATTTTTCGGACTGCAACCCGGACAACGATGCCTCGGCCTGTTCTACATGGGCTGGCATGAATCACCGGAACTCCCCGCCAAAAGGAGCGCCGTCGAAGAAAAAACTGTCTGGAAATGAATAATACGCGCCAGATTCTGGAAACGGAACAGAAAGCCCTCGAAATCAATCTCGACGAAAATATTTACGGGGCTTTCGCGGAAATAGGCGCCGGACAGGAGGTGGCCAGGTACTTCTTCCAGGTGGGCGCAGCAGCAGGAACTATCGCCAAAAGCATGAGCGCCTACGATAAAACTGTAAGTGACGAAATCTATGGCGTGGAAGAAAAAGGAAAGGGCCGCTATGTATGCGAATCCCGCCTGTATCGTATGCTCGACCATGAGTACGCACTCATGGAAAACAGACTGCGCGCAGAAAGACCCGATCAGAAGTTCTTCGCATTCGCTGATACGGTAGCAGCTGTCAATTACCAGAAAACAATCAAAGGTGACGGATGGCTCGGACTGCGTTTTCAGCTCGACCCCGGCAAGGCTCCCAATGACGTGGTACTGCACGTACGCCTGCTCGACAACGACAACCGCCTGCAGCAACAGGCCATCGGTATTCTCGGCGTCAATATGCTCTACGCATGCTATCGGTATGCCAGCGACCCCGAAACGCTGCTCCGCGCACTCATGGACAAGCTGCGCGACCGGGTACAAATTGATATGGTGCGACTCGAAGGACCAGACTTCAATCATATCGACAACAGAATGGTGTGCCTCTGGACAGTAAAAAACGGACTCTCCAGTATCGCTATCTTCAGTCCGGAAGGACGTGCTGTGCACGCCGGCGAATTTCTGTATAAGAAGTCGGTACTGATCGCAAGGGGAAGCTATCGCCCCCCGACACTCGTGCAACAGGATATGATCCGCTGCGCATACAACCAGTTCACCCGCGACGCCGACAACCCGTCAGACCAGGTGTTTTTTATGTCCGAAATAGCCCTCGACAACCTGAGCGAAAACGGTATGCCCGACGAGCAGGACTTCCTCGACCGGGCAGAACTGTTGTGCGCACTCGGCCAGACGGTCATCGTGTCCAACTTCAAACACCAGAAAGATCTGATCGCCTATTTCTCCGACTATAAAGTGCACCGAATCGGTGTGGCACTCGGTATCCGAAAACTGCAACAGCTGGTTACCGATACATGCCGCCAAAACCCCGGTAACCTGCTGGAAGCATTCGGGGAAGTGTTTCTCCGGAATGTGCGATTCTATATCTACCCGGCACGGCCAACCCGCGATGAAAAAGCCGGGACGGGCGGGTATATGGTCGCCAAAAACCTCGAAACGCCGCCAAATATCCATTTTCTGTACCAATATCTGCTCGACAACGGAAACATCCGCGATATCGAAGGCTTTAACCCGGAGGTGCTGAATATCCGGCACAAAGAAGTGCTGTCCATGATACAAACCGGTCAGACTGGCTGGGAAACCATGGTTCCGCCAGAAGTGGCAGCGCTTATCAGGGATAAGGGCTTTTTCCATTCATGATTTTTTGTACCTTGCCTCGCTAATAAACCTGAATTATGTTCGAACGCCGTACCAGACAGGCCTTTCCTGTGAGAAATATAATGCTGCTCGCCATGGCAGCAGCCGCTCTCCTGCTTTTTATGCTCAGAAAAACAGAGAGCATGCCCGCCCGGGAAATCAGGATGGTGAATCCCGATCAGGAAGAAAAAAGGGACTCCGGGCTGTTCCCCTTCGAAGAATACTACGCTGTCAGGCAATATCCCGACAGCGAGCCGGCTGTCAGTGCCTACGAGGCAGCTATGTACGAAGCAAGGATCTCTGCCACAGCTGCACGCCCGAGAGGCGGACTGGAAGGGATAAACGCACCATGGACTGTACAGGGACCAGCCAATATCGGCGCCCGTATCAATACAATAGCAGTGGATCCGTCCGACAAAAACACAATATATCTCGGATACTCAGGCGGTGGCGCCTGGAAAACAACCGACGGAGGTGTGTCCTGGAAACCTGTTTTCGACCAGAACGGATTCCTCGCTGTCGGACATATTTATGTTGACCCGCTCAACCCCTCCAATGTCTATATCGGTACCGGCGACCCCAATATCAGCGCCTACCCGTTCATAGGCAACGGTATATGGAAAAGCACCGACAAGGGCGAATCATGGTCGCTCATCGGACTCACCGACCAGCGTATCATATCCAAAATTATTGCAAACCCCGGAGGATCCCAAAAACTGTACGCCGCCACAATGGGACTCCCCTTCGAACGAAATAACCAGCGCGGACTGTACCAGTCGAATAATGATGGCGCAACCTGGCAACAGTCGCTCTTCGTATCCAGCCAGACGGGTATCATTGATATGGCAGTGTCCCCATCCAGTCCGGATATCATCTACGCCGCCTCCTGGGATCGTATCCGCAGCAACAGGGAAAGTCTCGTGTTCGGAACAAATGCCAGAATCTGGAAATCAACCAACGGCGGACAATCCTGGACACCACTCTCCGGCGGACTCCCCGACGGCCCCCAATGCCGCATCGGACTGGCTATTGACCCCTCCAACGACCAGCATATCATCGCATCATACTGCGGTACCAATCTCGACTTTCTCGGACTCTACGAATCATTCAACGGCGGACAATCGTGGCAGTTCAACCCGTGCAATGGCCTCGATTTCGGCTTTCAGGGAGGCTTCGCATGGTACTTCGGAAAGGTCAGAATCAATCCGTACAACCCCTCCGATATCTGGCTGCTCGGCGTAACTTCGTACCGCTCGCTCGACGGCGGGCAAAACTGGTACCAGGCTGCCGGATGGGCCCAGGATATTCATGCCGACCACCACGACCTGGTGTTCCTGAGCGAAAACGATATGCTGCTCGGTACCGACGGTGGCCTGTACAGAAGCACAGACGGTGGCGCCAACTGGTTCAGAGGAGAAAATATTCCGACAACGCAGTTCTACCGGGTAGCCTGGAACCCACACGTGCCCGACCGGTACTACGGAGGCGCTCAGGATAACGGCACGCTCGGCGGCAACGCCAGCCAGATCAGCAGCTGGCAGCGATTCTTCGGTGGCGACGGTTTTCAGGCCGTATTTCACCCCACCAACCCGAATATTTATTACTACGAATACCAGAACGGCGCTATCAACGGCACTACCGATGGCAACTTCTTCGGCGATGCCACCCAGGGCATAGAAGGCTCCGATCGCCGACACTGGGATATGCAGTACATCATGAGCCGCCATAATCCCGATGTCATGTACACAGGAACTTACCGCCTGTACAAAGGCTACGGACACCTGCCCGAATGGTCTGCTGTTACCGACGATCTCACTGACGGAAATATATTCGGCGCCCGTTTCCATACGATCAGTACGCTCGATGAAAGCCCCATTGACCCCGATCAGGTAATCGTGGGTACCACCGACGGAAATGTGTGGATCGTAAACCCCGATGCCGGAACAAAAAATAATGTCAGCGCAGGATTGCCCGACAGGTATGTTTCTTCCGTAAAAGCCTCTTCCAGTGATCCCGGCCGGATTTTTGTCACTCAAACCGGTTACCGCGACAACGACTTCACTCCGCATATTTTCCGGTCCGACAACCTGGGCGCAACCTGGCAGCCCATCGGCGGAAACCTGCCCGCACTCGCAATCAATGATATGTACATCCTGCCGGGCCACCAGGACTCGGTCATCTTCGCTGCCACCGATGGCGGCGTATATATCACCCAAAACGGCGGACAGCAATGGGAACGCCTCGGCTCCGGGATGCCGTTCGTCCCTGTCTATGACCTCGATCTGAACCCTGACCGGAAAACACTGATCGCAGGCACGCACGCGCGCAGTATCATGACGTATCCGCTCGACTCGCTGAGAATCGGCGAAAACTCCTCCACATTCAGCCCGGGTGGTGTAGCCGCTCCTGCTCTGTCGGTCACGCCAAATCCGGCATCCGGCACTGCTGTACTGACCCTGGCCAATCTTCTCTCCAAACAGGAGGCAGCAGTATATATTGCTGATATGGCCGGTAATATCGTCTGGAGGGAGTTCTTCTCCGGATATGGCAACCACACAAGCAGTATTGACCTTCATCAGTACGCTCCCGGTATATACATCGCCTGCGCCAAAATCAGCGGGAAAGCCGTTATCGTCAGGAAATTTGTGGTAACCCGGTAAAAAACTGTCATGGACAAGCTGCTCGAAAGCACCCGAAATGCCGTAAATGAAACCGCAGCGTTCATCCGCAGCGAAACCGGAAAAGTAGCCTCCGGACAAATCGAAGAAAAATTCCTTAACGGACTCGTCAGCTATGTTGACCGTACCGCAGAGGAAATGCTCGTGGAGCGCCTGTCGAAATTGCTGCCCGACGCTTCTTTTATTACAGAGGAGGAAACTGTAACGCAATCCTCCGGCAACGGCCTGAAATGGATCATTGACCCGCTCGACGGAACCACCAATTTTCTTTACGGCGTACCCCATTTCTCCGTCAGTGTTGCCCTTCAGTCCGATAATGATCTGATACTCGGCATCGTGCACCACGTGCCCGCTGATGAACAGTTCTACGCCATGAAAAACGGTGGCGCCTGGTGTAACGGAGAAAGGATTAACACGAGTGCGCGCACACAAATGCGGCAGGCACTCGTCAGCACGGGCTTCCCGTACCACAATTTCAGCCGCGCTGAAGGATGGTTCGGCGCACTCCGCCAGTTTATGGAGCAGGGCAGGGGCGCCCGCCGATACGGCTCCGCCGCCCTTGACCTGGCATGGGTAGCCTGCGGACGATTCGATATTTTCTTCGAATACGGACTGAACAGCTGGGATGTGGCGGCCGGCGCCCTGCTTGTGAAAGAAGCCGGCGGTCAGGTGTGCGACTTCTCCGGCGGAAGCCTTTTCATAGAAAAAAAGGAGTTGCTGGCTACTAACGGCGGTATTTTTGATGCCGCCATGGATATTATCCGCCACAATTTCGCCAACTGAATATCGTGATTACCCTCTACGACCTGAATATACACATCCGGCAGGCAGTGGCGCTGAACTTCCAGCAGCCAGTCTGGATCACGGCCGAAATTGCCCAGCTGGGTGAATCAAGAGGACACTTCTACCTCACACTCGTTCAGAAAGAAGAAAACTCGCGCGATATACGGGCTCAGGCAGAGGCCGCTTTGTGGGCCGGAGAATTCAGAAATCTTTACAGAAAAATCGGACAGCCGCTGCAACAGGTACTCCGCGAAGGCCTGTCAGTGAAAATGCAGGTGCGACCCGAATTCCACGAACGATACGGACTCAAACTCCACATCAACGACATAGATCCGGCATACACGCTGGGACAACTCGATCTGCAGCGCAGGCAAACCATCGAAATGCTGCGAAGGGAAGGAATGTTCGACCTGAACAGGGATTTGTCGCTGCCACCAGTACTTCAGCGTATCGCTCTCATCAGTTCTGAGACAGCCGCCGGTCGTCAGGATTTTCTGCGCCAGCTCGAAGACAACAGATTCGGATACACCTTCGAGGTGACTTCTTTCAATGCAGCCGTCCAGGGTGCTTCGGCCGGCCCCGAAGTAAGCCGTGCCCTGAGGATGATCGGCAGCCAGTTCGGGCACTTCGACTGCGCCGTGATTGTACGCGGCGGCGGTTCAAGAATGGACCTGTCCGCCTTCGACGAGCCGGAATTGTGCAGCACTGCAGCCAGAACACCCATACCCGTCCTGGCCGGTATCGGACACGACGTGGATGAAACCGTACTCGATCTGGTGGCGAACCGATCCCTGAAAACCCCCACTGCCGTGGCAGAATTCATCGTGCAGCACAACATGATGTTCGAAACAGAAATTCTTGAACTGGCCGGCACAGTGAAGCAACTGGCCGGAATCACCATCAAATCGGAGCAAACCCGGCTGGACCAGACACTCGCCGCAACCCGGTGGATATCCATGCAACTCGCCGGAAACGCCAGAGGAAGACTGGAACTGACAGAAAGCCGGATACCCATGCTCTCCGCACACTTCCTGAAAAAGCAACACCTGGCCCTCGATCAGGCTGCCGCATACTGCGAGGCCCTGCACCCCGACAACATCCTGCGGCGAGGATTCAGCATCACTACCTCCAGAGGCAACATCGTGACCGACCCTGCACAGCTTCAATCCGGCAACCCCCTGGAAACCAGGGTGAAGGGTGGAGTGGTGAAGTCAGTGGTGGAGTGAAGGCCTGCTCCTGCAAATCTGCCGAGCCTGTTTCGAAACCGTCCGGGCGTTCATTTATTCAGGCCAAGCCTGTCGGCAATATCCCGAACATCTTTAATTGTTAATCCTGTTATTTTGGCAACAAATTCAGCCGATGCTCCTTCGATCAGAGCGTTTTCAGCCACCTCCCGGATTGCGCTGGAAATTTCCAGTTTCACGGTTTCTGCAAAACTGGCATCGCTCCGCTGCGCTTCCAGATAGCGGTCGTATTCCTTGCGGTCCTCCGGCTCCAACTTCAGAATGTCAAGTTTCTGGCTGGCAGACCTCAACCCTTTGGCAGTGAATTCGTCTTTGATTTCCGCTTTTTTCAGAAAGTATATCCATTCATCCAGCGTATCCCTGGCTATCTCATTAAACCGGTTTGTTTTTATCACATAATACTCCGGGTACAAGTCTGATACCGATGTTTTTTTGAACAGTTCTTTCTGCTTTTCGGACAGTTCCAGTTCGTGGTTGCTGTGGATCCCGATAAAGGCAGTTGTACCGAGATATACGTAATCGTCTCCCTGACCGAGATCGAAGTACACGATATTCACGGAATACACTTTTTTGACCTGGGAGTACGGCTGTCCTTCAGCGATATGTTCGATGATGACTTTGGAGGTTCCATAAAGCATCCGCTGGAAATAGTCCGCCTCCCGGGTATTCTGGATTTCGACGATGATCAGTTCGCCTTTCCCGTTTTCCACAAGAATATCCACCCGGTTGAATTTGTCGTCTCCGGTTTCTTTGTTGCCCTCGCTTTCAAGAATTTGATTTATCCTGAGATCTTCGTGGAGAAGCTCTGAAAGGAATCCTTCCAGAATATCGAAGTTGGCCTTGTTCCGAAGCAACCGCTTCATCGCCCAATCAAAGCGAACTAGCTTTTTTGCCATTTCAGATATGTTTTCACAAAAATACGGTAAAATTATGGTTTTACAACTTCTGCCACACTGCTGTACAGTTTTCCGGGCAGGTCCACCCGGCACCGTAACTCCCGCTTTCACTTCAAACCATTAGTCACCCCTGAAACGCTGCAGCTTCCCCAAACGTCAGCAAATTGTTGTCCGGATCCAGCAGGGAAAACTCCAGCTGCCCCCATGGCTTGAGCGCAAGCTGACCATTCGGATGGATAGAAACGCCCCTCTCCTGCAAATCGCGGTATAGCAGGCCTATACCGGAAACACGTATATAGACCTGCCCATAATTCTGCGCGGGATCGAGTTCTTCAAATTTAAAGAAATGTATCTCTGTCTGATCCCTGACCAACATCAGATAAAGCTCAAAATCGTCATTGCCAATAGAACGAAACCCGAGCTGATCCACGTAGTAGCGCTTCGTCAGCTCCTTGTTTCGCATGGGCAACTTCGGATGTATGGCCGTGAACATGAATCAGTCCAGCGTGTCTGCTGATCCGAAATAATCATCGGCCCCTTCTTCCTTGGGATTGGGGCCATACTGATTCGCTCCGGGCTCACTGTCGGTGACGAAAAGAACCAACAGCCAGATGGTACCGACCAGGGGAATAAGGGCAATCAGGTACATCCACCCGCTCTTGCCCACATCGTGCAGACGCCTTACCGCCACAGCCAGACCGGGGATGATCATCGCCACAACATATACAAGATAGAAGATTGCTCCTGTACCCAGCAAACCGTCCAGAACCAGCGCCAAAATGGCAAAAATAATGTTGAACAAAGCAAACATCCAGAACTCCTTCCTTCTTGCTCTTCCATCAAAATCAGCGTACTGCCTCAATACTTTCAGATACCATTCCATACTTATTCGTTTTGTTTTAATGAAGAAAATGATTGTCGGGGCAAATGTAATCACGAAACTTTCAATTTAAAAAAAACTTTCAACCGATTTGAAAGTGAAACAACAAACACAGTTATTCTACAAAAGCCGGGAGCCGGAAAGGCAACTCAAAATGCCGTCCTGTATTTTACTGAAACGCCGTTTCATGCACGTACAACAAAATTGACGGGTTTTTAATGAATTTACCATGCCGGATACCCCTACTTTTGCTCCCGCGATATACCAGTTCATGCAAATCAAACGAGTACATACCTGCACAGGCCACCGCGCTTCCGTTTACGCACTTGCTCCCGGGCGCGACAGCCGGCATTTCCTCAGCGCAGGAGGAGATGGCTGGATTGTGGAGTGGAATCTCGACAGTCCGGAAACAGGGCTGCTGGCAGCCAGTACCGAATCGAATATCTTCTCGTTATGTGTACTGCCCGGCTCCCGGCTGGCAGCAGGCAATATGAATGGCGGACTGCACTGGATCAATCTGCGTGAACCCGAAAAAGCACGGCTGGTTCAGTCGCACAAAAAGGGTATATTCGACCTGAACCTCATTGGAAACCGGCTGTTCAGCGCCGGGGGAGATGGTGTGCTCTCGGTCTGGAATACTGAAACCCAATACCCGGAAACAAGCATACAACTGTCGGCAGCAGCACTCAGATGTATCGCATATACACCGGAGAGAGATGAGCTGGCCATCGGAAGCAGTGATACCCGCATCATATTCCTGAACGCATCCACAATGGCAGTAACCGGTGAGATCCGCGACGCACACACCAGCTCAGTCTTCTCACTGGCTTACTCACCCGGCGGGAACACACTGCTCAGCGGAGGCCGCGACGCGTTTTTGCGTATTCATTCGTTATCTGAAAACGGGAACTGGATACGCGACCCACGCTCTCCCGATCTGGCAGCACACCTGTTCACTGTCAACCATATTGCTTTTTCACCAGATGCCTCGCTGTTTGCGACTGCCAGCCGCGACAAAACAATCAGGCTGTGGGATTTCCGGACGGGGCAATTGCTGAAAGTAACGGATGTCATCCGGCACGGCGGACACGTAAACTCGGTCAACAGGCTGATGTGGACAGCAGACGTGCTGCTGTCGGCCAGCGACGACCGTACTGTCTCAATCTGGCATGCTGGCTGACGCGGGTGGCCTGATGAAACAAGCTGTTAATCACCCCAATCTGGACACAATGAACAGTCAGTGGTACAAATTCATCAAAACGCCGGCAGATCTGATGTTCTGGAGCGCCTGTCTGCTGCTCGGCAGTATGCCCACATCTCCCTTTCTGCTCTCCGTCGGAATGTGGGGACTGGCCGCCGCTGCACTCTGGAATATCGCCGGCAGGCTGCCCGACAAGCCCCGGTTTTCGTCTTTACTGACCTGGGTTCGTGCACTCGGTGTGTCTTTCATCAACCTGTACCGGCAAAAAGAGCTGCTGCTCGTCACCCTGCTTTTGCTGGCTCCGGCACTGAGCCTGCTCTGGAGCGACGACCAGGATTACTGGCTCCGGGTAACCAGGGTACGCCTGCCTTTCCTGGTACTCCCGCTGACTTTCGCCAGTCTGCCCGAACTGTCCGAACGCAGGTACAAGATGGCACTCTATATACTGGTATGGTTCATGGTCCTGCTGTGCATCGGGGTGGGCATCAACTTTCTGATTCACTATGATGAAATACTCACAGGACTGGGTCGCGGACAACCGGTACCGGTACCCCGGCAACATGTCCGGTTCAGTCTGATTCTCGCCACCACTATTATAACCGGAGGATGGCTCTGGAATGACCGGTTTACTGTGAGATATCAGTGGGAAAGAGGTCTGCTGGGCGGTGCTGTCATTTTTCTTTTCCTGTTTATTCACGTGTTGTCTGTACGCGGCGGACTGGCTGTACTGTACGCGGCACTCCTGTTTACTGTAATATGGTACGTCGTCAGGACACGACGCTGGGCCATGGGCCTGACAGCCGTGGTGCTCATGGGTGCCGGTCTGTGGGTGGCCATCGAAAATATACCCAGCCTTAGCATGCGTGTGGCATACATGCGCTATGACTGGCTTCAGTATCAATCTGACAGCGGAGCTTCATATTCCGATTCGGAGCGCTGGGTTTCTCTCAAAACCGGCTGGAAAATTTGGCAGCAGCATCCGGTGCAGGGTGTCGGAGCCGGCGACCTTCAGCAGGAAGTCCGACGTGTTACGACGGAAATGTTTCCCGGCTATGCAGCTGCTCCGCTCCTCCCGCATAACCAGTGGATACATATACTGGCCAGCACCGGAATTATCGGACTGTTGCTGAGCATACCCGGATTCCTGGGGCTTTTCCTGAAGAGGAGAAATCGATCCGACTATTTGCTGCTAACCTTCTATACAATGGCCTTTCTCACTTTTCTGATAGAGTGCACCATTGAGAACGCTGTTGGAGTGGCATGGTTTCTGTTTTTCCCGCTATGGTTCTCAGGGATTGTCACAAAAAAAAGCGCTGAAGCGCAGTTTCCCGCACTTCAGCGCACCTGTTCAGCTCATTACAGGAAGAAATCTTGATTCCGGAGCGACAGGAACCAGTTCTCCCTGCCGGTATTTTATCGCTGAACCACCAGTTTGCGTGTTTTGACGGTCTCCCCCGTGCGCACCTGTACAAAGTAAACGCCGTTGGGCAGACTGTTCACGTCAAAGTTCATCTGATTGTCGCCCTTGCTCATGCGGGCATTCTGCTGAAGGGCAACCTTGCCGGCAGGATCCATCACAGAAACCTGTACATCGGACTCGTTCTGCATGGGTACCTCCACCGTCACCAGGCTGAAGGCCGGGTTGGGGAAAATACCGAAACCGGCGTTTTCAAACACAACAGGAATTTCGAGCACTTCTTCCGGACCATCTGTACTGCCATCGGTACGATAAGGGGAAGCGCTGCGCCTTGCGATGAAGGTGTAGCACTGCGTACCATTGAAGGCGCCATTGTAACCGTAAATATGGGCGTAATAAGTGGTAGAAACGCTACCGTTGTTGTAAACAATAATTTCATCCGTTGTATTCGGATTCTCGGATACAGCCAACAGTGATCCATTTCTGTAGAGTTTCATGTCATAGTCGGCCGGAAGCGTCGTAAGCTCAAGTTTGAAATGCTTCTGAGTGGTCGTATTCCCGAATTTGTACCAGTCCGCATCCGTTGCTGTTTTAATCTGCGCCGTAAACGATGTATTCACCGGAATGGATTTGGCTGTGTTCCGTGTATTGTTAGGTTCATACTGATCGGTGCAACCTCCGCCACCACCGGAAGTGGTGGTGAAAGACGCCGGAGCAGAATAGGTACCCGTGCTGCCTCCACAAACTGCCTGCACCTGGAAGTTGTAGGTTGTTCCGGCAGTCAGATTTGCCAGATTATACGAAACGGCAGTCAGGCCTGAAACAGTTGTCCAGGTTGAAGAAGTACTGACTTTCCACTGCAGGTTATAGGACGTAGCTCCGCTCACGCCACCCCAGTTCAGTGTGGCGCTGGTCTGGGTGATATTGGTAGCAGCCAGACTGCCCGGCGTACCGCAACCCGTCGGCACCTGACAGCCATTGGAGGTCACAAGCGGTGCGCGGAAACCTCCGGAGGCAAAAAGCGCCTGCATCCGGTTCTTCTGTCCGGTAGTGAATGTATTCATACAGCCATCGTCGGTGTAATCCATGTAGTTCATGAACATATCTCCGTTGGGGCCATTATTGCAACTGATGACCGGAAAAACGGGACAGCCATAGTTTTCATCCGCCTGGTTGGGGGTATCACCCACCTGATCGGTTCCTGTGCAGGCGGTACCGTCATCACCCCAGATGTGGTAGCAGTTCAGCCAGTGACCCACTTCATGCGTGGCCGTACGGCCGAGGTTGAACGGCGCCTGGGCGGTTCCGCTGGTTCCGAAGGCCTGAAAGTCAATCACAACACCGTCAGTGTTGGCTGGGCCTCCCGGGAACTGGGCATAACCGAGCAGTCCGCTTGAAAGGTTGCACACCCAGATATTCAGGTAGCGGTCGCGATTCCAGATATTGGAACCACCAGTACTGCTGAACTTCACGTTGTCGTTGGTGGAGAAACCGTTGACGGAGGTTTGTACGCGCACAATACCATTCGTCGGGTTGCCCGACGGGTCCTGCTGGGCCATACAGAAGTTTACCTCGCAGTCGGCAGCAATACTCTGCCATACCGAGGGCGTATTGCCCGCATCCGAGTTGAGACGGCGGAAATCGGCATTCAGTACATCAAGCTGGGAGGCTATCTGTGCATCACTGAGATTCTGTGTTGTGTTGTTATATACCACATGCACCACCACCGGAATGGTAACCACCAGACGATCCTGTGTACCACCATGTGCAAGGAACTGTTCGGTGTGCTGCATGATACGCTCCACTTCCTGGCGCATGGCCGGATTGTCGCGAAGTTGCTGCTGGAGCACCTCTTCAGCCGCACAGGAACGATGCTGGGCCGTTGTGATACCGGCAAAGAGCAGAAAGAGGGTAATGGAAAGAAAAACTTTTTTCATAACGATTATTTTGAATGAAACATCTGGTGTACTGGCTGTCGCCAATTGTTGTTCGGGATGTCAGTACGATAATGGCCGGGAAACGAAACTGTTCCGGATCGACCTGTTGACGAAAATGACTCAACAAAAGTAACGGAATTTTTATCAAAAAATGTTATTGAAATCCAAATAAATAAACATCATAACTGTACATAACCCCTGAAGGCAGCAAACAGGCGCGATATTTGTCTGTTTTTACCTTGTAAAGACGCGCGACCGGTAACGGATTTACATTCGTTATCCGATGATTTGCCAGTTACCCGCTTTGTCGCTGCCCTCCCGCCTGACAATACCCCGATCTTTGAGTTCCTTCAACTTTCGTTTGGCAGTACTCAGACTTATTTGCAAACGCTCGCTGATTTCAACCGCTGTTACTGTTCTGTCATGTTTTATCAGGCTCAGAACGGTATTATATGCTGAATTTACAGTGTCATTTACAGTGTCATCCACACTATTTACAGTGTCATTCGCAGATATCTTGTATCGAATATGTAACTCCCTGTTCTTTAACCGGTGATTTTCGTGATTAACCAGGTTCAGCAAAAACCGTATGAGATATTTGCCGGTTTTGTGAATACCGGCCGACAGATCCTCATAGTTGGCTCTTACAAGTGCATTTCTGAAAAACCACGAATGATGGGCAAACAGGTTGTTATTCACCTCCCTGAAGCCGAGTTTGCGAAGATATTTTATCAGGAAAACCGCAGTTGTACGGGTGTTTCCTTCACCAAAAACATGAATTTGCCACAAGTATGAAATGAAGTGCGCAATATGTTCTATTATTTCGTGCCGGCTCAAACCGGCATAACTGAATATTTTTTCCTGTTGAAAATCATACTCCAGCGTAGCCTTCAGGCTTTCGGCACTGGCATACAAAACTGTTTCACCATTCAGCACCCACTCTTGTTTCGTGATATTGTAATCGCGGATTTTACCAGCGTGGGGATATATGCCCTGGAATAATCGCCGATGGATCGCAAGATATTCGGCAGGCGAGAATGTAAATGTTTTTTCACCCAGGATTTCTGTGATACGGGTGGAAACCTTGTCTGCTTCCTCCGTCCGGCTGTTGTCATCCTTCAGAGAATACTGTTTGTAATAATTATCAATCAACTTTTTTACCTCCCCAATACTCAGATAGCCTTCTATATTTTGTCTGGCGGTTTCAATGAGATAGACTGAGGGGGTCAGGCCATCAACCTGCTGCAAGCCGATAGCCGTTTTCCAAATTTCAGCCTTTTCTGCTTTGTCCGGTTCTCCCTGTCTCAGGTATTCGTCAAAAGTGTCCATTTTTGTGTTTTCAGGCCTTCATTCGAGTGTAATCCATCTGTACAAAGGTACGGGATGATGTATGATAAAGCAAGCTGCGCAGTCATTTTACCGTATTTTTCCAGCACGATTTGGCAGATTTTTCTATTCAGGCACGATCCGATTTTTAGGGCTTATACAGGATTTCCCCGGACAGATGGCATCTGCGTCAATACCGGTTTCATACACCATATTCCGGGCGCATCACTTCGGAAAAGTACGCTGACGATGTACTTGAATGTATCACCGGATTGTTTGTATTGACGCGCCCGGGCAGAATGAAATTGGCAGGAGCCGGAGTATCAAAACTGCTTTATCAGATTCAGGTACTCTACGCTTTTCTTCAACTTGAACAGCGGCAGTGATTCCATCAGTTGTTTCACCTTCTCTTCATCGGCCTCCCTGAAAATCAGCACTGCGCCGTTTCTGGTTTGCCTGAGAAAGAGATGCTCCAGAATACCTTCCTCTTTCCATCTGGCCACAACCTCCTGTTCGTGTTTTATTATTTCCTGAAAGTTTTCCGGGATATTATCCGTGTCAATGGTCAAAATTGCCTGAATCATGTTCATGTTGTTTTTGTCAAAAATGGATAATCAATATAGCCTTCATCTTTCCCCCCATACATGGTAGCTCTGTCAGCCTGGTTCAATTCTGCATTCAGCTCAAATCGCCTCGGCAAATCAGGATTCGCCAGAAACAGCGTGCCATAGGAAATCATCCGGGCTGTTCCTCTCTGAAGTTCCGCTTCTCCCGATTCGCGATCGTATCCGCAATTGGCTATCACCGGATGAACCGACAGCTTTCCAAATGTCTCAATCGGATCGGTCGGATATTGCGGGAATTGCTCTGCGGGGAAGGGCACCTTCATCAGATGAATGTAAGACAAAGGCAGGCGATTAAGTTCTTCGATCAGCAAGGTGAACTGACTGACAGGTTGCTGATGTATTATATTGTTGTAAGTACTCGTCGGAGACAACCGGACAGCGGCCCTGTTTTCTCCAATGGCACCGACTATCTCTTTCATCACCGCCAGAACAAAACGGTTGCGATTTTCATGACTTCCGCCGTATTCGTCTGTTCGCAAATTGGAACTCTCGGCCAAAAACTGATTGGGCAGATAACCAAAGGCCGCATGCAGCTCAACACCGTCAAAACCGGCCTCCATAGCATTGAGTGCGGCCTGTCTGAAATCTGTAATTATCTGATGTATTTCTTCAATGCTCAATTCCCGGGGTGTCTCATAGTCCTTCATACCCTCCATGGTAAAATGCTGTTGACCCCTGATGGATATGGCCGATGGCGCAACCGGTATTTCTCCATTTTTAACCAGTGAATGCCCCACGCGTCCTGTATGCCAAAGTTGCGCGTATATGATACCCCCTTCCTCGTGTACAGCGCGGGTAACTTTTTTCCAGGCATCTATTTGATCCTGTGTATAAATTCCGGGGGTCAGCGGGCTGCCTGTGGCCTGTTTGCTGATATTGATCGCCTCGCTGATGATAAGTCCTGCACTCGATCTTTGCCTGTAATAAAGTACCGTCGAGTCTCCGACAACCCCATCCATTCCCGCACGGGAACGCGTCATCGGAGCCATCACCATGCTGTTCTTCAGGACCCTGTTACCCAGGTTTGCCTGTTCAAGTAATTTCATGTTTCTGTATTTTTTAAATTTGAGTTGCAAACATAGTCCTCAATACTTTAAATTTGCAAGAAGTTACACTTTTGTACAGTAGTAACCCACAGTACAGTAATACACAAAATCAGCCTGTTATGAAAAAAAATAATGTGACCAATACTCAAAAAACTTGCAGCCTGAAGGATGTACTTGATATCATTGGCGGAAAATGGGCCATGCCGATCATATACAACCTGTCAAAAGGCAAGATGCGTTTCAGTGAAATTGAGCGAACGGTGGAAGGTATAAATACAAGAATGCTGGTCAAGGAGCTGAAAAATCTGGAAGCTAACAGAATAGTGACCCGCGAAGTATTTGCGACAGTGCCCCCGACTGTGGAGTACACACTCACGGTCAAAGGTGAAAAACTGCTTCCCAGTATCCGGTCGCTTCACCAGTGGGGACAGGAATTCGCGGCAGCCGATCTGGCAGATTGGCAAGTTATCGGTTAAAAACGCCCGTGTTGGTAAATCCCGGATTGCAATTTTGCAGTATTCAGTGAGTGCGTCAGGTATGTACAGAGCTCCCGGATCAGATCCTGTCCACACCGTACAACTCCATGAATGCCCTGTACCGCTCATCTTTCCCCAGCACATCGGGATTTCCCAGCATAATAAGGTGTTCGCGGGCACGTGTGAGCGCCACGTTCAGTTTCCGGTCAACGCCCTCTGTACTCAGACTGACCAGCGAGGCGAGCTGCCACTCGCTGTTGGCACAGGTGGACACAACAATTACATCGCGGGCGCCTCCCTGATAGCGTTCCACAGTATCAATTGTCACTTCGCCCGGTTTGATACCGGCTTCAGTCAGTGCGGACTGTATCTGAGCTATCTGCGCTCTCCAGGGGGTTATGATCCCGAGGGTTTTGTCGGCATGCCATGTGCGTTTTTCCGCTTTCCACCAGTCTTTGAAAAACACCGCGATGCGCGCGCACAAAACAGCCTCATCCCGGCTTGTCTTCTGCACAGCGGCAGCTCTGCCATCCGGTTTCACAGGCAGAAAAATCACCCTGCGGCTACCCAGCAAGTCGCCCAGTGCACGGTCTGACATCTCGTGCCCGGGCACCTGCAACCCGGTCTGCTGTTTGAGCGGATCAAATACGCGCAGGTTTCCGTCATAAAACCATTTTCCGGGAAATTGCATGATTTCATCGTGCATCCGGCCCTGTTTGTCCAGCTGGTCGTATGCCCAGTGCCAGTTGTTGCGCAGACAGAGCCTGTAAAGCCGCTCGAAGTAGGAGTCGCGCAGGTCGGTGAGCCCCATTTCATTCAAATCGGCATCATTCACCACGGTATTCTCCGGGCGCTGCGCAGTTACAGCAGGCAACTGACGGTGATCGCCGATCAGGGTGAAATGCTCGAAATGGGTGAGCAGCCCTGTCAGTTGAGGTTCCAGTATCTGGGAAGCCTCATCTATCACTAATCTGTGAAATTTTTTAAGTTTCAGCAGTGCCTCCTGCTGCCCCAGAGAGGCAACGGTACTCACGAATATACGGTGATTTTCCAGCACCTTCAGCAGTTCCGACCGGCTCTTGCAGTCTGCCGTCCTGGAGGCCAGCAACTGCTCTCTGAAACGTGCCGCGGTGGAATGACGACTTCCGATGCGCAGATAATGCCCGCGCACCCCGGGCCCGATACTCTCCAGTGCCTCGCATATTTCATCTACTGCCCGGTTGGTATAAGCCAGCAACAACAGGTTTTCCTCTGTATGATTCAAAATCCACGCTGAAAGGTCGCGCAGCACCACACTGGTTTTTCCGGTTCCCGGGGGGCCCCACAAGAGAAAGAATCCGGGGGCTTTCACTATCTTCTCCACAATTCCGGCCGGTGGCTGCCTGTCTTCAGGAGGTGATTTCACCATAATACCCATCACACGCGACCTGACTTGCGGAGGTGCCTCGGCCCATTCCATCAGATTTCTGTACATCGCCACAAAGCCGGAGTCCATCATATCCGGCTCCAGGCACCAGAAGCCCCGCGTCTCGAATGTTTTCAGATTGTTTTGCCGGTAACGCAGCTGCACTTCCACCTGATCCCTGTCAATCCTGACAATGGTACAGCGCACCACCTGATGCTGAAGTACCGTATCTTTCTCACTGACCGCCGGATACAGAACCGCAATATCGCCTGTCCTGAAGTTTGAAAGATCGTTTGTTCGGGGTGTTTTTTTGAAAACAATGGCAGTATCTTCCTGATCTGCACGGTTTTCCAGTATCTCCAGATGGCTCAGTATGCTGAACTGCTGCATTTTTTCTTCCATGGAATTTCTCCAGAGGCTGGCATTGCCGTTCAGTGTATCGCTGCCCTCCTCACCGTTGCGCGCGAGCCACTGCTCCCGCGCAACGAATCCGCAAAATGCGTTGAAATATTTCTTTTCAGTATTGTTCAACTGACTGTATGCCCGGTCAAAACGACCGTAATCGCGATCTGTAAAACCAGTCTTTCCTGCGCTTTTCAACTTTCCGAATACCGGAACTGTGATGTCGCCGGGTACTATCTTTGTCAGCATTCGCTCTATAGCCACCAGCTGATTGCGAACCTGTATGGCTTCCATCTGCTCGGGACCGACAGTAGGCGCAAACCGGAGTTGGTTCGTATCCTCTCCGGAGTACAGGATGTACTTCACCGGATCAATCCGTTTTCCGAATACCGATCGCACCAGCAGGTCGTAGAGCAGGGTCTGGGTGAAGTGGCTCCGGTTTATACCATAACTGTTCGGCTTGTATGGTTTGCCACTTTTCAGTTCGACAATAGCCGACTGGCTGCCGCTACGGTAAAAGAGGTCGAGACGCCCCTGAATACCATACAGGTTGCTGTAAAAGGAAGGCTCCAGAAAGCAGGCAGCAGGATCAATGTCCTGGCGTGCAAAACCTCCTTTGGCCATGGCCCTGAGGTTTACATAGTGTTTTTGCGACTTGTTGGCGATGTCCTTTACCTGCGAATCAGGCATGGGTGCATACACAAAGGGATATTGCCTGAACGACTCGGCAAACAGTTGCTGCCACACGGCATCCGGCTCGTTCAGCAGGCGATCCAGAAAAAAGTTGGCAATATTTCCAATCAGAATGGGATCGGTGGTTTCCCGTGGCATGAATTTTTTTACCAGAAAAGTGCAGGGGTCGGGACCAGTATCCGCGAAACAGTCGGAAACAGCCGAAACATCTGTCAGATAGTCGGGCTCCACCACGATACCTGCAGGCACCAGTGCCCCCGACTCGTCCTCTTCCACGTCGAGCAACTGCAGGGTGACCGGAAAGCCGAATACCTGGCGAATGATGCGTATGGTAGGCATGAAATTCTCGTTCCGGGAAGGCACATTGTAACGGAGCAGCATTTCCCGTCCGGGATTTTCCTCCTCGGCAATCACCATGATGTGTTGCTCCGGGATATCCCTGAGTGCCAGTACACGCAGATTGAATCCGGGTTCGTACTGCAGGGAATGGCCCGGGGGCGTCCCCGGTTCCGACACCTGATTGACTACCTCAGCCGACGAGAGCACGTCAAGTGCCATCAAAACAGCCTCTTTACCCTGTTGCACCGTTTCAGCGGAAACGAATCCGCCATTCCGGGCCTTCCGGGCAGCCAGCCTGAACTGGTGTATCTTTTCGAGCGTTTGAGCGGGAAACCCGAAGCGCTGGCCAACGTAGGATATGCGGGCGAAAAGCGTGCTGAAAGCGATTTGCTCCTGCCGGGTGGCCTCAATGAAGGTACGCTCCATGAGTACCGCCAGCGACAGCACCTGTTCGCGGGCAGATCCACCGGTGTTTTCAATTTCCCGTCTTATGAGGTCGGCAAGGGCGGGCTGCAGCATTAACGGGCCCAGATATTGTATTTCATAATGCAGTAGATTGCCCTGAAGGCATCCTTCATACCAATTTTCTTGCCTTCCGCATACGTGCGACCGTAGTATGAAATACCCACTTCATATATCCGTACATTGGGTATGCGGCTGATTTTGGCAGTCACCTCCGGTTCGAATCCAAACCTTTTCTCCTGTAATGTCAGTGATTTCAACATATCGGACCGGAACATCTTGTAGCAGGTTTCCATATCCGTCAGGTTCAGGTTGGTGAACATATTGGATACGAACGTGAGCATCTTGTTGCCGATGCTGTGCCAGAAAAACAGGATACGGTGCGGCTTTCCGCCCATAAAGCGGGAACCGAAAACCACATCGGCATAGCCATCCAGAATGGGTTTGACGAGAATATTGTATTCGGCGGGATCGTACTCCAGATCTGCATCCTGAATAACTGTATATTTTCCGGAGGCGTGTCTGATCCCGGTATGAAGCGCAGCTCCCTTACCCTGATTTACCTCGTGTTTAAGGTAGCGTATATTCAGTCCGGGGTTCGCATCCATATACCGCCGGATGGCTCCCTCCGTATCGTCTCTGGAACAGTCGTTGGTAATAATAATCTCTTTCTGAAGACCTCCGATCAGTTCCACCTGCTTCACCTTGTCGAGAATCAGGTGAATAGTGCGCTCCTCATTATAGGCTGGAATGACGATGGATAGTATTTCGCTCATGACTTGACCGGTATCCGGGATTTTTGACAATTACTTGTTGTTGCTGGTGGCCGCAAAGGTAGCGTATATCCCGCCTTTTTAAAAATAATCACTTTTTTCGATATTTTGACAAAGTTTAACCAAATCTGAATCAAATTGGCGAACTATTTGCAGTGTAATCCCGTTAAGTTATTTGTAATCAGTCACTTGAGAAACATCACGTTCACCCCTGAACTTTATCCGCCATGACAATCCGCACTACTGAAAAAAAGCGTACCTTCTGGAGCAGATCTCCCCGTATTCTATTGAGTTAT
Organism: uncultured Bacteroidota bacterium; assembly: GCA_903836265.1. GTDB lineage: Bacteria > Bacteroidota > Bacteroidia > Chitinophagales > Saprospiraceae > M3007. The sequence goes on along the minus strand of CAILQK010000302.1, from coordinate 14,301 downwards.
CTGCGCAGAAAAACTGCCCGGCAGGCAAGAAAAATTATTCAGATTGATGAATGGAGCAACTGGCTCGGTGAAGAAATGCGCCCGTTCAACAGTCTGGGCCAACAAACAGGAAATTCCTCAAGGGAAATTCATGTACCTTCGCGCCTCGATTCTTGACAATTAATTTCAAATCCAATGTCTGACGGAAAAAATCCTGCCCAACCGGCCATCAACATCGAAATTTCAGACGAGGTAGCAGAGGGTATTTACTCCAACCTTGCAATCATTTCCCATTCCAACGCCGAATTTGTCATTGACTTCATCCGCATGATGCCCAATATGCCCAAAGCGAAAGTGAAATCGCGTATTGTCATCACGCCGGAACACGCCAAGCGCCTGCTCGCAGCGCTCCGCGAAAATGTTCTGAAATATGAATCGCAGTTCGGTAAAATTGACGAACCCGACCAGTCGCTGCCTCCGATGAATTTCGGAACGCCAACCGCACAGGCCTGATCCTCAGTCCACCCTGGAAAATTTTACCGGCGAATCCGGGCGGAGGAATAGTACCCCTGTGGTACAAACGGTGTCCCCCGCCTGGATTCCCTCCAGCACCTCCACCATTCCCGACTGGCGAACTCCTGTTTTGACCGTCACGAATCTGGCCTTCCCTCCTTTACACAGAATTACTTTCTTGTCGCGCGCCTGCGGAATAACAGCCTGGTTGGGAATCATCAGGGCCTGTGGCTTGTTTTTCAAAATCAGACTGACCTCGGCAAAAGCACCCGGCAACAGGCCGCGGCTCTCGCGCACCGTTGCACGCACGAGCAGGTTGCGTGCATCCTCGGAAATCATCTGCTCGGTAGCTGTTACCGTAGCGGTGTGTTCTGAAGCATCGCCCTCAACCCTGAAGTTGACACCCTGACCTACCCTGATGAGCTGATTGTATTTTTCCGGGATGCTGAAGTCCAGTTTAAGGCCGCTGCTGGCGCGAATAGTGGTCACTACCGTTGAGGGTGTTACATACGCGCCCGGGCTGAGCCTTCTAAGCCCGATAACACCGTCGTAAGGCGCACGAAGTTCCGTTTTGGATATATTGATACGCACCAGCTCCATATCGGTCTTCAGTGTCTGTACATTCAGCACTGCCAGATCGTACTCCTGCTGACTCACTCCCTTCACCCTGAGCAACTCTCCCAGACGCTGCTCTGTAATTTCGGCCTGGCGAAGCTGTGTTTCCAGTTTCTTCTGCTGTGCTTTCAGATCTTCATCGAATATCCTGAGCAGCAAATCTCCCTTCTTCACCGAACGGCCCTCGGGAAGATTGATACTGACAACACGACCGGATGCTTCCGGGTGCAACTCTGTTTCCTCGGCCGGAACCAGCGTACCTGCAGCTGTCACGTTTTCAGCGAGTTCGGTGGCGCGTGCAACGAAACCCTCTACAGCGCCTACGGACAGAGCGCCTCCCTGCGGCGGACCACCACCCGCAGGCTTTTCACTCTTGTTACAGGAAACGGCAATCAAAGCCAATGCGAAGAGAAAACCGGGCTTTTTCATAGAAGCTGTTTTTGTTGTAGTCAGCCGGAATGAACCCCCCGGCCAGACAGATAGTTTTTGTGAAAATCAAACGCTCAAATTGCCAGCAAAACACCAAATGCAAGCACCGAAGCAATCAGTCCGTACATGAAGATATTATAGCAGATACTCAGATACTGGTACTTCTTGGCGAGTACAATTCCGAGAAAATAAAGATCTCTGCTCATGGAACTGTAAAGAAATTCAGGATCAGAGAGCATTTCATTCACACCCCACTGAAAGTCATCCAGCGGCATGCTGTGAAAGTTTCCGAAAAAGAGCAGATTGGCTTTCCGCTGTTTGATGGCCTCTCGTGTCACTTTACCCTCTGTAATTTTGGGTCGGGTAGCCAGTGTGGCAAAAACCATGGAACCCAGACAAGTACAGGTGAGCAAAATAACCGGTACAAGCAAATTGATATCCACTTTTTCGCTCTCCTGCAACCGGGGGAACAGGTTGGAAACAAGAATGGAAATAACCACCGCATTCACCGAGAGCATGATGTTGGCCTTGCTGTCGGCCATGGCGCTCAGGTTGGTGTGTGTGCGGTAGGTGGTGCGGTACATCGTTTCGACACCACGTCCGGTTCTGGTCATCTTTATCTCGTTCTCTGTTTCACGAATGGCCTTTTTCATATTGCCACCGCGCTCCTTTTCATCGAGCAGGGAAATTTCATCTACAGAGGGCGCAGCGTCGGGGTTCAGCCGGCGCTTCTGTTTGAGCAGTACCTGCACGTGTTTTGCCTTCTTCTTGTTGAATAGTTCCTGGGCAACAACCGTGTGGTACTCGTGCGTGAGCATAAAGTTCAGCTCGAAATCAACCCACTCGTTATCGCTCATTACAATATCTCTGGTGAGTGCAAATTCCTGCCGGAGCCTGCTGTTCCTGTCCCAGTATGTCTGCATGCCGAGGTGGCTCAGATCTGCGTCGCAGATAATCTGTTCAAGCACAGAAAAGGGCTTCTGGGGCACCCGGGTTGCCCTGATACAGGCCTTGATGTCGTTCAGTTCATCCTCGCTCACCTTTCCTGCAAGGAAGCGTTCGGCGTGGCCACAACTGCGCTCTTCATGGTCTTCCGGTCCGTCAGTGTATCCGGCGTCATGAAACCAGGTAGCAAGCAGCAATACCGTCATGTCACGGTCGCCCAGCCTGAAGCCTTCGCCCAGTATCCTTGCAGCAGCCACTGTCTGGGCAGTATGCTCCGGATTGTGAAAGACGTATTTTTCAGAAAGATTCCCGGCGAAAAAATCCCTGATGTGTTGTTCCGTTTCCTGCAGCAAATGCTCCGTCATGGCGTCAAGTGTAAATATCGGCTGTAAAGATATATCAGTATTTCAATAATCTCACGCACTTGATTTCTTTGCCTTACCTTACGCCTTATATTCAAGCATTTCCGGTTATGGTTAAACCATTTTCTCTTCTCACCGATTTCGATATCGCCCTCTTCCAGAGCGGCAAACATTTTCGCCTGTATGAAAAAATGGGCAGCCATATAGTTTCTGTCGAAGGCGAAAAGGGGGTTTGTTTTTCTGTATGGGCACCCAATGCCAAAAGGGTTTCTCTGACAGGTGATTTCAATAACTGGAATCCCGAATCTCATGTGCTGCTCCCCCGTTGGGACAGCAGCGGAGTCTGGGAAGGCTTCATCCCGGGCCTCGGGAAGGGCACTGTTTACAAGTACCATATCGAAACACACGCCGGAATTGCTCTCGACAAGGGAGACCCTTACGCACTCTCCTGGGAAATTCCGCCAAAAACTGCGTCGGTTGTCTGGGAGTTTGATTACAAATGGAAGGACAACAGCTGGATATCCGGACGTACAGCGAACAAAGACGCTCCAAAACCGTACTCCGTTTATGAAATACACCCGGGATCCTGGAAAAAAATCGGACATGACGGCAACCGCTCTCTCAGCTTCCGGGAGCTGGCCGATGACCTGGTGCCATATGTAAAGGATATGGGCTTCACGCATGTCGAGCTGATGCCCGTCATGGAACACCCTTATTTTCCTTCCTGGGGATATCAGATCACAGGTTACTTCGCTCCCACCAGCAGGGCCGGTTCGCCCGAAGATCTGATGCACCTCATTGACAGATTTCATGAAGAAGGGATAGGCGTCATTCTTGACTGGGTTCCCTCTCACTTTCCGGGCGATATCCACGGACTCTATTATTTCGATGGCACGCACCTGTACGAATACGCAGACATGAAACGCGGCTATCACCCCGACTGGAACAGCTATGTGTTCGACTACGGACGCAACGAGGTGCGAAGCTTTCTCATATCCAATGCACTCTTCTGGCTCGACAAATACCACGCCGACGGACTGCGCGTGGATGCCGTGGCCTCCATGCTGTACCACGATTACTCCAGAAAGGAAGGGGAGTGGATTCCCAATATTCACGGTGGCCGCGAAAATCTGGAGGCCGTCAGTTTCCTGAGGGACTTCAACGAGGCTGTTTACAGCCATTATCCCGGCGTGGAAACCATTGCCGAGGAAAGTACCGCTTTCCCCGGTGTAACCCGCCCCACTTTCGATGGCGGACTTGGCTTCGGACAAAAATGGATGATGGGCTGGATGCACGATGCACTCCAGTATTTCAAAAGACCCATGATTTTCAGGCGTTTTCACCAGAACGAGATTACCTTCTCCATGGTGTATATGTTCTCGGAAAAGTTCATGCTGCCGCTGAGTCACGACGAAGTGGTACACCTGAAAGGATCGCTTGTACACAAAATGCCCGGCGATGAATGGCAGAAATTCGCCAACCTGCGCGCACTGCTCGGTCATCAGTGGATGCACCCGGGACACCAGCTGCTGTTTATGGGAGGCGAAATTGGTCAGACTACCGAGTGGAGCCACGATCTCGGTGTACCCTGGCAACTGCTTCAATATGACTTTCACAAGGGGGTTCAAAACTGGGTACGAGTACTCAACAATGTATATGCCAAACACCCTTCCTGCTGGCGTAACGCCTTTTCTCCGGAGGGCTTCGAATGGATTTCCGGCGATGATATCGGCAATTCCGTGATTGTTTACCTCCGCAAGGGTGGCCCGGAAGACCCGGTGCTGCTCGTGGTTTGCCATTTTAATGTGAACACCATAGAAAGCTATACCATCGGGGTGCCATATCCCGGCAAATGGACGGAAATACTGAACAGCGACGACAAACAATTCGGAGGAAGCGGCGTTACCAACGGAACACTCGATGCTGCTGCAGAAAAAACACATGGCCGGGAAAATTCCATATCAATCCACCTCGCTCCGCTGAGCATGATGGTATTTGAAGGGGAAAAACCACCCAAAGAAGCAGCCCCAACAAAAGTGTGAACACTTTTTACCTACCTTTGCGCCCTCATTGATCAGGCATTTATCTTCAAGCTATGAAATTCGGCGTAATAGTTTTCCCGGGCTCCAATTGTGACGACGACATGGTTCATGTCCTCGGCGAGGTAATGAACAGGAACGTGGTCAAAATCTGGCACAAGGAAACATCGCTTCCCGCAGGGTTTGATCCAAAGGAAGACTGTGTTGTACTTCCAGGCGGTTTCTCATACGGGGACTATGTACGCTCCGGAGCCATCGCCCGGTTCTCCCCGGTCATGGCCGCGGTAAAATCTTTTGCCGATGAAGGCGGTTTCGTTTTCGGCGTATGCAACGGCTTTCAGATTCTCTGCGAAAGCGGCCTGTTGCCCGGCGCCCTGTTGAGAAATGAAAATCTGAAATTTATCTGCAGCAATACCTGGATCAAACCGGCTACCAACAACTCGCCCGTCACCTCCAAACTCGAACTGAACCGGGCCCTGAAAATACCTGTCGCACACGCTGAAGGCCGCTACTACGCCGACGAAAATACACTCAACGAACTGGAAAAGAATGATCAGGTGCTGTTCCGCTACTGCGATGAAAACGGAAATGAAAGCCCGGGATCGAACCCCAACGGAGCCTCACGCAATATTGCCGGCATCTGTAACGCCGGCCGCAATGTATTCGGAATGATGCCTCACCCCGAACGTGCCGCCGAAGCCGTTCTGGCAAATACCGATGGCCTGGGACTGTTCCAGTCGCTTACTAACTTCAGGTAATACAGTCACGAAAAGGTTCTTTTCAAAATTTTTTCACAAATAAAGTGCCTGTTTTGGAACAAAAGCCCAAACAGAGATATTTTTTATTGGGAATTCCAAAGAAAATTCTACCTTTGCCAAAGTTTTATAAAAATTTCATTTTTCCATCAGGCCGGGCCTGCAAAAGGTATCCGGTAACTGGCAGTGGGCAGTGTTGACTATATTATTTGCGACTCGGCAATCAAAAGGATTTGGGGGGCAGTTTCCGGGATCAGATTCAGCAGTCGTTCGTCATGCCGTCAATCCGTCCCGGGGCCACGTAAAGTCAACACTTTTATGAATTCTTTCCAACAGCTCGGCCTCGCCGACAACCTGCTGCAGGGTATCTCTGCGCTCGGCTTTGAAAATCCCACGCCCATACAGGAGGCAGTCATTCCTGTCGCTCTCGAGGGCGACACCGATCTCATCGCACTGGCCCAGACGGGTACCGGCAAAACTGCTGCATTCGGTCTGCCACTCCTGCAGCGCATTGACCCGTCGGCACGCAGTGTACAGGCGCTCATCATGTGCCCTACCCGCGAACTGTGCGTCCAGGTAGCCAACGATCTCGAGAACTACTCCCGGTTCGCTCACCAGTATAAAGTGGTAGCTGTTTACGGCGGCGCAGGTATCGAAGGCCAGATCCGGCAGCTGAAAGCCGGCGCACAAATCGTGGTGGCTACTCCCGGCCGACTCATGGACCTGATGAACCGCCGCGCCATCAGACTCGACTCGGTAGAGCGCATCGTTCTCGACGAAGCAGATGAAATGCTCAACATGGGCTTCAAGGAAGCTATTGACGAAATTCTCGCCGATTGCGAAAACAGGGAATCTATATGGCTGTTCTCAGCTACCATGCCCGAAGAGGTACGCCGGATCGCCGCCACCTACATGGATAATGTAAAGGAAATTACCGTGGGCGGCCGTAACCAGACCAACGAAAATATCGAGCATCGCTACTATGTATGCCGCGCCGACGACCGATACGCAGCCCTGAAAAGGGTGGTGGACGCCAATCCGGGTATCTACGGACTTATTTTCTGCCGCACCAAAATCGAGGCCAAGGAAATTGCCGAACAGATGATCCGCGATGGATACAACTCCGATGCACTGCACGGTGACCTCGCCCAGGGCGACCGCGACCGGGTAATGCAGCGATTCCGCGAAAAAAACCTCCAGCTGCTGATCGCTACCGACGTGGCTGCCCGCGGACTCGACGTGCAGGAAATCACGCACGTCATCAACTATGGACTCCCCGATGAAATCGAGGTTTACACACACCGCGCAGGACGCACCGGGCGAGCAGGCAAAACCGGGGTGAGTATTTCTATCATTACGCCCAAGTTTGAAGACCGAATCTCACAGATTGAGCGCAAAAACAAGGCGAAGTTCACCAAGCACCCGCTTCCAACGGGAATGGAGGTTTGCGAACAGCAATTGTACCAGATTATACGCGGTATCCACAACCAGGAAGTACAATACGCCGAAATTGAACCGTTCATGCCATGGATTACGGAGGAACTGAAAGACCTCACCAAGGAAGAACTGATCAAAAGGTTTGCCAGTGTGGAGTTTAACCGTTTCCTGTCGTACTACAAAAATGCGCCGGATATCAACATCCGGCCCAGGGGCGAACGCCGCAGGGGTGAAGAAACAACAACATCCGGACAAATGACCCGCCTGTTCCTGAACGTGGGCGAAATGGACGGAATCAACAAAAAGGACTTCATCAAGTTCCTGTCGCGCAGCTTCGGTGTGCCCGGTGGCAGTATCGGTCAGATTGATCTGAACAAAGCCTACATGCACTTTGATATAGACAACGCCTATGTCAACCCGGTGCGCCAGGGCCTCCGCGAATTCACCATCAACGGGCGCCGCGTTCGCGTTGATGACGCATCCCCGCAAAAGGACAAAAAATCCAGGCACGAAGACGCCGGATTTGACAAGTGGGAGAAGAAAGGCAAAAAGAAGAAACGCTACTGATAAAAACGGGCTGTATCATTCCTCTGGAAGATACAGCCCGTTTCTTTTGAAAATCTGCCTGCACAGAAAACTACTTCAGACTGTCAAGCAACTCCTGGGTGCCTGTGTAATCCTCTCCTGCTTTTTTGGCAGCCTCAATAGCCATTTTTGCATATTTTTTGGCGTTCTTCTTGTCGCCAAGATCGGAATACAGCCAGGCAGTAGTATCAAGATTGTTGTAGCCCGACTCCAGCTTTACCGACTGAAGTGACCAGTTCAGCGCATTTTTCAGGTACTTTTCACCGGGCTCCAGCTGATGAAACATCCAGGCAATCTGATTCAGAAAATCAGGACTGTCGGAAGGATACGTATTGAGCCACTCGGAAGTAGCCTCCAGGAAGCCCTCCTGATCTTCCTGCCTTGCATACCAGAAGGTCTTGAATTTCAGAAGCATTTCACCCCTTGCATCCGGATAGTATTTCAGCATGAGCGCTTCCATGGCCGGCATGTCAAGATCCCGATCTGAAAAATAGCGCATGAAAATATCCAGTATGCTGCTGTTGATGGCCTCCCCGGATTCGTCCTCAAATACAACCGACCTGTTTTTCACTATAAAAGAGAAAGCTGCGGATGTCGGATCAGAAACATACTGGCGCAGCAGCGGATATACCTCCGGATTGTCAAAAGAAGAAAGACCCGACACAACTCTGGAGCCTATTTCGGCCGCGCGCTCGTCGTTGGCACTTTCCAGGGCCCCCACCAGCTTCAGTACAAACGGCAGATCAGAGCGACCGGCCTCATACTGGCGAACCAGATTGTCGAGTTGCGATTCGGGGTCAAGTGCCTTTTCACCAAGCGCAATGAAACCGTTCGGTTCCATGTAACCAACGCCCTTGTGTACCAGATTGCCGCTGGCATTCACGAAAAGCAGCGTGGGATAAGCCTGTACACCATAGCGCTCAGACAGAGCCGGGCCCTCACCCTTCTCCATATCTATTTTAGCGCAAATAAAGTTTTTGTTGTAAAATTCTCCGACCCGGGAATCAGTGAAGGTACTTTTGCTCATCATCTTGCACGGACCACACCAGGTTGTATAGGCATCCATGAAAACCAGCTTGCCCTCCTTTCCGGCTTTGGCAAGAATTTCATCCCAGGTACCGTGTTCGAAGTTGATACCCTGTGCGCCAGCATTCAGCGATGTGAGAAGCGCCAGCGCAATCAGCAGGCACGAATTTTTGAAAGTCATGTAATTAGATTTTGGTGAGAAATAGAGAGAAGGTAAAAGTGACAATAATTGAAAAATCAGTTTGACAACACAATGATAACGAATAAATTTATGTTCAAGTTCCTGTCTGTCCCTGTTTTTACTGAAAACAGCAGCAAGAAACAGAATAATCAGTCTCTCGCTGCTGTGGTTGATGCATCATGAACTACTTGCAACTCATCTCAATACGGCTCAACGGGTCATTATTCGGGAAGCAGTTGCCTGACATGACGAAATCGGGCTTGTAACGCAACATGTCAGGGTCATAGAGACCGTTTGTCAGGAATTCGGTCAGATCATCTATCTCTTCTTCGGTGAGGCCAAGCGGGTGGAAAAATCCGGAAACCCTGTCTCCGGGTACATTCGGATTTTCAGTAACACCATTATTGAAATATTCCACAACCTCCCGTAAACTGCGTCGGATCCTGATTGGGCAGTGATGCGTAATCATCACTTTCCGGCATAATGTACCAGTCACTGGAACCAGTTTTGGAATGGATATCCAGCAAATCGGTCAATTGCAAATCCAGCCGGGCTGAAGCATCGTGCGCACAGGAGAGCAAATATGTACTCAGGGCAATCGCTGCCAGGAGTGTCAATGTCCTTTTCATGTTATTCAGATTATTAAACAGGCTTTCCCACCCCTTCTGAAAAGGATGGCATTTGAGAAATTCGCACAGAGGAATGTCCACCGGGAACGACCAAATATCATGCCACGTATCCGGTATTCATTCAAAATAACGATTGCTGATTGATTTCTGATATTATGACCGGTTTGCAGGAGTCTTCCGGGGAGGACAGACACCCCTGGCCAGATCAGGAATACTTTTACACAAGTTTTCGTACTTTTGACCAAATTTGAAAAACTGATGATCCTGTATAACGTGACAGTAACGATTGATCTGGCCATCCACGACGACTGGGTCAAATGGATGAAAAATCAGCATATACCCGATGTAATGAGCACCCGGATGTTCCTCTCGTACCGAATGAGCCGGCTTCTGGGCCATGAACACGATGACTCCGAAATTTACACCATTCAGTACCTGGCAAAAGACATGGCTCACCTCGTGCGCTATAATGACGAGTTTGCCCCCGAACTCCAGAAACAGCACAGGGAGCGCTACGAAGGCAAATTCGTCGCCTTCAGAACGGTCATGGAGCTGATTGATCACAACGAATTATCGCATTGAAAACTGTATTTTTTCACGACAGGAACCTTAAAGGTGTTGTACGGCCCGATGGTTCCAAAAGTATCAGCAACCGGGCGCTGATTGCACTCGCGCTTGCATCCGATACCGACCCCGCCAGGTTGCTGTCCCGGATTTCTTCTTCAAAAGATACAGCCACGCTTCAGCACCTGCTTGCGGCGCCACCTGCCGACAACCTCTATAATGCAGGCGACGCAGGAACTACCTTCCGGTTTCTGACGGCATTCCTGGCGCTGAAACCCGGCACAAAGATCCTCACCGGCTCCGAACGGATGAAAGAACGTCCGGTCGGCCCCCTTGTACAGGCACTCCGCACCCTGGGGGCACAAATTGATTATGTGGAGAAGGATGGTTTCCCTCCACTTCAAATCGGACCGTTCTCTGACAGCGGTATCCGCGAAATCAGTGTGCAGGCAGATACAAGCAGCCAGTTTATCTCTGCACTGCTGCTCATTGCTACATATCTTCCGGCAGGATTAACCATCAAACCGGAGGGAAAACCGGTATCCGGCCCCTATGTGGAAATGACGCTGAACCTGATGCAATATTTCGGGGCAGAAACAATCCGAACCGCCGATAAAATCATCGTTTACCCCGGAAAATATCAACCGCGACCGCTCGTAACCGAGGCCGACTGGTCGGCAGCATCCTACTGGTATGCCCTGGCCGTTTTTGCAGACAATGCTGACCTGAAGCTCGAAGGCCTGTCACGGAAAAGCTGGCAGGGTGACTCTGTTCTGGCCGATATGATGACCCGCTTCGGCATCTCGACCACTTGTGAAGACGATGGCATACGAATCAGAAAAAACGGCAGCCCGCCCAAACCTTTCTTTGAGTGGGACTTCTCCGATTGCCCCGATCTCGCTCAGACGCTGGCCGTAGTATGCGCGGGAACGGGTACGCAGGGACTTTTCTCCGGACTGGAAACGCTGCATATCAAGGAGACAGACCGAATCGCCGCGCTGAAAACCGAACTGGCCAAAACCGGCGTGTCTTTCACGAAAATGCCCGCCCGCATGAACAGGCAGGGAATTACTTATTATATGCTCGAGGGTAGAGCATCACTGGACAATACGCCCCGATTCGCTACATACGGCGACCACCGGATGGCTATGTCATTTGCCGCTCTGGGCATGCTCGCTCCCGTTGAAATCGAAAATCCGGACGTCGTGAACAAGTCATATCCGGGTTTCTGGAGAGATCTGGAGCTGGTGGGGGTGTGAACGTGTCCGTGAATTAAGGCAATTATCACTACCTTTACCCGTCAATTCAATACAATGCCAAACCGAAATCTCCTCTGGACAGGCCTGCTGATCGGCCTCCTGCTGCCCGCTCTGCTGTATGTCATCCTGCTGAACCTTTTTTCCCTGCTGGAAATAAAGGGCGCTGCCAGCACTTCAGGCCTGTCGCAAAATTTCAGGGAAAGAACGCTGGCTATTGTAGCACTGGCATCAAACCTGTGGCTCATGAATATGTACCGCCGCCGCCGATGGGAACTGGCAATGCGGGGTGTAGTGGTGGCCACTACAATCATGGCACTTGCCTGGCTATATACATTTGGGACAAAACTTTTCTGAAAATTCCGACCGTAAAATAATTGGAGGCAGAAAAACAAAGAAAAAAATTAAAAACACGTAGCTTTACGCATCAATAATTCCTTTAACTCCTCGGCGTCCAGTCACAAAACTGTTGTCTTATGAAGAAAATCGGAATTCTCCACGGTAAGGAAGTCTCGTTCCCGGAGGCTTTCGTGGCGCGCATCAATGCCAAAAATATAAAAGGTATCCACGCAGAACCGGCTCTGGTGGATGAACTGATGCAAGGAAACCCGACTCCATACGCTGTCATGATTGACCGCATCAGCCAGGATGTACCGTTCTACAGGGCATACCTGAAAAACGCAGCGCTGAATGGTACCGCCATACTGAACAATCCGTTCTGGTGGAGCGCGGATGAGAAATTCTTCAATAACTGCCTCTCCACCAAAATCGGTGTACCAGTTCCCAAAACGGTACTGCTACCCTCCAAGGAAATGCCACCCGACACCAGCGGTCAGAGTTTTCGAAACCTTAAATATCCGCTTGACTGGGAGAGCATGATCGAATATCTGGGGGGCTTTCCGCTCTTCATGAAGCCTCATGCCGGCGGAGGATGGAAAAACGTGTATAAAATTCACAACTTCGATGAGTTTTTCAACGCGTATAACGAAACGAACACCCTCGTGATGCTTCTTCAGGAAGCCATTGAGTTCGACGCCTACTTCCGGTGCTACTGCCTCGGCGGGAAATATGTCCGCATCATGGATTACGAACCCCGAAACCCGCACCACCTGCGCTATGTGGCCGACCACAAGGTGTCCTCAGAGCTGAGGCAACAAATGCACGATCTCGTGCTCCGAATAAACCACTACCTGGGTTACGATTTCAATACCGTCGAATTCGCCATACGCGATGGCATCCCTTACGCTATTGACTTCTGCAACCCGGCACCGGACGCCGATGTAAACTCTGTGGGTGAAGAAAACTTTGAATGGGTGGTGGAAAATGCCGCCAACATGGCCATCGAGCGCGCTCAGGCACACAGGGATGGTGGCAATAACCTCACCTGGGGACAATACATTCACGACTCCGTTGCAGGAAGAATGTCGTCGGAATCAGTACTGGAATCAGCAAAAAAAGTTTCTAATCCGCGCGGCAGAAAGAAGTAAATCCCCTGCCGTGTTACCCTCGCCTTGGGACAGACCAGGTTCTCCCCCCAACCCGCCGACTTAAGCCGTCTGCGGGTTTTTTTATTACCTGAAAACGTTCCTGAAAAAATCGAGCAGCTGGCGCCCGCCCCGCCGGGATGTCAGTATTCTGGTACCATCCGTCAGATCCACAGCGCCGTCAACAGGGTCATACCGGGATATATACCTGCTGTTCACCAGATGACGCTTGGATATGGCAACAAAAGCATACTGGTCAACAAGCAGATCAGTATAAAAACCGAGATTTTTTACCGACATGACGGGCTTCTCCTCAACGGTGTAAACCTTCGTCACGTTATTGTCGCCCTCGAGACAGATAATTTCCTCCACCGCGATATAACGAACCGCGCCCTTGGCCATAAACACGGGCAGGCGATCCGGCCTGGGTGGTATCCTGACACTCAGTTCCGATTTCAGCAGATTTTTCAACTCTTCTATTCTGTTGTGCTGACTTTTTCGGTTAATTTCTTCATTCGCTCTGGTAATGGCCGCAGTAAACTCGGACGGATTAACCGGTTTCAGCAGGAAATCAACGGCAGACTTCCTCATGGCCCTGACAACATAATCATAGGTGCCGAACGCCGTGAGAAATATCAGCGATGTACTCTCCAGAACGTCCTGATCCACGCGATCAAGCAGTTCAAATACACTGCCGTCGCGCAACTCAACGTCGAGAATACAGATATCTGAACCCACGCTGTTGATCAACCGGATACCATCGGCAACACTTTCAGATTCACCCACCACCACCATGTGAGGGAAATACCTTTCAATGAGACTTTTCAACATTTCCCTTACCTGTGGATTGTCTTCTATGAGAATGACTCGCATACGATCTTTTTTATGGTTATTTCTGCAATAGTACCACCTTTTTCCCGCTGCAAGACAGACACTGTAGCCGGATAGCCGAGTTTGCCGAGCAGATACAGACGCTTTTCAAGAAGTTCTGAACCTCTGGACCGATATCTCAGGGAGCTGCTCCGGGTACTGTTGGCAATACCAATACCATCATCGGTTACTGAAATACGAAGGTTTCCATCATGCTCACTGAAACACACACCAATAAAACAGGTCCTGCCCATCACCGGCCTGATACCGTGAATGACGGCGTTTTCAACCATAGGCTGGACAAGAAGCGGAGGTATCAGTATGAAATCGGGAGAAGTGGACAGTTCCGTTGTCACATCAAATTGAAATGGCGGATTTTGCTGCATTGCCTCCAGACCAAGGTAGTTGCGCAGGAAATCCGCTTCCTTGCTGATCGAAATAACAGGGAATGGAGCCTTCGCGTTCTCCGATGATGAGATAGAAATTTCGAGGGTGTCGCGGATGAGCCTGGAAATACGAACCAGATGATCCGATGCCTCCTCTCTGCTTCTGTTTGCCACCGAATTTTGCAGCGAACTCAACAGGTTGAAGAGTATATGCGGATTTAACTGTGCCTGTACAGTACTCAGGCG
>CAILQK010000301.1 GCA_903836265.1 uncultured Bacteroidota bacterium | reverse complement strand
TGACGTTATTCTGGTACAGAGGGTGTTTGTTGTCAAAAAAACTGCTGGCTGCCTGTACAGCCAACTCGAAGTAACTGCGGGCCTCTTCGCGTTTGTTCAGATCGAGCAGTGCCATTCCGATGTCGGCAAGGAGGCCGGGATATATAGCGTCAGTTCTGCCATCTGAATACAATTTTTTCCTGATATTGAGGAGAATGGTGAGTGCTGTATCCGGTTTGTGCATCTTCAGCAGCAGGACGGAATAATTCATCAGCCTGAAATTGTACTCATTACTGTTTTGTCCGAGTTGCCCGGCTATTACAGGCAATCCCTGACTGAATAAATGTTCTGCACGTTCATATTGACCATAGAAGGTAAGTACAGTTGCTATATCTGTCAGACTTTCACCATATTTGGAATGATTTGCCCCCAGTACCCTCAACCTGATATTCATGGCTTCGTTCAGATACTTCAAACACGCCTCTTTCTGTCCAATCAGGTGGTACAGAAATCCTAGATTGGCGAGCGTATTGGAATATTCCGTCGTTTCTTTGCCGGGAGAGCGTGCCTGCAATTCCATCACATGCAGGTATAATTCTTCCGCCTGAACATATTCACCCCGAATACGGTATTGTACGGCCATATTGTGCATAGCATTTGTACAACTCGGATGATCTTTTCCGATAAGTTCGGCTTCAATCTCGAGTGCCTCCCTGTAATAATCGAGAGCTTCGTCGTACCTGCCGGTTTCGGACATGAGATGTGCCATACTGGAGATACCCCGGGTGTAGTGCGTATTGTTTTTGCCGTTCAGTGAAACGCGTATCCTGTTGGCCTCACCAAGCAATAATTCAGCACTGTCAAACTCGTTCAGTTCACGATACGTATTGGCAAGATTGTTAAGGGTTCTGGCATAGGAAAGTGTATTCTTGCCCGATTTTCTTTCCCTGATCTGCAGTCCCAGATTGTACAGATCAACAGCTTTCCTGTACTCGCCTGAATTTTTTTTCAGGTTACCCAGATTTTCTATTGTGGATGCATATTCTTCACTTTCTATCCCCAGATATTGTTCGCGCAGAAGCAAAGCCTGATTGAGGAGGGTTTCTGCTTCATTGTAACGATTCAGCTGTATGTACAGATTGGCCAGATTATTCAGCGAATTCGAGTAGCCGATTCTGTTCAGCGTTGAATCGGCTTCATAAATTCGGATGGATTCGAGGTAGCGATTTTCAGATTCCCCGTAACGACCCAGTGCTTTCAAAACGGCGCCGAGATTGGTGACGCGGGCGGCATACAGATGGTTGTTTGATCCTTTCAAGGCCTTCAAAATATCGAGCGACTCCACAAACAAAGGTTCTGCTTCTTTGTGCATACCCCTGATGGTACAGATGCTGCCCATCTGATTCAGACAACTTCCGTATTCCATTGAGCGCTTGCCCAGATATAAAGCAGCCTTGTCTCTGGCAGCTGTACTGTTTGCAATAGCCAGATCAAATTGCTGACTTTTCTGCAACTTGTCTCCGATATTGAGCAGACTGTCTATCTCGCGTCTGATGGAAAGCGTGTCAGGTGTCTGGGCAAGAATACTGATTTCCGGGAGGAGAACAAAAATTGTAACGGTCAGTAAAGCAAATAATTGTTGAAAGGAACTGCCGTATCGGAGGGGTGATGTATGGTTCATACCGGACTTTTTTGAAGATTTTTAAAATAATGCTGACTGTTGTATTAAAACCGCAAATAATTACAGCATCAAAGATAAAGCGTGACTGCTCCCCTTTCAAATCTGTCGGGCGGCAATTTTCAGCCGCCCGACAGCGGGAAATGAAATCAACTCTGCTTTTGTACTTTCATTTTGGCTTTTACCTTTTCGCCGGGTTCGTTGCCGGGTCGGGCAAAATGGCTCTTGCCTTTTGCCCGGATTTGTCTTCTCCGGAAATACGTCGCCATACTGTATTATTGATTCCGGATCTTCAGGGTTGAGTACAATCAACGTTTGGATGTACGCCCGTGCCGCTGTACGTTGGCTTTCGGCGGCATGGATTTATATCCTTTGTTCGACGATTTTGCTACATATTAATGAACTGCCTGGAAATCAGGCCCTCTTCTGAGCGTATTTCAATGAAATACACCCCCCCGGGGAATGTACTTGTATCTACTTGTTCACTGGTGGATTTGATTTCGCCTGAAATCAAGAGTTCGCCAAATGAGTTGCATATTTGATACCGGCATGAATTGGGCTTGAAGTTTCCAAAATAGTCAATGAAAAGAACATCCTTTGTCGGATTTGGATAAATCCCGATGCGCTTGTCAAGTTGATTCTCAATTGTGCCTGTTAATCCTGTTACACACACCATATCGAGATAAATACCATCATTGCTCGGCAAGGTGTTGTTTCCATGTTGTTGAAATCTGACAATGAATGTTGATGACAACGTCAGATTATTTGCCGTTGCCAGATTGTCAATGTCTATTGTGTAGTCCGTATAGACATTTGACGTGTTTGTAAAATCAAAACTGAAAACCTTTTTAAAGCTCACTCCTCCATTGTCGCTAAAATACAAGGCATCATCCGCCTGCGTTTCATCATTTCTGTCCTGTATTTTAAAAGTCATTGTAACCTGCCCCAGGCCCAACAGGTCAAGGTGTAAATCCAGGGCGTTTGTAGCAGGCCCGTCGCTACACTCTTTCCCCATTCGTACAGCACGAGAGCCATTAACTCCGATATCGCCTGTAATTTCAACGATGTTTGAGGGCCGGGTTGGAACGGTTGCCAGTGTATTGGTTAAATCAGCAAATGACCTCGTCCATACACTCCCGAGCGAAGGCACTTCAAAGTCATCACAGAACGGCAAAACAGCATAAACAAGGTTCGGAACGTACACTTTCACATCATCAATGTAAAACCCGTCGTTACTTGGCAAAGTGTTGTCACCGTGTTGCTGAAAACGGATGACAAACTGACTTGTGAGAGACAATCCACTGGCTGCGGCAAGGGCATCAACGTCAAAAGGCGGAAATTCCCCATAGGTACTGTTGCACCAGTCCGTTGGCTGAAAACTGAACACTTTACTGAATGATGCGCCTCCGTTATTGCTGAAATAAAGCCCATCGTCGGCATGGGTCTGGTCATTTCTGTCCTGTATTTCAAAGGTCAACGCAACCTGAGTTTGAGCGCTCAGGTCAAGGTGCAAATCAAGTGAATTAGTAACAAAGCCGCCTGAACTGGCAGTTTTCCCAATTCTGACACCTCGTGTATCATTAACACCAATTCCATAGGCAATTTCTACGACTCCATTCGGAATGCCTGAATTGGCTACCCAGTTTGAACTGAAAGTTGCCCCTTCAAAATCATCTTGAAAAATGATTTGAGAGTTGGCTGAAAAAGCCATTGTCAGGGCCACGGTTACAAGCAGAATTACTTTCATAGTTTTATTACTTTTTTTGAGTATTAATAGACCAGATTTTGCACCAGCGATACCCCGAGATAGGCAGAAATTATAATGGATAATGGCGAAAGGTACCATGCAAGGGCGTCTTTCAATCCTGAAGCGCGCAGCGACTGCTGGAACGTATTGACCATCATCAGGAAAAAGTAAAGGACGGCAAGCGTCATCAGCCACCCTCCGCCAAGCGGACTGCTGAACAGGGTGAAGGGGTTCATACCCTCACCGAACAGACTCAGAATCAATAACATTACAATAACCAGTCCGAGGGGAAGTCCGCCCAGTGCACCCGTCAGCAGTTCTCCTTTCAGGTCGGCTCTGCCGGCAGCAGCCTTGATAACAAACGAAAACAGGGTAATGAAGAGCATAATGAAGACAGGTGTGATACCTATTGTCAGAAAGCTGGAAAACTTCATGTACTCCCGGGCATCTCCGACCGCCAGGTAGGAGCCCGCAAAATATAGCACAAAAACGGATACCATCATAATGACTGACTGCATGAATCCTTTGGCCGGGGGATTGGCGAAAATGCTGTACAGACCGTTGACAGGATCCTGAAAAAATGCCAGAAGCAGGTGTTTGAAATCCTGCTGGTAGAAGGAGCGTACCTCGCTGGCCAGCGGCTGATCGTTTGACTGATTGTTTTCCATAATGAAATGTTCAATAAAGGTGAGAGAAAGGTGTTCAGGGCCTCTTCCGACCCTGATTGTTCGAATTTTGTTATTTTATTGCAACCGGAACCATCCCGCACGGAATGTATGTGTCGTCAACTGCGATATATCGCCTGCCATTCATCTCCGTACCGGCTGAAATGAGCGAATACCCGACGGCTCCGTTCACGCAGTACTGCACCAGTTCGGTACAATAAACGGCGGTCGGGTCGTCAGCGTCGAACGAGATGTCAAAGGGCGTTTTGCGATGCCAGAATTCTCTTGCGAGAGCGGCAATTCGATCTCTGACTGCCACGTCTGCCGGCAATCGGTATGCAGCACAGTCGCCTGATTGCTTCAGAAAGCCGGCAACCGTTTCACGTCGGACACCGCCCTGCCCAGTATAGTCATCAGCCTCGGCGTGAATGACCCACAGACTGTCGCCTGTTGCAGATTTTTCCACAATACCCACATGAGAAAACCGCTTTTCGGTTTGCGAAAATTCCTGAAAACCGACAGAATAAAGTCCGTTTCCCAGTCTGTATATCAGGTCACCCGATTGCAGTTGTGTTATGTCACGCGGGCTCTGGCCTGCCGGCCCGGATTCAGGACGGCAGGCTGCACACACAAGGCAGAGCAGCATTGCCGTTACTTGCGCATGGATGGATCCACTTTCCATTTGCCATCTATTTTGGTCAGTTCGACCAAATTGCCTCGCTTTTGACCATTGGCCTCAGCATCGTAATACACCCATGCCTTGTCGCCTTCAACCGAGTCACGGGTTATCTTATAACCGGTGAAAGCAAATTCCGATTTGCCCACACTCTCGATAAATGATATGGCCATTACGCCCGAAGCGGTGCAGTGTCTTTTGGCGCAGTCAAAGTCTTTTAAAACCAGACAGTCAAGAAATTCGGTTGCTACCCCCACGGGAGAATTATTGTTGCAGGCGGTGAAGATGCAGGCAGCAAGTAAAATTGGCAGCAGGATTCTCATGTTACAGTGATTTTGAATGTGAAAGGATACCGGTTAATTGAAGTTGCCTTCTATTTTCGCTCCGTCAGCGCTGGTGATCAGAATGGTCAGTCCTGATTTCCCCGAATCAAGGGCTGCGGCAATATTGTCGAGCGATCCGGTATGGGTTACGCTGTAGCGAACAACACCGCCGCTGAAATTTTTGGTGACCGATTTTACACCCTTGAATGCTTTAAGGTACGTTTCCACTTTACCGGCATTGGTATAGGTCGCATTGCCCAGCACAATTTCAGAGCTGGATTCGCCGGTGCCTCCGCTGCTTTTTTTGATACCCTGTGCCTCGCAAAGGGTATTGACAAAATATACTCCCATCTGGCTTCCTGCATTGCGAAGTGCAGCCTTGCCGGCCACAAGCTCGGAATTGTCAGTTCCTCCGGCATGCCGGCCATCTGCTCCAATTATTTGAGCATTATAAGTACTGACAGCCCGTGCCTCTACCCTGGCCCTGCAACTTTGCATTCCGTTTTGTATGCCTGTACTCTCGCTGAAGGCCTCTCCGAAAATGATGATATCTGCACCGAATTTGGCGCCAATACGGGATGCAGCAGCGGCATCCTGGTTCCTGATGGCGTTCCCCAATTCTTCTCCGTCACGAATTGCCTTGTAAACGGACGGATCTATTACCCTGAAGCCGGCATTGATCAGCGTTTTGATAATTTCGGTTTCACCCGCCGGATCAGGCACCCTGCGCGTGATGTGAATTTCCGGAATAACTACCATTACACTCGGTCCGCTGCCCGACATGTTAACCGGACAGGTGGTTCTGTCATATTTCGGTGCAGAGTCTGACTGTGAAACTTTGTAAGACTCAATCAGCTCTTTTTGGCCCACAACAAGCCCTACTGCATCGGTAATGGATTTTTCAAGTGCGTCCTCCATGGCCTGTGTGCCAAAGCTTGTGATGTCTGCATTGAATATTTTCAAACCCGGTTTTGTTACTTTCCTCTCAACCGATTCCGACCAGAGCACTTCAGCAGTTTGCGGGTCAACTATTCGAATAATAAATCCGATGTGTGCCTGGTTCACGCCCACGGCGAGGGCGCCAATTTTGTTTTCCTTGAATTCGGTGACTTCTCCGGTAACTATCAGCTGTGCGCCTTTCATTCTTCCCGTTTCAGGCCCGGAACCGTCTGTTACGCCACTCTGGTTCAATTTCATCTCGTCCATGGCACCGCCCAGTTTGCCAATACTCTCCAGTACATTGAAACATCCGGTCTTGTTGAGGGAATTTGCAAGCATACTGCCCAGCTCCTTGCCAAATACATTCTGAGCCGTGGTTCGGGTAATATCAAACCCTGTTACCCTGATTCGCGGGCGCTGATCACGCGGAACATTCTCGCAGGTAACAGGCGCAGCTTCTACCTTTGTCTTTCGCTGCCCCATTGTTTCCCCCTTGAAAACATGGAATGCAATGGCAATCATAAATAACAACCTGATCTTGTTGTTCATATCTGTTTTTTTTTGAGTGAAAAGGTGCTGTTTCCATTAAAGAGTGATTACAGAAAAAAGTGGTAACCTGTTTCGACTCTTTATTTTTTTCTTTTCTTTGTTCCTGCCGTCACCTTTAATTCTGTCTGAAACTGATTTTGACCTGAAATATATTTTTATCAGCCGTACAGGTTACCTTTGTTGTGGAAAAAGCCTCTTATACATGTTGAAAACATATACCGATACACAGATTATTGAAGCTTTCCGGCAGGGAGGGCATCACCGGAACAGCGCCTGGGAGTTTGCATTCAAGACGTGGAAAGGCAGAATTATCGGAAAAATACTGAGAAGTGGTGGTACCAGGGAAGAAGCCATGGACGCCATACAGGAGGCACACATTCACTTCGAAAACAGGGTCAAACGCGACGATTTTGTTCTGGAACACAGCCTTTTCTCCTACTTCAATACCTGCGTATATCGCGCCTGGACGAGTGCCAGGAAGGCTGACAAGTCTGTATTATCCGAAGTAACCAGCGAAAAACTGTCGGACTTTGCCAGTGAAGTGGAAAAAAAGATAATCAAAGGTGAACTGGCCCGTCTGCTCGACGAAACTGTTGCCCGAATCGGCCCAAGGTGTCAGTCAATTCTCCGCCTGCTCATCCAGGGGTTCTCCATGCGTGAAATTGCAGAAGAAATGGGATTCGCAGGCGGTGAACAAGTGGCCAAAAATGAAAAAAAGAAATGCATGGAGCGGTATGAAAAATACCTGGACGAAAATCCTGCAATCAAAGAGCAACTAAAAAACCTGTTTCATGGTTGACGAAGAACTGCATGATCAAATAGAACGCTATTTGCTGGGGAACATGCCCGATGAAGAGCGTATCCGTCTCGAAACGGGGATGGCCACTGACAAACGCCTTGCCGAACAGGTCGCCTTGCAGCAACTGGCCCTCGCCGGAATTCAAAGGCTCGAAGCCCGGGAAATGCGGAAAAAATTTGAGGCATGGGATAAAGAAGTCGGCGATATCACCAACTCCGGCAACAGGGTTCACTACTCCTGGCTCCGGGCCACTTTTGTCCTGACCGGATTGCTTGTTTTCGGCATTTTCATGCATTTCAACCAGCTGCAAAAGAAACACAGGGAGCACCTGCGTGAACTGGAGACAATAGCCACCCGCGATTCGCTGATCGCTTTGCTGCAAAAAGATTTTCGCGAACTGTCTTTTTCTCTCGATTCCCTGAGTCACCTCAAGAACTCGGAAAAGGACTCTTCCCTCAACGCAAAAATGATACAGCTTCGGAATCAACTGGAACAGAGAGACAGAATCCTGCGGGAGCTTGAAAGGCAGCGTAATACAGGAAAACCGCAAATGGCAATGAGACTCGCTCCGCCCCCCGTTCGCCTGCGCGGAGCAGGAGAGAATACCGGCACAGATATCGCGAAAGCCAGGAAAGCGTATAATGAAGGCAAATTCACGCAGGCTGTACGTTTGTTTCAACTGATTCCTGCCGCTGCACCCGAACAGGCTCAAGTAACCCAGTTGCTGCCCTACGCACTGTTTTATGCAGGTATGTATGATGAAGCCGTACCCGCATTCATAAAATTGTGGGAAAGCGACCCGGCAAACGAAGCCATGAACGCCCAGGTATTTCTTCTTCTTTGCTATCTCGCCAATGGTGACAAATACGAAGCAAGGCTGATGAGAATGATCATCATTCAGCAGGAAGATCACAAATATCTCAATATTGCCGTGGCTGTACGCGACTCCATCTGACAATTTCTGCCCGATTTTCACAATAATTTATTTGATTTTTGCCATCAGGGATTGTCATTTTTACCCGTACTTTGTACCGCGTGTACAAACCCGCATGCACTCCCGCTTATGGCAAAATTCAATCTGAAAATAAACGGCGAATCCCGACAGGTGGACGTGGATCCTTCCACCCCTGTCCTGTGGGTACTCCGTGAACATCTTTACCTCACCGGCACCAAGTACGGCTGCGGTATCGCTGCCTGCGGCGCCTGCACGATCCATCTCGACGGCACGCCGGTCAGATCCTGTTCCTTGCCTGTATCGTCGGTGAAGCAGCAGGAAATCACCACCATTGAGGGCTTGTCTGCTACCGGGACACACCCCGTACAGGAGGCCTGGATAGAACACGATGTGGCTCAGTGCGGATATTGTCAGGCCGGACAAATCATGAGTGCAGCTGCACTGCTCAAAAACAACCCGAATCCGTCTGAAGAGGATATCGAAGCCTTCATGAGCGGTAATATATGCCGTTGTGGTACTTATCTGCGTATCAAACAGGCAATTCTCGCCGCTTCCCAAAAGTAAACCCCAACTGCCATCTGTCATGGACAACAAATACAACAGGCGTTCTTTCATCAAAGTCACCGCTGTTTCCGGTGGCGGTATGTTGCTCGGTTTCAACTGGTTCGTAGACCAGAAACAACGCGAACTCTCCGGAACTCCCCCCGCCTCTTCAGATACCGGATGGACTGAATTCAATGGCTACATCAGTATTGGCAGCGATAATGTAATCAGAATCATGGCCCCCAATCCCGAGTTCGGCCAAAATGTAAAGACTTCTCTGCCGATGATCGTGGCAGATGAACTCGATGCTGACTGGAATACGGTGGTGGTGGAACAGGCATCGTTCGATACCAGACTTTTCGTCAGACAGTTTGCCGGCGGCAGCCAGTCGGTGAGAACAACCTGGAAACCGCTGCGAACTGCCGGCGCCTCCGCCCGGCAAATGCTGAGGCAAGCCGCCGCCAATGCCTGGAATGTGCCGCTTGATGAGGTTTCCACCAGCTCGGGCAAGCTCCTTCACAACAAATCCGGAAAATCAGCTACATACGGCGAGTTTGCCGCAGATGCCGCCAGATTACCCGTTCCTGCAGATGTGAAATTCAAGGCGCCCGCCGATTTCAGCATCATCCGCCAGTCACAGAAAAACGTGGATGGCCACAACATAGTCACCGGTAAACCCATGTTCGGTCTCGACTACAGCGAACCGGGTATGCTGATTGCCATGATTGAACACCCGCCGGCTTTCGGACTCAAACTGAAATCGTGGGATGGCGCCCGCGCGCGCAGGATGCCGGGAATAAAAGATGTTTTCACTATTCAGGTTTTCCCCGAAGGTTATGAACGCGAGAGTTTCGATACCAGAACTTTCAATGAACTGGTGGTAGTGACAGGGAATACTACATGGGAAGTCATGAATGCCCGCAAAAAATTGCAGGTCGAGTGGGAGCCTGTCACAGAAAAAAAGGAAACCATCAATGCTTTCGGCAACAAAAGGGAGGAAACGATCCCGGCCGGACTGGAAAATTCGGCGCGACACCTCGAAATTATGCAGGAAATGGCTGCCAAACCCGCGCGTCAGCTCCGAAAGGATGGAGACCCGGAGAAGGCATTCAGCGAGGCTGCCCGGATACTTGAACGGACCTATACGGCGCCCTTTCTGGCCCACAACACCATGGAACCCATGAACTGCTTCGCGCGCGTAACTGATACAGAAGCACTGTTTGTTGCCCCGCTCCAGGCGCCCGAATTCGCCGAACG
Source organism: uncultured Bacteroidota bacterium (assembly GCA_903836265.1). Taxonomy (GTDB): domain Bacteria; phylum Bacteroidota; class Bacteroidia; order Chitinophagales; family Saprospiraceae; genus M3007. The sequence continues at coordinate 207 of CAILQK010000301.1, read as the reverse complement.
CTCACTGTCCAAACGCCTCGGTATTCCTGCTGAAAAGATTGATATACGTATGACGCGCATGGGCGGCGGTTTCGGACGGCGCGCTTACGGACATTATCTCATCGAGGCAGCGCTCATTTCACAGAAAACGAAAACAGCCATCAAACTCGTCTATTCCCGCGAAGATGACATGTCGTATGGCATATACCGGCCGGCCTACACGGCCAC
>CAILQK010000300.1 GCA_903836265.1 uncultured Bacteroidota bacterium | reverse complement strand
ACCGTGGAACTGTCGGCCAGGTCAAAGTCGGTCAGTTCCACATACTGGCTGTTCACCGAATTGAACTCCAGTGACTGATTGAAGTAGAAGTTTTTCGATGGCTTAGCTACAAAAGTGGTACCGGCGGCGTAATTGATACCCGGTATTTCATAAAAACCGGTTGCATCAGTCAGACCGGCGTTTACCACATTGGGCTTGTCGCTCGACCAGCCAGCTCCGCAGAAATATAGTTTCTGTTTGGAAGCAGTGAGGTCGAATGACTTGGAACCCACGCCTTCATCGAATTTCCAGTAGTTCACCAGGCCGGCCGAGTTCGGAGCCACCGTGCGATTCAGAAACATCTGTATCTCGGTTTGGGCCAGCTGCCGATTGAAGAAGCGAACTTCATCAATACCCCCGATAAAATGACCGGTTGCATCGGATTTCTGTCCCAGAAACAACGGGGAGGCATCCGCGTCATAGCCGGTAACCGCCGTTTCGATCAGTTCACCGTCCACATATAAAAGCGCGGATGAGCCGTTGTAGGATACCGCCACGTTGTGCCAGTCATCGGCCGTTGCCGCAGGGAATGCATACTCAAGCTCTGTAACACCGCCTGAGCCGTTGGCCATACCGAAACGCACGCCCTTGCCATCAGCAGCTGGCAGGGTGTGCAGCCACCAGTTCTTGCCGATGTGGCTGCCAAAGTCATAAATAGCTGTATTATCGTTGCCTTCATCTATTTTTACCCAGCACGACAGCGTGAACTGGCTCGTCGGGAACCCGGCATTATACTCCGTGAAGATCATGTCGTCGCCTCCAAAACGCGCCGATGCGCCGATCGTGGGCGAAAGTGTCACAATCGCACCGGGCACCGGATTGTTGTTGCTCGACTTTACCTGGCCCGTCACCACGCCGTTGGGGTTCAGGAAGCCCAGTGCGGAGCCTCTGAATCCTTCCCCAAAAGTGTTAACACCAGCTACTTCATACGTGTAAAACTTGCCGGCAATCACGTTGAAGTCAATAAAAGAAAAGGTTTCGCCATCCACGGTGGCGAGCAGCGAACCATTCCGGTATATTTTATAGGAGGTAGCCGCAGGCGAAAGCGGGTCGGGTGTCCAGTCCACCTGAACGCGGTCTTCCAGATCACCCTCGCTCGCCATCACGACCGGCGCTGCAGGCGGCAACAGGAAGCTGGCCCAAAACCCGTGTGTACCCTGGGCTCCTGTGCGATAAATACTGCCCACTACCGGCTGGCCCACCGTGGCATTCAAACGTATTTTGGTATTCAGCGACTTGGTAACACTACCAAAGTTGAAGAATGTAGTTCCGTACAGATAATCGTCGTCGGAAGCAGTTTCGCAATTCGGACTCGACTGCGCCCATGCTGTCCGGACGCCTGCCACAGACAACAGCAGGAGGATCAAAAATGCAGTTATTTTTCTCATCTTGATTACAATCTTGTTGAAAAGTGGATGATTACTTTACCCAAATCTGGATATCGCTGATACCGAAACTCTCGTCACTTACGGGCTGATCAAGTGTGCTTGTAAAAATAACCCAGAATTTGTCGTCGGTACACTGGGCAACCATTTCTTTACGAACGTTGTTGTCATGGGCGTACCATTCATTCCCTGACGGAGGTGACCAAAAAGCTACATATCCCGCACCAATCGCCAACTGAACGTTGCGTGTGGCATCCCATCCTACCTGAAAAATACCCGAGGTCTGGTTGTTGCTGTCGAACGGATTGATACGCGTACCAAAACCTGCGAAACCCGTTTCATTATCACTTACCGTGCCCCATGAATCAAAGAAATGATACGTAAATACCACCTTGATCATGCTGTGCGGAATACCTGTAAGGTCAAATTGTTTTTTCAGGGCATCACTCCCATTTTGTGTTGGTCGTATGATATAGCCTTCACTGAACGGAGTGGCCGGCGTAAACCTTTCGAGTGTGGCAGAGGTATTGGAGCCCCAGGCAGGAGCTGAGGAAGTGGCCTTTGTACACACCCAGCCGTCGGTACCGGTGCTGAAATCGTCCACATCCACCAGGCGCCAGTCGGGAAGACTGTTGTATTCCACCGTCTGGCCGGCGGGGAGTTTGATATTGCTGTTGATAACAAGATTAAGGTTGGAAACAGAAATTTTATCGCCGTCATAAGTCACGAAAGCGGTATTTGTACCGTTTGTCAGTGCAATCGTGTCTGCGGTGGCGCCCTCCAGGATCAGACGGCTGTTTCCATCCTCTTTGCGCACATGTACCTGGGCTGATACCTCCGGATTCACAGTTCCGGCGCCAACGGTACCTGTAGAAGGAAAGATGTTGGTCTGACCAACCAGTGAAAGTGCATAAGGGGAGGCTGTTAGCTGGATACGGGGAAGCAGTTCGGCTCCGTTATCCACAGATACGCCGAGGTAGTACGTCTTGTCAAACGACGCTGTGAGCGGACTGGATTTTCCGAGCAGAGTACTGTACACGCCACCGACCACTTCTACGGCATCCTGTGTTTCCGACCAGACCGCCGTACCGCCGGAGAGCGACTCATACAGGCGGAAAGTCATGGCATATTCGCCATCATCAAGGTTGGCGCCGGAGGCACGCTGAATGGTACCCTGGATACTCAGATTCGCCTGGGCATGCACATACGCATACGAGCACAGCAACAGTACCAATATTGAAAAGAGTCTGATATGTTTCATGTCTTTTGTTTGTGTTAATGTATTATTGAACCCAGATTTCGATGTTGCTGATACCGAAACTTTCGTCGGCAGCGCTCTGATCCAGGTCGGAAGTGAAAATCACCCAGAAATCGTTACCAGTATGCTGGGCAACCATCTCGCCCCGCATATTGCCATCAGCGATCTCGGTATTGCTCGGCCAGAAGTTTACGTAACCCGATCCTCCAAAATTGAATGAAACGGGGTGCGACTCTGCCCAGCCGATCTGCAGGTAGCCGTTGGATTGAGCCGGAGCAGTGTACGGATTCAACTGTGAGGCATAGGCTGCCCAACCCGTTTCATAAGGACTCCAGGTTTCAAAAAAGTGATATGTGAAAACCACCCTGACCCTTGTGTGGGGGATGCCCGTCAGATCAAATTTTTTCTTGAGACAATCATTTCCGTTCTGAGTGGGTCTGAGTATGTAGCCTTTGCTGAACGGGGTGTTCGGCGTAAAACGCTGAAATGTTCTGGAGTCGTTATTCGTCCAGTCGTCCACACAACTCCAGTCATCGCTGCCCGATTCGAAGTCGTCGCGGTCAACCAGTCGCCAGTCGGGCACCCCGTTGTACTCAACAGCAGTACCCGCCGGAAGATTGAGATCATCTGAAAGTATCAGATTCAGGTTATTGACAGTAATTTTATCGCCGTCAAATGTGATATCCGAAGTATTGCTTCCCTGTTTCATCCGGAGTCCGGCTTCTCCGGCTCCTTCGATCAGCAGGCGGCCCGTGCCGTTGTCATTTTTGATGTGTAACTGGGAACCTGCCTGCGGGCTGACTGTTCCGGCGCCTACCGCCCCGGCGGAGGGAAACTGATTGGTTTCTCCGAGGAGCGACATGGCATAAGGCGAGGAGGTCAGGCGGGTACGGGGAATAAACTCCTCTTCGGTTTCAACCGTTATTCCAAGGTAATAGACCTTGTTGAAAGGAGCTGTGAGCGGCGTAACCGATCCCAGGGATACAGTGTATATCCCGCCGGATAAAGTGACCGCCGGTTGAGTTTCCGACCATATCGGCGTGCCCCCGGTTTCCGTCTCATACAGGCGGAATGACATACTGTACGTCCCGTTGGCCAGCGGAGCGCCAGAGGAGTTCTGAACAGAGCCCTGCAGAACCAGCGTTGCCTGGGCACTCATGGTACTCAATCCGGCAAGCGAGACGAATAAGAATATGAAAAGATGTTTCATTGTTTCTGTCTGTTGATGAATGATTGTGGGAATTGCCAGCCCGATTTATCTGACCCAGATTTCGATGTCGCTGATACCATAGCTCTCATCGTTTGCGCCCGAATTCAGGTCAGAGCCAAAAAGAATCCAGAACTTGTCGAGGGTAGTCTGGGCGACCATGCTACCCCGTACATTCGTATCCCGACTGGTACTCACAAAATCGGTGTAGCCGGCATCCCGGGGATTGAAGGCATAGCTCATTTTGCGCCAGCCCAGCTGAAAGAACCCGTTTGACTGGCCAGTCTGTACATACGGATTGGGTTGGGAGGCGAAAGCCGCCCAGGCAAATTCGGGATAATCCCAGGTATCAAAAAAGTGATAGGTAAAAACTACCTTGACCATGGTGTGGGGTATTCCTGTAAGGTCAAATTGCTTTTTAAGACAAGAATTACCCGTGCTGGTGGGTCGCAGGAAATACCCCCTGCTGAATGGTGTGTTGGGAGTGAAGCGACCGAATGGCGCCACATTCTCATCACTCCAGTTATAATGGCAAATCCATCCGTCGTTCCCGTTTTTGAAATCGTCAATGTCCACCAGTCGCCAGTCGGCTTCACCGTTATACCTGATCGTTTTACCTGCAGGAAGCTTGATTCCTTCATTGAATACCAGGTTGAAATTGGAAATATTGATTTTATCTCCATCGTAGGAGACAGACGCCGCATTATCGCCTTCCTTGAAGACAATCTCGGCACCGTCGGGACCTTCTATCGTGATTTTGCCGGCTCCGGCTCCATTTTTCACATGCACCTGAGCGTTTGCATCAGGTGTTTGGGTACCGATACCCACGGTACCCGTGGACGGAAAAATATTGGACTGACCAATCAGGGAAAGTGCATACGATGCCGAGCTGAGCCGGGCACGGGGAAGCAATTCCTGACTGTTATTGACCGAAACACCGAGATAGTATGGTTTGTCAAAAGAGGCCGTCAGTGGTGTAACACGGCCGAGAACAGCGCTGTAAAGCCCGCCGGCAACTTCAATACTGGATTGAGTTTCCGACCATACAGCAGTCCCTTCTGCAGCTGATTCATACAGTCGGAAGGTCAGATTGTACTTTCCGTCGGCGAGTGCAACCCCCGATGAATTCTGGATAGACCCCTGAACGCTCAGATTTGCCTGCGCATTCAGAAGCGTATTCAGGCAGAGTACGTATCCAAAAATGAGCAACTTGTATTTCATTGAACTGTGTTTTTCTGTTTGCATTGAATGTTATTCATGGAAACCGGTACCAGATTGTCCGGCTTGATGATAGAGCTCGGCGTATGTATCCGATATCAGCACCGGTATTATACGACTACCGGATATTACCCTGAATACACCACATGAATCGGGTGTCTCCATCGCCAGCCAGGGCGGAAATAGTGTTGTCTGCAGAAATCGGAATTTCATAGTCACGAATTTTAAATGAGCGTTAGTTGAATTATTGGCGCCTGTTTTTATGGCACACAGTGCGGCCGAAATCATGGCACAAAGGACAGGAGTGCTGATGTACTGAGATTGCAAATGTTGTATTTGACATTGCAAAATGAGATTCCGGGAAAGCCGTATCGCTGTTAAATGAAGTAACCGGGCTAATTTTGTGTGTGTTATCCATTCAGGCCGCTCACTTGTGTTGCCTGTCCATGAGAATTTTTCCAGAGTATTCCGATCTGACAGCAGAACACCGGAATTCCCGGAATGGAACACTGTCATATTTGTTCAGATGCCAACTAATCCGTCATGAGAAAAATATTTGCTCAATTTCTGTTCACTCTGATTTTTACTGTAACCGGAATATCTGCGGTACGCTCACAGGCGGATACGCATACAGGCGAACCGGATTTTGAACGATATGACTGGAATAATACAGTCGGAAATACCAGTATCTATCCAAATGGCTATCTGCAGGACAGCCGGGGCATGATATGGATGGCAACCACCTCCGGCCTGGTATCGTTTGACGGATATAATTTCAGGATTTACAATGCGCAAGAATACCACCTCACTGGTTCAAATATCGTCAGACTCGCTGAAGATCTGCATGGTAATATATGGGTAATTGGTATTCAGAACAGCCGGATTGTGATTGATGTCATGAACCCCAAAACAGAAATGGCTGTCCCGCTACACCAGTACATAGGGCAGCGTGAACCGATAGAAATACTGCTCAATGAGGATATTCCGATCATACACAATATCACTGGAAGGATATGGGTAGGCTCTACCAGCACAGTATTTCTCTACGACGGGCAGTGGAAGCAGGTTTATAATCTCAGGAGCCGAAAAAAAAACGGAGACACCTGGTGGCCTGCCCATAATGACGGATTCTGGAGTGTCAGACTCAACAACAGGAATATTTATTACGAAAACAGCGAGGGAACAGTACTCGACAGTGTACCATTGAAAGGTCGGATCTGGCTGGACGAACAACTCAACATGTGGTCGAAAATAGAGGAAGATTCTGTGTTTTATCAGTTGTCTGCTCTGCCGGGCAGGATTGTTGTAGCAAGTACCAGTCATCTGCCAACGTTCCAATGGATCAGTGAAACACTCTATAAATCGGGTGTACTTAACCCGCTGCGATATGGTTATGACTGGAATACTTCGCAGCCCGATCTGCTCCTCCGCCGTATCAATGGAAATGGCGCCACCAATTTGGGATACAAGTCAGCAAAAACAAGCTCTTCTGCCATGTTTTACGTTGACCGGCAGGGCGGCATCTGGACATCCTCCAAAAGCAAAATCATCCGGATCACAGAAAAATACCCGGCCAAATTTCAAACATATCTCTGCGATGAAAGCCTCGACCGGAGTACACGCGGGATGATTCAGATCGGAAATCAGCTCTATGTCAACAGCTACAGGAGTGATTGCAGGATCAATCCTGATAATGGCATGGTATCGGCTTTCAATATACTCGACGGGCAGGGACTTTGTTTTCTGGCCGACGGAAAGGGGTACTGGGCGGGCGGGCACGGCGGCAAACTGATATATCTCGAACCGGGCAAGCCGAATATCCGCTACACCTTCGAACGACGCCCGGATATATACACTTTCCTGCGATGCTCAAACGGCATATTGGTTGGCAGCAGCAATGGTCTGTTCCGGATCAATCAGGAACAACAAACGGTGGAACCCCTGCCCTTCCAGCATGTCTGTATTGATTTCCTGTACCAAAACCGCCAGGGTATCTGGGCTTGCACAGCCAACGGACTTTACCTGCTCAACGAACAGGGATATGTGGTGGCGCAGTATCTTCCCCGGTCAGCCGATCTCAAGTACGACCGGCTGACTTTTTTGTACGAAGATGAAAAAGGCGATTTCTGGATTTCAACCCGGGGCGGCGGGCTTATTCACTGGTCGAACGATCGCGGAATTATACGCCAGTTCACCGAGGCCGACGGATTGTCGAGCAACGACATACACGCCGTTTACGCTGACAATATGGGCTTTCTTTGGTTACCCGGCAACTACGGACTGATGCGTCTGCACAGGGAATCGGGTCGCATTCAGGTCTTTTTCAAACGCGATGGAATCGCCGACAACGAATTCAACGCGCTGTCACATTATCAGGCGCCAGACGGACGGCTTTACTTCGGGGGCGTGAACGGTATCACCGCTTTCTATCCGGAGAATATTCCGATGCCGGATAGCCGGACACCCCAACTACGGTTAATTGAGGCCCGCACCTTCCAGATCAAAAGCGGTGAATTTGTCAATCACCTGCAACAGGCGTACGACGGGAAACCGGTGGTTGTAACACCCCAGGATGATTATCTGGACATCAGAGTCTCTCCACTTGTTTATGAAGATGTCAACCGCATCAAATATTCCTGGAAACTCGATGGCTACAGTGACCAGTGGGTACAGCAGCAGGAGCCGCTCATCAGGCTCCACAACCTGCCTTATGGCAAACATCAATTGCGCGTCAGATATTCCATGCAGGGGAATATCTGGTCGGAAAACGAACTCGTCGTACCAGTCTTCGTTGAAAGACCGTTCTACCTGAGCTGGCCATTTCTGACCATGCTGATATTTTGCACACTGGGTATAGCCTGGGGTACCGGAAGCTGGCGGGCGGCACAACTGCGCAAGGCCAACCTGCAACTCGAACAGGAAGTAAAAAGCAGAACCCGGCAAATTGAAGCCGACAAGCAGGTCATTGAGCAGCAGGCCCTGGAACTCCGCTCCCTCGATGAGGTCAAATCGCGGTTTTTTGCGAACATCACCCATGAGCTGCGAACACCACTTACGCTCATCATCGGACCGCTGGAGCGACTCATGAAGGAAAATATCGGGTCGGAGCCGAACCCACAACTGAACATGATTCATCGAAGCGCCCTGAAACTGCTCAACCTGGTGGAGGAGTTGCTCGATTTGTCCAAAATGGAATCAAACAAGCTTTATATGGAGGAAAAACCGGTTCATTTTTACTCGTTACTTTCGAGAACCGTATCTGTTTTCGCTCCACACGCCGAGCACCGGAATATAAAACTGAATTGTGTGTACCAATGTCCACATGATTCAGTTTTAATGATTGATGCCGGAAAATGGGAAAAAATTATCAATAATCTGATAGGTAATGCACTCAAATTTACACCCGGAGGAGGACTCGTCACAGTCGCTGTATCATATCGGAATGATATCGTGGAATTATCTGTTTCTGATACCGGACAAGGGATTGAAGCCATTGATCTGCCACTGATATTTGAACGCTACTATCAGGCAAAGGGTGGAAATAACTCTCTGCAAGGTGGCGCAGGAATAGGGCTCTCCCTGAGCCGGGAGTACGCACGACTTTTTGGCGGCGACCTCATCGTTGAAAGTACGCCGGGTAAAGGCAGTATTTTTACGGTAAAGTGTCCGGTCAAACAGGTTTCCGGTAATATCATCGAGGATACTTTTACCGAAATAATATCCGACGAAAAAATAGAAACCACCCTTGATATTTCCCAAAACAGAGACAAGTTTACCGTTCTGATAGTGGAAGATAATCAGGATATGGTCGTTCATATCAGTGAAATCCTTTCTGACAAATATAACCTGATTACAGCCGAAAACGGTAAAATAGCATGCCGGATGGTCGAGAATCACCCGATTGATATCATACTGTCTGATATAATGATGCCCGAAATGGACGGTTTCCAGTTACTGCAGACTGTAAAGGAAATTCAACCCGACCTGCCATTCATCATGCTGACCGCCCGTGTGGAAACTCCCGACCGGCTACATGCCCTCCGACTCGGGGTGGATGATTACCTGACCAAGCCTTTCCTTGAAGAAGAACTCATTGCCCGGTTGGACAATCTGCTTCAACGATATGAAGTACGGCGGGAAATGAGAAAATCCGAAATTGGAGGCCCGCTGGATGATAGTACCCGGGAAGAAAAAACCATTAGTTACGATCAAAAATGGCTGACTGAACTCGAGGAGGTCCTGAATAATAATCTCGGTAATTCCCGTTTTAACCCGCAAAGCCTGGCAGATGAAATGAATGTATCCAGAAGAAATCTTCACTATAAAATCAAGGCTTACACCGGTCTTACTCCCAATCAATATATCATCGAAACGCGGCTGATCAGGGCCAAATACCTGCTCGAAGCAAAAATCTACAGAACAGTAGCCGAGGTATGCTATAGTGTAGGCATGAAAAATACCCAGCACTTCTCCAAATTGATAAAGGAACGATTCGGAAAATCCCCCTCAGAGTATTTTGTGTGAGTACAAAATTGTGGAGAGAACGTCCAGTACACTTTTCTGAAAAGGGGTGTGTGAGTGTGAGTGTGTGGCTCTAAAAACCCACCCGGCCCCATTTTCAAGCCCTGAAAGGGCGAAATAAATCAGCGGGGGGTGAATCCCCTCGGCAAGTGTGGGTGTGAGAGTGTGGGTGTGAGAGTGTGAGAGTGTGGGT
>CAILQK010000299.1 GCA_903836265.1 uncultured Bacteroidota bacterium | reverse complement strand
CGTCCATTCGGGTAAACTGGGATGAGCAGTACCAGATGATACTGTTTGACCACCTGATTGAATACCCGAGTCCGTTTGGCCGCGGCATTACCCATATTCCCGATGGCAGTTATGACGGACTGAAGCAGGAAAAGACAGGATGGAGTTTTGTGGAGCACGTATTCAAGGATGATTTTCAGGAAACACCGCCTTTCCCCTCGCCTGTTCTGGATACGAGGAAAGAAAAAGATATTATGGGAAAAGCCAGAAACAAGAAAAATTAATGCCTGACAATCAATTGTTTGTGCATTTTTTGGCATCTTGTTGTGTTTCTTTTGGACATCGTTAACAGGAAAATTCTTGCATTGCGTCCGTTACCTCAAGTACATTTGTGGCGTCACAAGGACATTGAGTTCAAAAACATTTCATAAAAACAGTCTCTTCCGATGAAACAACTGCTTTCTGTTTTCGCTTTCCTTCTTTTCGGTGCATTCATGGTTAACGCACAGTCTGGCCCCACAATGACTTTCAAAGTTACTACAGTTGACTATGGCAAGATCGAAAAAGGCAGCGACAAAGTGCGCAAATTCGAATTTACCAACACTGGCAGCGAGCCACTGATTATCAAATCAGCCAAGGGCTCATGCGGTTGCACCGTTCCTACCTACCCACAGGAGCCGATCATGCCCGGTGAAACAAAAACAATTGACGTAAGCTATGATACCAACCGCGTTGGTGCCTTCACCAAGACGGTAACTATCACTACTAACGAAACACCTGATTCACACACCCTTACTATCAAGGGCGAGGTGCTGAATCCTCCCGCGCAGGAAAGCGTTCCTGCCAGCGGTGGTGGCATCAACAAGCAGTAATTTTTACTGATTGAATTTTGGTTTGACGATACACACCCGGCCGGATTCATTCCGGTCGGGTTTATTTTTTTGTTAACGGTGTAACTTTTCGGTACTTCCGTGCGACTTACCAGTAACTTTGTCACTAAACAAATCAAAACCGATGAAGAAGACACGTAACACCAGATACCTGCTCGCAGCACTGTTGCTGGTGAGCCTCTCAGCCTTCTTCTTTGTTAACAGCCAGGATGTATCTCTCTCGGGTTACTCTGTTTCAGGCTCTCCGGGGCATATTTCCATGACAGAGCGCGATAAAAGTGATGATCACCAGGATTCTGCCAGGATTCCCGGATTGTTCACTTTGGCTCGTTTGCTCGAACTGGCAGGTCAGTTTGTAAACCGGGGCCTCTGACCAGTCAGAGCTCCCCGTGTCGGCAACGGTTGTCATGAAAATTGATCTGGCAGGAGAGCGTGACAGGGGCCTGGCGATGGGTCTGAATGAATTTGCGGGCTATCTGGCAGTCGCTTTGGCTGCACTGGCCAGTGGATGGATTGCCGGAAACTACGGATTAAGGCCTTTTCCGTTCTATCTGGGTATCGGATTGTCGGCTGCTGGCCTGCTGGCTACCCTGTTTCTGGTGAAAGATACGCACGCGCACGTTGAAACCGAGGCCGCAGTCAGTAAAACACCCCGGCTGAAGCGTATATTTTGGGATACAACGTGGGGACACAAGAATCTTGGATCTGTAACGTTCACCGGACTGGTGAACAACCTGAATGACGGGATGGTGTGGGGTTTGTTGCCTCTGATGCTCGCACAGCGCAGTTTTTCCCTTTCAGAAACGGGCCTGCTGGCAGCAGTCTATCCGGCAGTATGGGGTGTAAGCCAGATTTTTACCGGACGTCTCTCGGATTATGTATGCAAGAAAGATCTCCTCATGTGGGGTATGATTTTGCAGGGCGTGGCGCTTTTCGGAGTTTCTAGTGCTGAAGTGTCAGGCAGTTTTGTTTTTTGGCTTTCACTGCTGGGATTCGGCACCGCACTTGTTTATCCAACTTTCCTGGCATCTATTGCCGATAATACACACCCACATGACCGGGCCCACAGCCTGGGTATTTTCAGATTCTGGCGCGATATGGGCTATGCTACTGGAGCATTTTTGTGCGGGTTGCTTGCCGATTATGCCGGGATGTCATTCAGTTTTTTGATTGTAGCAATGATTACTGTATTGACTGGTTTGGGTGCAAAGTACCGGATGCGGTGTGAAACCAGCCATCCCGAATTATGGAACTGGATCAGATCGGGAATCAGTCGCTCAGGAGACAGGACTCAGTCAGTTGAGTCTGGTCGAAGTATGGGGGGCAGCAGTGAACAACAGCTGGCGGCAAGCGCTGTTAAAAGCCGTAAAGTACTGCTTTTTCTGAGGGGCATAAACATATAAAAAAACGCAACTGCCTGATAAAAAGGAAGTTGCGTTGAGTCGGGATGACTGGATTCGAACCAGCGACCTCGTCGTCCCGAACGACGCGCGCTACCGGGCTGCGCTACATCCCGAATCGGGTGAACCGGTGAGTTGCCATTTGCTGGCGGTTTCGAGCCACTCAAGGGATTTGAACCCTCGACCTGCTGATTACGAATCAGCTGCTCTACCGCTGAGCTAAAGTGGCAATTGCTTTTAGCGGGTGCAAATATACGGCGCAATTACGATTTTCGACAAGTGCAATTCCATTTTTTTGCACGTGAAACCACATCGCGGTGTATTCCGGGTGTTTACCTTTGCGTATGAATCCTGCAAAAAAATCCGGGGCGCTCTACACACGTCCGTTCGTTCTGCTCTGTATCTCTCATGCGCTGTTTTCGGGAAGTTTCAGCATGATGATACCGGAATTGCCTGCCTACCTGACCGCCATGGGGGGCGAAGGTTACAAGGGGTGGATTATCGCTCTGTTTACCATTACTGCCGGTGTTTCCAGGCCCTTCAGCGGCAAGCTGACCGATACAATTGGCAGGATACCGGTTATGTATGTTGGTACAGTTGCCTGTGTGGTGAGCAGTCTTCTGTATCCCTGGCTTGCCTTCGTGTCCGGATTCCTGGCGCTTCGCTTTTTCCACGGATTTTCTACCGGATTCAAACCTACGGGTACCTCAGCCTATGTAGCCGATGTGGTGAGTGAGGAAAACAGGGGTGAAGCGATGGGTTTTTTGGGAATCACTTTCAGCGTGGGTGCCAGTATTTCACCTCTTCTCGGGGGGTGGCTGACCAGAACCTGGGGTATCAACTACATGTTTTATATGTCAGCCCTGCTCGCAGTAGTCTCAATGGCCATACTCTGGAATCTGCCTGAAACACTGCAGAAGCGACAGAAATTTGAGTGGCAGCATCTGAAAGTGGGGCGCACAGATATATTTGATCCGCTGGTATTGCCGGTTGTTATTACCATGATTCTGTGTTACGCCAGTTACGGAGTGATACTGACCCTGATGCCCGACATGAGCGACAGGCTTGGGGTAGAGAACCGGGGTACCTGTTTCAGTATTTTTACTATAGCCAGCGTGCTGACGCGTTTTTCGGCAGGCAGAATATCAGATCAGATGGGACGGGTGCCTGTACTGCGCGCATCCGCCATTGCGATCGCCGTGGCGATGGCTGCATTTGCAATGGCTGAAACAAAGGTGATGTTGTTTCTGGCTGCTGCTGTTTTCGGACTTGCCAACGGAATATTCTCGCCGGCTATCAATGCATGGGCTGTTGATCTGGGTGAACAGGGCAGGAAGGGGAGAGCGCTTGCCACGATGTACATTTCGCTCGAAATTGCCATAGGGGGAGGGGCGCTGCTCTCCGGGTGGTACTTTGCCAACCACTTCGAGCGTATTCCGGCTGTATTCTGGACAACAGGATTGCTCAGCCTGGCAGGCTGGGTTTATCTGTCACGGCTTGCCAACGGAAAAATTCCGTAGGACCCTGATTACTCACTTTTGTTTTCCGTGATCAGGGCATTTTTCCTGTCGGGAGATTCACCCGCTTCGTCGGGCAGGAGCGTCAAATCGTATTCGTGCTGGTGCTCTATTCGCAGCCGCTCGCCTGTTCTGTCGCAGAAATTGGAGGTATTCAGTCCGATATCATATTTGATGCCGTGGTTGCCGGCCCAGGGAAGATATCCGGCGGGAAGTTCGGGGCATCCCAGATAATACACATCATAGCCGTCGGACTCGAAGCGGAATTCAAAATTTCCGCGTTCATCGGTGATAGTTTCGCTGTAAATTCTCACTCCGATATCTTTTCTCAACCATTCTTCGAGACTGCCACTGGCAGAAAATGCCGAGAGTTTCACACCGGAAAGCGGAGTTCCTTTTTGGTCATCCTTCAGACTGCCCCGAACAACAGTCTGCAGGCCGGTTCGGCCACTGTGAAATTTTTCTTCAGGGCTGCCGCAGGATGAAAGCAGCAGGAAAGACAATAATGACGGGAAAAACAGATTTACGACGCTGAGGATTCGCATATTAAAAGAAATTGTCACAAAGCTACTCCAAAAAATGTCGGGATTAAAATGACAAATATCAGTTGTTGCAATGAATTGCCACTGTAGGAAATATTTACAGCAACAACAATTCAACAATTATCATACCAAAAAACAGAGCAGGGATACCGGGTTGGAATAAAAGGGCAGTTTTTCGAGCCCCGGTTCATCTGTCAGTACTGCTCCCGGTCACTCGGGAAGTCTCTCGATTTTACGTCAGAGATATAGCTTTGGGTGGCTGCCGTCATCACCTGAAACAGCTCCGCATACCTTCGCAGAAACCTCGGATTGAAGTCGCGGGTAATCCCCAGCATGTCGTGAGAAACGAGAACCTGGCCATCGGCGTGTTTCCCGGCACCTATACCAATAGTCGGGATTGATAAACTTTCAGACACTTCTCTGGTGAGTTTGGCGGGTATTTTTTCCAGAACGAGGGAAAAGCAGCCCAGTTCATCCAGCAGTTTCGCGTCATCGCGGAGCTTTTGGGCTTCCTGTTCCTCTTTTGCCCTGACAGTATAGGTGCCGAACTTGTAAATACTCTGGGGGGTAAGTCCGAGGTGACCCATCACCGGTATGCCTGCCAGCAGAATCCTTCTGATGCTGTCTTCCACTTCTGCACCGCCTTCGAGTTTTACCGCATGTGCCCCCGACTCTTTCATGATCCGTATGGCGCTCGAGAGAGCTACTTCCGAGTTGGACTGATATGAGCCAAACGGCATGTCAACCACCACCATCGCGCGACTTACCGCACGCACGACCGACTGGGCGTGATATATCATCTGGTCGAGTGTGATTGGCAGTGTCGTTTCGTGGCCGGCCATCACGTTGGAGGCCGAATCGCCCACTAAAAGTATGTCAATACCTGCTTCGTCAAAAATACGGGCCATGGAGAAATCGTATGCTGTGAGCATGGCTATTTTCTCTCCGCGGTCTTTCATTGACTGGATACTGTGGGTGGTAACTTTCCTGATTTCACCTGTGGCTGCAGACATATAAACCCTTGCTTAATTGATTCGGGCCGAAAGGTAGGCTTATACTTGAATACAGGGCAAAAAAAAACCGTGCTCCTGCGAGCACGGCTAACAAAACAACAGGTTATTATCACAAACTCTTTATTCACTTCATGTATTCAGCTGGACAAGTCCATCCAGCTTTTGAATGGACCTGCCTCCTTCACCTGAAATTGTATGATCCCATGAACATATCTGGGCGGAAATACATCTATCCCCGCTGTTCATGCAGCAAAGGTGATAATGCATGAAATGCAATTATTGAACAATTTTTTTGCTTTGTGAAATATATTTATATGAAAAAAAATATGTAAAAAACTGATTTTTAATTTTTTAATTATTTATTTTAAATAAAATTGTGAAAAATAAATCACCTGAAATGGCTGTACAGTCACGCAACTGGCGGGAAAAATTTCAGGCAGGTGATCCGGCCATCGCTTCGCCATCCGGTGACATGCTGTTCAGGCAGACAGACCTGATTTCATTCAGGCTTCCTGCGCTTGCAGGTACTTCCACTCTGATATAGTTATCGGTGAATCCGCCGAGCAGCGACGGGTCTTTGTGGTGTTCGAGCAGGACGGGGCGCGTGGTCCCGGCATATTCCTGATAAAAAGTGCGTCTTTTCATTTCGGAGAGCCCTCGCAGAGCCTGATTTCGACGGCGCCTTTCTTCCACGGGAACCACGCCGGTCATTTCAGCTGCCGGAGTGTTGGCACGCTCGGAGTAGGTGAATACATGCAGATAGGAGATATCAAGATCGCTGATGAACCGGTATGTTTCCAGAAAATCCTCTTCGGTTTCGCCCGGGAATCCGACAATCACATCACACCCTATACAGGCGTGCGGCATGTATTTTTTGATAGAAGCTACCCGTTCTGCATAGAGCTCCCGTTTGTAGCGGCGCCGCATTTCACGGAGTTGTTTGTTATTTCCCGACTGCAGCGGAATGTGAAAGTGAGGCATGAAACGCTCACTTTCAGCCACGAAAGCGATTATCTCCTCGGTAAGCAGGTTGGGCTCTATACTGCTGATACGAAAACGTGACACTTCTTCCAGTTTGTCGAGTTCGACTACCAGATCAGCAAAAAGGGCCTCTTTTCTGGGTTTTTCACCTTCAATTACGGCTGTCCCATTGCCAAAATCGCCCAGATTGACACCTGTGAGAACAATCTCACGCGCGCCCTTCTGTGCAATTTCGCGTGCGTTGTTCAGCACATTTTCAACGGTATCAGAGCGACTGGCGCCACGAGCCTGCGGGATGGTACAAAATGAACACTTGTAGTCGCATCCATCCTGCACTTTCAAAAACGAGCGGGTACGGTCGCCGAATGAAAAAGACGAATTGAAGGTATTTACATCGCGCACATCACCTGCCCGTACCATACCCTTGCCCTGTGCTTTGCTCAGGTCGTCCACATAGTCAAGTATCCTGAATTTCTCACCGGCACCCAGTACAAGATCCACTCCGGGGATTTCCGAAATTTCCTGCGGCTTCAGCTGCGCATAACAGCCGGTAACTACCATAAAAGCGTCCGGGCTGCGCCGCATGGCCTGCCGTACAATCTTGCGGCATTCCTTGTCCGCCTGCTCTGTCACAGAGCAGGTGTTCAGAACGTAAATATCCGCCTCATCTTCAAATTTGACCGGCATATAGCCATGGTCTTCGAAGAGGCGGGCAAGTGCGGAAGTCTCTGAATAATTGAGCTTGCAGCCGAGTGTGTGAAAGGCAACAGTACGGGGTGTGGACATATTTCAGAAAAAACGGCTGCAAAGATACTGGCGTTTCATGATTTCCGGCGCTTTTCCTGAAACTGTATCCTTGTTTTCCAGTATTCTGCTGAAATTATAAAAACCGGATAATACACAGATTCAGTCCGGAGATATGAAAAATAATCTACTTTCGCTTCCGGTTACCATACTCACGTTCCATGAAAAAGACAATCGTTTTTTCACTGATGCTCGCTGCCGGGTATCTCGTTCACGCTCAACAGGTTATCCCGCTCTACGAAGCCGAAAAGATACCCGGTGCCATTTCCGGCAACTTTCAGGAGGTTGCCTATAACTTTCCATTTAATGGCGAACAGGTGCGTTTCATTGTAAATGTTATTACTCCTGATCTGACTGTATATCTGCCCGAGGCCTCCAAAAACACCGGAATTGCTGTTATTATCTGTCCGGGTGGCGGTTATGCCGGACTGGCGGTTGATCATGAGGGGCATCACATAGCCAGAAAACTGAGCGAAAATGGCATCGCCGGCTTTGTACTCAAAAACAGGCTTCCCAATGCGGCCATGATGACAAACAAGGAAACAGTGCCGCTGCAGGATGCACAGAGAGCCATACAGATTGTCAGGGAAAATGCCGCCAAATGGGCTGTAAATCCCGCCAAAATCGGTATAGCGGGAAGTTCTGCCGGCGGCCACCTGGCCTCAACCGCCGGCACACACTATCAGAAAGCCCTGATCGCCAACCCGGGAAATACAAGTCTGCGCCCCGATTTCATGATTCTGAATTATCCGGTGATCAGTTTCGCCGACAGCCTCACGCATCATGGCTCGCGGTTCAACCTGATCGGCAGCATGGAGCAGTCGGAATTCGACAAACTCATGGCCGACCGGGAAAACGCCGACAGGAATCTGGCAGCAATACCGGTACCTGCCGAACTCATTGCCGAATATTCCGGCGAGTTGAATGTAACCGACGATACTCCCCCTGTTTTTATTACGCATGCGGTGGATGACAATGTGGTAAAGATTCAGAATTCCCTGCTTTTTGAGGCAGCGCTCAGGCAACACAATCGTCCGGTGGAAACATTTTTCTATGCCAGGGGTGGTCATGGTTACGGTATGGATAATCCCACCGCCGGTGTGGACTGGCCCGAGAGTTGTATCCGGTGGATTTTGCAGCGCTGACCCGATTTCAGGTACTTTTTTCTTTCGGGGTTCTGCACTTGATTTACCTTTAGCCCTCATTTTTTTTGTTGTATCCAGCTGGTGCAACTGCTTATACCAACCTTCCTTTGATGAGCAAAATATTTCTTTCCGTCCTGCTGATTTTTTTATCGGCAATTACTTTGAGCGCACAGTCGGCTCCCCGTGTGCTTGTTTTCAGCAAAACAGCCTCTTTCCGTCATGCTTCCATTGAAGAAGGTAAAATAGCTCTGATCAAACTGGGTACCGAAAAAGGTTTTCGGGTTGATACTACGGAAGATTCACGCGCTTTTACTGAAGACAACCTGAAGAAATACAGGTGTGTGGTCTGGTTGTCAACCACCGGCAATGTGCTGAATCCGGCTCAACAGAACGCTTTTGAGCGATTTATTCAGGCCGGAGGTGGCTATGTGGGTATTCATGCTGCATCTGATACGGAATACGACTGGCCCTGGTACGGAAAACTCATGGGTGGTTGGTTCGATAACCATCCTTCGCAACCCAGTAATGTGCAGCAGGGCAATTTTCATATTGTTGACCAGAAAAACCCGCTGACGAGTTTTCTGCCCGAACCCTGGGTGCGTACAGATGAATTTTATGCCTATAAAAATATTGATCCGCATGTCAATGTGCTGATCACGATTGATGAAAAATCCTACGTTGGCGGCACTATGGGCGACTATCACCCTATGTCGTGGTATCATGAATTCGATGGTGGTCGTGCTTTTTATACCAATATGGGGCACACTGGCGAGACGTTCTCGGAGGATCTGGTGCTGAAACATCTTTGGGCAGGTCTGCAATGGACTATGGCGGGTGCTGCGCCCGACTACGCACGCGTGAAGACGGCCATCTATCCGGAGGAAAACCGCTTTAACAAAGTCGTACTGGAGGAAAAACTGGATGAACCCATGGAAATGGCCATCCTGCCGGGCAATAAAATCCTGTTTATTCAGCGGAAGGGAGAAGTGAAGCTCTTCGACCCCGCAGTCGGAAAGAGCAGAGAAATTGCCAGAATGGATGTAAGCACCAAATATCTGCCTGACTCTACCGGTAACCGCGCTGAAGCCGAGGATGGTCTGCTGGGCCTGACGATTGATCCGGAGTTTGAGAAAAATCACTGGATTTATATGTATTACTCACCAGCGGGCGACGATGCGAAGAATATCCTCGCCCGTTACGAAATGCGGGGTGATGAACTGCTGACGGACACCCGAAAAGTATTGCTCGAAGTGCCCGTTCAGCGCCAGGAATGTTGTCATACCGGCGGTTCTCTCGACTGGGATGCTGCCGGCAACCTGTATCTGTCCACCGGCGACAATACCAGTCCGAGGGCAGATGGATACGCTCCGATTGACGGAAGGCCGGGCCGTTCGCCCTGGGATGCCCGGAAATCATCGGCTAATACCAACGACCTGCGGGGCAAGATTATCCGTATTCATCCTGAAGCGAATGGTACCTACACAGTACCGGCAGGTAACCTTTTCCCGAAAGGAATGGCCGGAACGCGCCCCGAAATATATACTATGGGCCACCGAAACCCGTTCCGCATCAGTGTGGATAAAAAAACCGGTTATGTTTACTGGGGCGAGGTGGGGCCTGATGCAAACGAGCCCGACCCGAAACGCGGTCCGCGGGGTTATGACGAGGTCGGACAGGCCCGCGGTGCAGGCAATTATGGCTGGCCACTGGTTATCGCCGACAACCAGCCTTATGTTGATTACGATTATGCCACGAAGACATCCGGAGAAACTTATGCCGTGGAAACACCGGTCAACAACTCCCCCAACAACACCGGGCTCCGTGTGTTGCCTCCTGCCCAAAAGGCATTTATCTGGTATCCTTACGCCGAGTCAAAGGAATTCCCGCTGGTGGGCTCAGGTGGCAGGAACGCGATGGCGGGACCTGTATTTTACAGCGCCGATTTCAGCAATGCAGCGCGCCCATGGCCAGCCTATTACGATAAAAAACTGATTATATATGACTGGATGCGAGGCTGGATGATGGCGGTAACCATGAATGAAAAGGGTAATTACCAGGGTATGGAGCAGATCATGCCTTCCCACAAGTTCTCCAATCCGATGGATATGCAGTTCGCTCCCGATGGCGATCTTTACATGCTCGAATATGGTACCGGCTGGTTTCAGGGGAACGACGATGCCCGACTGGTGCGCATTGAGTTCAACGCCGGAAACAGAAAACCGGTGGCTGTGGCAACTGCCGACAGGAAAGCAGGTACGGTGCCGCTCACGGTGAATTTATCGGCTGGAGGCTCCATGGACTATGATGGCGACAAGTTGATATATGAGTGGACAATCGCTCCGGCATCTGGCGGAAAGGGAAAAACTTTCAAAACGGACAAAGCCACCTATACTTTCAGTAAAAAAGGGACTTACAAGGCTACCCTCAGGGTTTCTGACGGGAAGGGGCTCTCCGCTTCTCAAACACTCGATATTGTAGCAGGCAATGAACCCCCTGTACTCGATTTCGACCTGGGTGCCAGCAACAAAACCTTCTTCTTTCCCGGGAGTAAAATCAGTTATGATGTGCGTCTGACCGACAGGGAAGATGGTTCGCTTGCTGAAGGAACCATCTTGGCCGAGGAGGTAGCTGTCAATATTGATTATCTGCCGGAGGGCTATGACAAGATAGCTATCGCTCAGGGACACCAGTTCTCCAGTGCCAATGCCCGGTTTGCCACGGCCATGAAAATCATGGAAGGTACAGATTGCAAGGCCTGCCACAAACCGGCGGCGAAATCCATCGGCCCGAGTTACCGCGATGTTGCCCTCAAATACAAGGATCAGGCTGGGGCACTTGATATACTGTCAGATCGAGTCATTAACGGAAGTTCGGGTGTGTGGGGAGATGTCGCAATGGCCTCACACCCGTCACTGTCGAACGAAGACGCCAAAGAACTTATCCGTTACATACTGAGTTATGCCGACGAAAAGACCAGTCCGGCGCCACTGCCGGTGAAAGGTGAATACCAGACGAATGTACCTGCCGATGACAAGGGCATTGGCGTTTATCTGCTGCGTGCAGCCTACCGTGATCGCGGTGCCCCCGGTTTTATACCCCCGCTCAGCGCTGAGAAGACGTACCTTCTGCGCAATTGCACGATAGGTGCACATGATGTTGACTTCGTAAAAAATGCCCAGAAAATGACCTTCAGTGGTATGAAATTCTGTATCCCGTCCAATGAAGGTCACGCCGGACTGTATGGGATAGACCTGACCAATCTTGTTCAGGTGAAAATTGGCGCCATGGCGCCCAAAAAGTTCAATTTTTCAGGCGGATTGATTGAAATGCACCTTGATGCAGCCGATGGACCACTCGCGGGCGAGCCCGTGCGCGTGGAGCCCACCGAAGAAATGTTGCCCTCGCAGGTGGTGATCAAATTGTTCAGTTCTGTCAGTGGTATTCATGATGTCTATTTTGTGTTCAGATCCGACTCATCCGCACAAACCCTCATGACGGTCACGGAATTTGTGTTTCAGGATGAAAAAATGGCTGCCACGCCACCGCCTGCCCCTGTTTCAGCTGAAAAGACGGATATCGCTGATTATACCGGCGTGTATGAGTTCAGCGGTCTTCCTTTCAAAACGATGGAATTTGCTGTAGAAAACGGCGAGTTGGTAGCGATTTCCGCCATGAACAGAGGTGCAGTGAAGGCCACCGGTGCGCCCGATACTTTTGATGCTGATGGAAAGGCTTTATTCCAGTTTGTCAGGGAAAACGGGAAGGTGACCGGGGTCAAACTGATGCCCCCGGGAATGAGCTTTTTTGGGAAAAAACTTTGATAATCAATTAATATGCAGGTCATTTTAGGAATAATTTATCACACTATCGGTGGTGTTTCCTCTGGCAGTTTTTACATGCCCTACAAAAAAGTGAAGGGTTGGGCCTGGGAAGTATTCTGGCTGTTTGGCGGTCTGTTTTCCTGGCTGATAGTACCTTTTTTGGCGGCATGGATTACCATTCCCCATTACCGGGAAATCATCAGCCTGGCCAGCGGTGATGTGAAACAATTCACATATATCATGGGTTTGCTGTGGGGTATCGGCGGACTTACCTACGGATTGGGCGTGCGTTATCTGGGAATGTCGCTCGGCAATTCGGTAGTGCTGGGCTTTTGCTCTGCCTTTGGAGCCCTTGTTCCTTCCGTCTATTATGCCATCTATCCGGTGGAGGGCAAAACAAGTATTATCCAGATGATGCAGCATACAGGAGGTCAGGTTGTTTTGCTTGGTGTGGCGGTTTGTCTGGCAGGTATCGCTATTACAGGCAGGGCTGGAATGATGAAGGAAAATGAACTTTCTCACGAGGAGAAAACCGGGAGTGTGGAGGAGTTTCATCTGGTTAAAGGCCTGACTATTGCCGTCATATCAGGAATTCTGAGTTCTTTTTTCAATTTTGGTATAGAAGCTGGCAAACCTATGGCCGAACAGGCAGTGGTACAGGGTGCCAATCCGTTATTTCAGAATAACGTAACTTATATAGTGGTTTTGTGGGGTGGCCTTACCACTAATTTCCTGTGGTGTGCTTACCTGATGTGGAAGAACAGAACCCTTTCGGACTTTGGCAAAAAAGGGGTAGCGAACACCAGAAATGCCCTTTTCTCCGCTTTTGCCGGTACCCTCTGGTTTCTTCAGTTTTTCTTTTATGGTATGGGTGAATCCAGGCTGGGTAACGGAGCTTCATCCTGGATACTGCACATGGCCACCATTATTCTCACTGCCAATCTGTGGGGTGTGTGGCTGAAGGAGTGGAACGGGGTATCCGCTCAAACCCGCCGCACCTTTCTGTTCGGTCTGGGATTGATCTTTGCATCCATCTTCCTGGTTGGAATTGGCAACGCTCTTTAATCTGTATTACCATGAAATACCCGTCCATAGAAGACCTGCGCGCACGTGCGCAACAGAAAATCCCGCGCTTTGCCTTTGAATACCTCGATGGCGGATGTAATGAGGATGTGAACCTGCATAAAAACACTGCTGAAATCAGAGAAATTGAACTGAAACCATACTACCTGACCGATCATACCGCCTCCAGTATGAAAACCGAGCTGTTCGGACACGTGTATGATGCCCCTTTCGGGATCGCTCCCATCGGATTACAGGGATTGATGTGGCCCGGGTCACCTGAAATACTCGCAAAAGCGGCCAGAAAACACAATATTCCGTTCGTGCTGAGCACAGTCACCACAGCTGATCTTGAAACAATCGGCAAGCTGACCGACGGAAAATTCTGGTTCCAGCTATACCACCCGGCCGAGAACAGTCTGAGAGATGATTTGCTCGACAGGGCCGAGGCCGCGGGCTGCGAGGTGCTGTGCATACTCTGTGATGTGCCGAGTTTCGGCTACAGACCCCGGGATATCCGGAACGGACTGGCCATGCCTCCCAAAATGACCTTTTCAAATATCCTTCAGATACTCGGTCGCCCGGAATGGGCAATCCGGACCCTCCTGCACGGACAGCCGGAATTCGCCAACATGAAAAAGTATATGCCCAAAAGGATGAATATGTCTGCATTGGGTCAGTACATGAACCAGACCTTCTCCGGTCGGGTAAATGAAGCCAAAATAGCACCCATCCGCGACCGCTGGAAAGGGAAATTGGTATTGAAGGGTGTCGCCAGCGAGGAAGATACAGATTTGGCCATCCGGCTGGGTTTTGATGGAGTCATCGTGTCGAATCACGGTGGCCGTCAACTCGATGCCGGTCAGTCGTCGGTGCACTCCCTGGCTCCCATTGCAGAAAAACACAGGGGTAATATCCGGATCATGCTGGACAGTGGCATACGTTCCGGGGTGGATATCGCGCGTGTACTGGCGAGCGGGGCTGAATTCACCTTCCTCGGACGATCATTTATGTACGGGGTGGCTGCCATGGGGGAGGCCGGAGCCGACCACGTGGCGGAAATACTGAAAAAACAACTGGCACAGGTACTCGACCAGATTTGCTGCAAAACAGTGAGTGACCTTCCAGACCACCTGATCAAATCAAAATAACTTTTTCAAATCCGTTTTGCATCCAAAAATGATGTCATTCAAACACGTCTCTTTTCTGTGGGACGACAAAAAAGCCGCTGAACTGCAGGGAAATGAGGTGGATTTGTTCATCTACCGCTCCAGGTTGCTCGGCGCCGATCTCCGGCTGACCAATTTTGCAGGTGGCAATACTTCTGTAAAACTGACTGAAACAGATCCTGTAACTGGCAAGGAGGCGGAAGTAATGTGGGTAAAAGGCAGTGGCGGTGACATCGGTACGCTCACACGGAATGGCTGCGCCAGTCTGTACACCGAAAGACTCCGGGCACTCAGGAACAGATACCGCGGACTGGCCTTTGAAGATGAAATGGTCGCCCTGTTCGATCATTGCCTGTTTGATCCCAAATGTGCTGCGCCCTCGATTGATACACCGCTGCACGGCCTTCTTCCGTTTAAACACATTGATCACCTGCATCCTGATGCCATCATCGCCATTGCAGCCAGCAAAGATGGCGAAGCAATCATGCGTGAATTGTGGGGCGACAGCATGGGCTGGCTACCGTGGCAACGCCCCGGCTTTGATCTCGGACTGAAACTGGAGGCCATAGTGGCACAGAACCCGAAACTGAGGGGAGTGATACTCGGCGGTCACGGCCTTTTTGCCTGGGGCGAAACCAGTCTGGAGAGCTATCAGAATACCCTGGAAATAATAGAAAAGGCTTCTCTCTTTCTGGAGGATAACTACGGAAAAAAACGTCCGGTGTTTGGCGGTGCCCGTATAACAGGAATAACATCTGAGGAGCTACGCCGTGAAAAGGCGGCAGCAATAGCTCCGGTGCTTCGCGGACTGGCGGGCAGCCGGAGAAGTATGATCGGCCATTTCACCGATGATCCGCGGGTGCTTGAATTTGTCAATTCCCATGACCTTGAACGCCTTGCCCGAATGGGTACTTCCTGTCCCGATCACTTCCTCCGGACCAAGATTCGTCCGCTGGTACTTGACCTGCCGGAGGGACTGGATGAATCAGGTGTTTATGAGCATGTAAGTAAACAGTTTGAGTCGTACAGGATTAATTATCAATTATATTATGATCGCTGCAGGCACAGCGATTCACCCGCCGTGCGCGACCCGAATCCGGTAGTAATTCTGTACCCCGGAGTGGGAATGTTCACTTTCGCCAAAGACAAACAGACCGCCCGAGTGGCTGCCGAATTTTACATCAACGCCATCAATGTCATGCGCGGGGCCGAGGCAGTGAGTGAATACACCGGCCTTTCGGAGCAGGAGGCTTTCAATATAGAATACTGGTTGCTGGAAGAGGCCAAGCTGCAGCGTATGCCCAAACCCAGGCCATTATCCGGGAAAATCGCCCTGATAACCGGGAGTGGGGGAGGAATAGGCAAGGCCGTTGCACGGAAATTTGCAGAAGAGGGTGCCTGTGTCATGTTGAACGATATCAATGAAGAGCGGCTCGCGGGCGCGCAGGAGGAATTTCTCCGTCTGTTCGGAAGAGATGCAGTTGCCGCCACATCAATGAACGTAACAGGTCCGGCGTCTGTTGAGCGTGCCATGAAGGAAACAGTACTGGCTTTTGGCGGAGTGGATATTATTGTCAATAATGCCGGTATCAGTCTGTCGAAAACACTCACCGATCATACACTTGAGGACTGGGACAAACTGTACGACATTCTGGTCAAGGGGCAATTTCTTGTGTCCAGGGCTGGTGTCGGCATACTGAAAAAACAGCGTACAGGCGGTGATATCATCAATATCGTGTCGAAAAATGCTGTGGTATCTGGCCCAAACAACGCCGGCTACGGCTCTGCCAAGGCCGCGCAGGCGCATCTTTCGAGGCTGATGGCCTCCGAACTGGGGTCTGACGGGATCAGGGTGAATGCTGTAAACCCGGATGCTGTGATCGCCGACTCCAATATCTGGGCCGGTGGATGGGCAGAGGGCCGTGCGAAGGCGTACGGTATCACAGTGGAAGAACTGCCGGCCTATTATGCCAAAAGGACCCTGCTGAATCAGGTCATACTCCCGGAGGACATCGCCAACGCCTGTTTCGCGCTGGTGGGTGGACTTCTCTCCAAATCAACCGGTAACGCCATCAATGTGGATGGGGGAGTTGCCATGGCATTTTTACGTTGATTAACCACTCATACTGCACAATGGACATCAGACACTTTATAGAAGAACATAACACTTTCACAGAGGCCGAACATCGGGAAGATCTGGCCTTTATAACTTCCAGATTAACCAGAAATGGGGTGGATACCCGTAATATTATAGAAAAAATCCGAAATTTCCAGATTGCCATACCCTCCTGGGCGCTGGGAACAGGAGGGACCCG
>CAILQK010000298.1 GCA_903836265.1 uncultured Bacteroidota bacterium | reverse complement strand
CCCCCGTAGTGTCCAGATATGCCCGCTGACTCAGACCGCTGTTTCTCCAGGCTTCCAAATGTCGCTGCATTGACGTAACTTTGGAGGCGCGTTCGCCCCCTGACTTGCTTCTTGCCATGTGTAATTCAATTTTTGGCAAAGGTCAGCAGGCGGTGGGGACTGGACAAGATGGGGTTCGTCGGGGGCTTACGTTTTGGATAGAAAAGATATCGTTTTTCAGGCTGGCTAAGTTTTTACTATTTTTATTATTTTTTTCACGGTTATCCCTTTTTTCGATCTCACTTTCAGCACATACCCGCCCGAAGACAAATGGGAAATACTAATCTTTGAGTCTGAAACGACTCCTGATTTTATGAGGTTGCCGCTAAGGTCAATTATTTGATATTCTGACTGTTCGCTCTCCGGCAGGTCAAGGTAGATGAAGTCAGAGGTAGGATTTGGATAGACCTTTATCTGTTGTTCCTTCATAAAGTCTCCAACGCTTGACATCGGGAAGCAGTTAAGTGTGTCCACGCACCCGTCCTTGCTGACTTTTACAAGCCAGCCCCAGTCTTTGGGTGGGTTGAGGGTTTGGCTGTATCCGCAGGCAATTATGCTACCCGAAGGGAGTTCGATGACATCGTATATGCGATTTTGTGCCAGACCAAACGCAGTGTCCAGAAAATTCCAAATGCTGTCGCCTGTGGGCGAGACCCTGAGCAATGATCCCATGTTCAAACTTGGATACTGTGTTTGTGAGGAAAATTGAATTGACCTTGTTCCCAACATCAGATAATCAGAATTAGACAGCTTTTTGAAGTTTTGCTGAATATTATTAGGCCTAAAATTGCCGTAGGATTTTTCATTTATGATGTTAAATAGACTGTCTCTTTCTATGATTTTTAATTTCCTTTCGAGAACATTTAATGGCGCTTCAAACTGCACTTCAATGGTTGGATAAACCCATCCCCCTTGTTCTGTTCGTTGCATACCGTATCCTACGCCTATATCCGTTGTACTTAGCTGGCTTTGCCAAGATGATTTGAGGGTGCCAAGGCTGTCAATGACGTAGAAGTTGCTGGTGTTGTAAACCAGTTGCGGAAAGGGAGGAATGGTTGTGGTAGCACCGCCAATGACGTACTCGTTGTCATTGACTTTGACGATGCTGCCGAACCAGTTTTCCCTTGTCGGGTGCCCGTACAATTTTTCCCACAGTTTATTGCCTTCTTTGTCAGTCTTCATCAGGAAGATATGTGAGTGGTAATCGTTGAGCTGCTTGTCGCCCAGTATGAAAAAGCCGTCTGGTACTTCGATAATTTCCTTGTAAAAATCAACCCGTGTGCCCAAATCTTCATACTCCGCAAACTTTTGTATTGTGCCATCATTGTTGTAAACTGCCAAATAGCCATTCTTGCTGTAAAAAAATGAACCCACTCCGACATACCCAGAACCGTCTGCCAGCCCGACAAAACTGTTAGGATATACCAACGTAAAGACATCGTTCAGGCTGTCATATTCAACATTGTAATCCAACAGGTTGCCCAAAGTATCAAATGATGCAAAAAGAAGCCCATGCTTCAGGTCACTATCAATCAGATTGCCATAAATCGAAACTGTGTGACCTCCGTTGTATTCCAAGCTGGCGAACGCCAGTCCTACTTGGTCAAAATCAAAAGATTTGTTGAACCAAATTTGGGCATTTGTACTTGAGAAACATAACAATATGTAACAAAAAATGAAGAGATTGCGCATGGCCATAACAGAAATACCCACAGACAGCCGATGTGGCTGCCTGTGGGTGGGTGAAACCGGGTTATTTGTTCAACAAGATTTTTCCGCTGAAGGACTGACCTTGCGAGAAGTAGCGATAGAAGTAGATGCCTGATGTGATGCCGTCTGTCTGCCAAACGAGGCTGCTGCTCGCTTGCAAATCAGAGAAAGCAGTCACTGTTCGCCCGTTCATGTCAAATATCCGCAATACTGCGCCCGGAGCCGCGTCGGAGGGCAAAGTGAAAACAACATGATCGCTTGCAGGGTTGGGCTGGACTTTGACCGTTGAGGGAACGATGGCTGGTCTGCTTATGCCCTGCTGTCTTTCTGCCCCTCCCTGTGCGTATTTGACGTATTCCGGCGCAAAGTGCCAGCCATGCTGGGTCAGTAAACGCCTTGCCCATCCCCTTGCCCAGCCATCGCTGCCCAAAGCGATAGGCTGGAGGGTTTGCAGCGTGGCTTCGATCAAGTTGTTCGGGTCTTGGCCGGCAATCGCGTTGGCGATTACCTTGACATCGAGGATATCGGCTTGTTTTTCTGCCGTCAGTTGGTGTTTGGCGGGCATGGCATCCAACACGTTATTCGCCAGTTGCGATGACCCGGATGCCAGAAAATGGTTGGCCAGCCACAAGTCACTTTCCACGCTGTTCATATTTGTCACCCAGAGTCGAAGGCTGTCGGCGTGATAATGAACCGTATCGTACATGATGTGAAGGGCTACCATGTAGGCGTCCTTGTCCATATTGTACTGATAGTAAGCACGGGCTGCCGTCTGTTGCTCGGTCGGGTTGCCGCCAATAGTGGCATTGAGGGCCGTCAGGCTGGCTTTTTTTGCGTGGTAATCTGCTTTGATGCCATCTAACTCTCCGTCCGTCCTGCATGGCGGTTCACAATGGGCCTGAGCGCAATCGTTTTCTTTCGCTTGCAACTCTGTCACACCACCTTGAGTGGCCATCGGCTCTTGATTGGCGCCCAATGGGAAATAGTAATAGTTCAGTGCCGCGCCGAAATTGGAAAAGTCAATGCCCGTGTAGGAAAAACGGTTGCCTGCAGCGAGATAATCTATCCCACTTGGTATCTGTATCTCCAGACCTTGCCGAGGTCGAATGATGCCGTCAGGCACCGAAAAATCCAAGCCTGTGCCATTGACGACATTGAAATTGAAATTGCAATCGTAATATAAACCCCGGAAAAGAGGGTCGGGCTCGTTAGGCGGATTTATGAAAGCATTTTGTTGATTGGCAAGGTTGCCGATATGCAGCCCGGTGTAAGTGTTCCGCCGAATCTGTTTGTGCAGGTCGCCTGTGTTTATGCAGATGCTGCCGATGGTCGTCACCCCATCCGGCCCAGGAACTCTGGTAAATTCATTTTCCTCGCAAGTGAAGCCAGCCACATCCGTCTCGAATATGATACCGACGGCATCACTGGTTGGTTCGGTGGAGGGCAGGTCGGCGAGGTTGAAGTTGTTGAGCAGGACAGTCGCCCCGTCCACCGACCAGTTTCGGATACCCACGAAATTGCGGTCGAAGTTCGTCTGTCGAACGATGTAAGGGCGGTTGACGGTACT
>CAILQK010000297.1 GCA_903836265.1 uncultured Bacteroidota bacterium | reverse complement strand
TGGTGATGGGTGCCTGCAGCGTGGATATTCCCACCATCGTTGTATCGGGAGGCCCCATGCTCACCGGTCGCTTCCGGGGAAAATCCATCAGTACTTCCGATGTGTGGCGGTTCACCGACCAGGTGCGTACCGGAGATATGCCGGCGTCGGAGATGAGGCAGGCGGAGGCCGGACTGTGCCGCAGCGACGGCCATTGCGGTGTGATGGGTACGGCTTCCACCATGGCCTGTATGGTGGAATCGCTCGGGCTCTCCCTGCCCGGCAATGCAGCTATTCCGGCCCCGGATGCGGCAAGAAAGGTGCTGGCCCGCCGATCGGGTGAAGAAATTGTGAAAATGGTGCAGGAGAATCGCCGCATGTCGTCCATACTCACCAGAGAAGCATTCGAAAATGCCATTATGGTGAATGCTGCTATCGGCGGTTCCACGAACTTCGTGGTGCACCTGCTCGCTATTGCAGGACGTATCGGCATCGAACTGTCGCTCGAAGATTTCGACCGCTTCTCCGCCGGTATTCCGCTGCTGGCCAACCTGCAGCCGTCCGGACAGTTTTTTATGGAAGATTTCTATTACGCCGGCGGACTGCCGGCCGTGATCCGCGAGTTGCTGCCCCGACTGCACGGGAATTGCATCACTGTCAATGGAAAAACTGTACAGGAAAATGCCGGCGAGGCGCCCTGCTATGAGCGAGAGGTTATCGCCGCACTCGATACACCCTTCAGCGACCTCTCCGGAATTGTGGTGCTGAAAGGTAACCTCTGTGAAAACGGAGCGGTGCTGAAACCCTCGGCTGCTACTCCCGGACTCATGCAGCACACCGGAAAGGCCATTGTATTTGAAAATATCGAGGATTACAAGGCCCGGATTGACGATCCTGCCCTGCCTGCCGACGAAAACAGCGTGCTGGTGCTGAAAAATGTGGGCCCTGTCGGTTACCCTGGTATGCCCGAGGTGGGAAACATGGGATTGCCACCCGCCCTGCTGGCGAAGGGAATTACTGATATGGTGCGCATCTCCGACGGCCGCATGAGCGGCACCGGCTTCGGAACGGTGGTGCTGCACGTATCGCCGGAAGCAGCAGCCGGTGGCACACTCGCCATTGTGGAGGAGGGCGACCTGATTACCCTCGACGTACCCGCCCGTTCGCTGCACCTGCACCTGACGGACGAGGAAATTGCCCTGCGCAGGGAGAAAAAGGCAAATCAGGTGGAAGCCGAGGCGCGCGGGTACGTACGCCTGTATCAGCAGCATGTGGAACAGGCACACCTCGGCGCCGATCTGGACTTCCTGAAGGGCGGCTCCGGCAGCGCAGTGCCCCGCGACTCACACTGACGATATGAAAATACTGACCGATCATCGCTGCCTGCTGGGCGAGGGGCCTGTATGGGACGCACGTCGCAGCAGCCTCTTCTGGGTGGACATACTCCGTGGAGAAATACATGAGTACCGTCCGGCCGACGGGTACAGCCATACCATTTCTGTCGGCGAGTATGTGGGAGCGGTGGCTCCTTACCGCGATGGTCGCCTGATGGCAGCCCTGAAAAGCGGAATCGTGCTGCTCGATCCCGATACCGGAGAGAGAGAAGCCGTGGGGCATCCGGAGGCCCATTTGCCGGGCAACCGCTACAACGACGGCAAATGCGATCCGGCCGGCCGGTTCTGGGTAGGCAGCATGTCGCTGCAGGAGGAGCCTGGCGCGGGCAGTCTGTACATGATAGATCACGACCGGAGCATTACCCGGCAACTGGATGGCGTCACCATCTCAAACGGACTCGCCTGGAGCAACGACTACCGCACCATGTATTATATAGACACACCCACCTTTGAAGTAGCTGCTTTCGATTACGATATAGCTACCGGCGGCATTTCAAACCGGCGTGTGGCCATCCGCATACCCGAAACAGACGGGTATCCCGACGGTATGACCATAGATCGCGAGGGGTGCCTCTGGATAGCCCACTGGGATGGCTGGCAGGTAACACGCTGGGATCCGGACACAGGCAGTAAACTCCACCACCTGCCTATGCCGATGTCACGGGTTACCTCCTGCGCTTTTGGTGGCGACACCGGCAACGACCTGTATATCACGAGCGCGCGCACGGGCCTGAGCGAGGAGGAGCTGGGGAGGATGAGGGGAGCAGGTGGGGTGGTGCGGTTGGCAAATTATTACCCACTCTTCGCTCGCATTCCCTCATAAAACGGCAGCATCACATGGTTGCGGAGCTTGTCGGCAGGCCGGTTAAACCGATGCAGCTGGTGGTAGCAACATGAATCTTACCTGATCAACTGCTCATACAATAAACTCAAATCACCCGCATCCGATTCATCCAGACCAGTATCATTCATTATCAAGTGCTCAATGACTCCCTGAAAATGCTGGCGAACGTTCTCTTTTTCAAGCCAGTCATTCAGCAGGGAGGCCAACGCATAATTACCAAACGGATTCGACATCCTTACCCGGTCATATTGGTCAAATCCGTAGAAATATAAGTCCCGAAAATGCAGGATGCTTGCGACAGTATGCGTGGTTTCCCATATTTTCAGCAGGGTGCTGATTGGGAAAAGCTCTTCCAAACCGGAGTTTTTTCCTGAAAACATGATTAGTATGGACGTTATGCTTCCTGAGTAAAAAGGTAATGGATATATGTCCAGACAGTCCTTGAAGTACATCTGTGAGAATTCACGTATCAGGTTCTTTTCCTCCTCCGTCCACTGTGACTGCTCATACGGCATGAGCCTGGTCAGGGATAATTCAGTTGAGTGACTTGGAAATCTGAAAAGACTGATCAGTTCCAGGTATCTCGGCAGAAAGTGTTTGATTTCATTGATCGCTGTTTTTTCAGATCGGGCACCATCGTTGTATGCAGCCAGGAGTTGTTCTGGTATATTACGAACATCCATGGTGGCCAATACAGCTTCATCTCCCGGCAACATGCAGCAGTGGGTGCAGATATCAAGAGGTCTTTCCGGGTAATAACCGTTGAAGATCTCATATCCCTTTTCAATGATTTTCTGGATCATATTCCAAATGTAACCAGCTTTTTAGTATTGCCCCTTCCCCCACACCCCCTCATAAAACGGCAGTCCCACCCTGAACCATTCCTGCCGAACGGGCACGAATCCGGCGCTGCCGATCAGTTTGTCGGTGGGCCGGTTGAGCTGGCAGCCATCGGCTATTCTCGCCCAGGCGGGTCGCAGTATATCCTGCAGGCGACCGATGTGCCGGTGGTGCGACCGGATGTGTTCCAGCACAATGAGTTGTCCGCCCGGTTTCAGCCACTTGCTGAAGTCGCGCAGTGCCGCCTCCGGATCAGGTATGGTACACAGCACGAGGGTACATACCACGTAATCCAGTGAGCTTTCTTCCACGATATCGTGCAGCTGCGGATCGCCGCAGCCGGTCTGGTGCAGAGCTATACTGGCGCCGTTTGCCGCCTGCTCTTTTCTCGCCACCGCCTGCCGGATCATCCAGGGGGATGGCTCTATGCCGACAACTTCTGCTTCGGGGTGGTAGTGCTCAAAATTGATACCGGTGCCGGCTCCCACCTCCAGGATTCTCCCGCGCAGGCCTGCAAGCAGGCGCGCGCGCCTGTGCCGGAGCCAGGGTTTCTCCAGAAACTGCATGAGGAAGTCGTACCACTCGCCGAATGTTCTGCTGTATGTCATACGCTCAGTTTCAGCTTTTGCTGTAACTGATATCCGAGCCAGGCCATGGGCAGGTAGGCCAGTGTCAGGTCCAGCACGTCGAACCAGAGTGGCGCCGGAATCATCTGTACAGCCAGGATGCCGCCCACCAGAAAGACGATGCCCGGGATGAGTGCTGCCGGCCACTTCCGCTCCCGTGCAAGGGCCGCCGCCACGAAACCGGCCAGCAGGGTGCCCAGCGCATGGGCAAGGAACGGCATCACAAAATGACGGGGTTCCATCAGGTGTGCACTCTGCTGCAAGCCCTCTGCTGTGGTGAAATCAGCACCGGGCGGCGGCGGAATAACGGAACCGCTGATACCGATAATAAACATGTTCAGCGCTCCGCCGAGCAAGAGGGCCACTGCGATGGCCACAAAACGCAACAGGAAATTTTTCATGGCATGTTACAATTCCACAATGTCTCCGAAACGGGCCACCAGATACCCCCGGCGCTGTATCTCCAGCGAGGCGGGACTGTCGGGCAGTATGGCGGGATTGGTGTGGTTAAGGTGGATAAAATAGATTTTTGAACGCTCCCGTGCAGGCAGTGTGTCGAATTTTGCCATACTCTCAACAATGAAAGGGTGGGGGATTTCTTCCATTTTTCTGCCCGGCAATTCACTGGCATCGTAAAAGGTGGCATCCAGAAAGGCGTAGTCAACCTGACTGATTTCCTGTACAATGTCTTTGTTCCACTTTTCCCATTTGTCTATATCGGGAATGAAAAGAGCCGTTTTTCTCGGCCCCCTGATTTTGTAGCCCACCGTTTCCGAGTACTCGTCGCGGTGTGGCACCAGTACGGGGGTTACTTCAACACTGCCTGCTTTCACGGGCAGCCCGTCCTGCAAGGCCTGAATAACAATGTTGTTTCTGCTCACCAGCTGGCTCCACGGGCCGTTATTTTCCAGGAAATTTTTCATCCGCGGCATGGCATATACGTTCACTCCGCGGGCATCCATCGCCTCTTTGCCAAGGTGGACAAGACCGGCATAGTGTCCCACATGGGCATGGGTGAGAAAAATTCCGCCGGGAGCCTCTCCCACACTGTCGCTGGCGAATGTCCGGAGCATCTTCATCTGCGAAGGCAGATCGGGTGTCGCTTCAAACATGTAAGTCTGGCGGCTGCCACGGTCATAAACACCAAGCGATACCACCTTCCTGTCGCTGGCCGGGTGGTCGAAAAAGTCGCGGCAGCATGCGCGTTTGCAGCCAGCATGCGGCGAGCCACCGTCCTGCAGAGTGCCGAGCACGATCAGGAAAGCCCCCGGCGCTTCCGGTGTATTGGGTCTGTACATGGAGAGCAGGCTGATACAGGCAGCAATCAGAAGCAGGATGGTGGTTACACGTGCATACATGCGAAGTGTTGTTTTACAGAGCAAATGTAGCCTCCTCTGTGGTGAAAAGCAAATAATTAACCGGATGCTGAGTGGCCCCGCAAAACCGCCACAGAAGGCGCCACGGAATTGTTTTCAGGAAAAAAATCTTTAATACAATGCATATTTTAGAATATTTTTCTTTAAATTATGTTTTTAAATAAAAAATTTCTTTTAAAATGATTTTGAAAAGAAAAAAAATCTATATCTTTGTGCCGTTGTTGAAATTTTTACTCAAGTGTTCATGTAATCTCCCTTTAATCTGAAAAATAAATGTGACGACCTGGCCGTTCGCATCTGAGATAAAAAGTGCGTCTTTTTGTGTCAGATGGTGAACAGGCCAGGTTTTTGTTGTGAAACCATGATTGCACCGGACATTTCGCTTGATGCCACAGATCTGGCCATACTCCGCCGCCTGCAGACGGACGCGTTCGTCACGCACAAGGAAATGGCGGCCGAGCTGGGTATGACGGTGACGCCCGTGTACGAGCGTATCCGAAGGCTCGAACGCACAGGCGTGATCAAGGGCTACACGGCGCTGATTGACCGGCAAAAGGTGGGGAAGCCACAGGTGGTAATCTGCTCCGTCTCGCTCAAAGAGCATGCACTGCCGTTGCTCCTCAAGTTCCAGGAGTCGGTTTCAACTTTTCCGGAGGTAACAGAAATACTGCACATCGCAGGAAGCTACGACTATCTGCTGAAGGTAATTGTGGCAGATATGAATGAGTATCAGCAATTTATAGTACACAAACTGGCCACGCTCGAAAATATTGGCCATGCACAAAGCTCCTTTGTGCTGACAGAAGTGAAGCATACAGCTGCCACGCCGCTTTAGCAATGCAATTCTGTTAATTCAGTCATTTAATTGACTGTATTAATGTTAATTCAGTCATCAGGCTGACCAAATTTTCATAATTTTGTCTCTCAATGCAAACTGTATGATTGTCAGAGAGATAACAACACGACTGGAAAGCAGGCTCCGCGAACAGAAGATTACGCTGCTGCTCGGCGCAAGAAGGACGGGTAAAACCGCCCTGTTAAAAACAGTATTTCTGAAATACGGAGCTTCTGCCTTGTGGCTGAATGGCGAGGATATGGATACGGCAGCCCTGCTGGAGTATCGTTCTGAAGCAAATTACAGGAGGGTACTCGCTGGTCGGAATCTCCTGATTATTGATGAGGCACAATATATTCCCGATATTGCCAGAAAAGCCAAACTGATGATAGATACCATTGAGCCGTTACATATCATCCTGACGGGATCGTCGGCTTTTGATCTGGTTCAGATGGGTGATCCGCTGGTTGGCAGGAGTATCACGCTGCAGCTTTTCCCGCTTTCATACAGGGAGTGGAGTCAGCAACAAACACCGCTTGAATCGCGGCAAATGCTGGAAGACCGGATTTTATACGGCAATTATCCCGAACTTTCCCGAATAGAGCACGCAAGTCACCGGATTGAGTATCTGGGAGAATTGGTCAATACATACCTGCTCAGGGATATTCTTGCTTTTGATGCTGTGAAAAATGCTCAAAAACTTCGTTCTCTCCTGCAATTGATCGCCTTTCAGATTGGTTCCGAGGTATCGTCAGATGAACTCGGCCGTCAACTTGGTATCAGCAAAAATACAGTGGACCGATATCTCGATTTGCTGACAAAGGTTTATATTCTGTTTCCGAGAACAGGCTTCAGCAGGAATCTCAGGAAGGAGGTAACCAAAAGCAAAAAGTGGTTCTTCTATGATAATGGTATCCGCAATGCCATCCTGAATGATTTTACACTCCTGGCTCTGAGGGGCGACAGGGGTGCGCTGTGGGAGCAGTTTTTCATGAGCGAACGACTCAAACGAAATGAATATCAGGGGCTGCCGCCCGAAAGCTTTTTCTGGAGAACGTACGATCAGCAGGAAATTGATCTCGTGGAACTGCGCGGCCAGCAGATCACGGCATTTGAGTGCAAATGGAAGGAGGCTTCAGTTAAAGCTCCGGCCGCTTTTGTCAAAAGTTACCCGGATGCCGGCTTCCATACTGTTCATCCGGGCAGCTTTTCAACATGGCTGTGAGTCTGGCAGTGGTTTTTTGACTGTTTTGTCACCATACATTTCAGTATTTTTAGCTGACAAAAAAAACTGTTTCCTTAATTTCATTTTAATATCTGTGAATGATTGTTCATTTTTGCATCAAACAATCATTCCGACATTATGAAAAACCTGTTTAGTCTGCTGCTTCTTTGCTCCGCAGCCCTTCTTCACGCCCAGTCAACTGTTTATACCATTGATTTCAATAACTACACCCCGGGTAACCTGAACGGCCAGGATGGCTGGAAAACCTTCCGCGAGTGGCAGGGGAATGTAGATTTTCAGGTGTCCGAAACTGCCGGCCCCACTACGGCAGATGGCAGTCAGGCCATCTATTTCACCAATGCAGGCCCGGGTGTGGGGCGCGTGGCTACCCGGAAGCCTTCTCCCAATTTCGATTTCAATTTCAAGGGCGGCGGCCTCCGTATCCTGGAGTTCGATATGCACGGCTGCTGGTGGGGTACCTGGCTTTGTATCGGCTTCGACAAGAACGGCAACGGCAAAATGACGCCGAATCAGTCAACGATTGAACCCGGCGAGGGCGGACTGATTTTCGGTATATCCGGCTACGATTTTCCCAATTCCAGCCGAATTGTGCTGCCCAGCGGCACTACCTACAATTTTACCATGGATGCCGCCAATAACGGACGCTGGTCGCGCGTGCGACTGTCTGTTGACCTCGATGCCAATGGCGGACAGGGCTCGCTGTCGGTTTCCATGCGCGAAGACCTGATCGGCGGGAGTCCGTATGTGCCGATCGAGGGCGCCCAGGATCTGAACCTGTTTCTCGACCCGGGATCCGGCTTCACTGATGATCCTGAAAAATGGGATGCCATCTCTGTGCAGGTGCAGGGAGCTACCGGTGCGTTCGACAATCTTGTTTTCACAAAACCAAGTCCGACGTATCAGTTCATCAACTTCCCGTCTGTGCCCGACCGACTGACCACTGACGGCCCCTACCTGATGTCGGCAACGGCCAGCTCGGGCCTGGCGGTTTCGTATGAAGTGGTGAGCGGACCGGCCACCGTTTTCGGCAATGTGATTGAACTGACAGGTGAAAAGGGTTTCGTGACTATCCGGGCCATCCAGCCGGGAGGAAACGGCTTCGATGCCGCCACGCCGGTCGAGAATACCTTTGAAGTGGTGGATCCCGCCGAATTTCCGCCCTCCCTCGATCTGAGAACACCAGTAAATGGCGCAGTGGTCGCTATCCCCCAGGGTCTGTCGCCCATGTT
>CAILQK010000296.1 GCA_903836265.1 uncultured Bacteroidota bacterium | reverse complement strand
GGAGCAATAAACTTTGGCTGAATAAATGAGTCTAATGATGTCATTAAATAAAGCAATCGTGGCAAAAAAGACAATCCGGCTTCTGACTCTATTCCTCTGTTCGTTTTACAGACTGACATTCGGTCAGAATTTCAACGAAATTCTGGGGCGACCGACTGATCACTCCATCACCGTCAGCGCACTGTTCCCGCAGGTCAGGGAGGTGAAGTTTGAGTACGGTCTTTCTCCTTCAAACCTCATCCAGTCCACCCAGGTTACTGTCAGCGAGGCGGAAACACCGGTGGTAACCGAACTGCAGCCTCTGCTCCCTGATACACGTTATTATTACCGCACTGCGTACAGGATTCCGGGCGTCCAGAATTTCCAGTACGGGCCCTTGAGAACCTTTCATACGCAGCGGGCGCCGGGCAGTTCATTTACCTTCGTCATTGAGGCCGACGAGCACCTGTATGACAAAAAGGGATACCGGGGTCTTTACCAGATATGTTTGCAGAATCAGGCAAAAGATTCTGCAGATTTCATGCTCTCCCTCGGCGATACTTTTGGCGATGACCATACGCCTTACGAGACTACCAGTGAAGATATGAAACAGCTGCACCTGGATTACAGACAATACCTCGGTCAGGTGTGCCATTCAATGCCATTTTTTTTCTGCCTCGGAAATCACGAGGGAGAGAGTGGCTACTGGCTCGATCAGACTCCACCTGAAAATATTGCGGTTTATGGAACGTTATGGCGGAAGTTTTACTACCCCAACCCGGTCCCCGATGACTTTTACAGCGGCAACCAGGCAGCAGAGCCCTGGAATATCGGACTTCCTGAAAATTACTATGCTTTTACCTGGGGAGATGCACTTTTCATTGTTCTGGACGTTTACCGCGATTGCGACATTAATGAAAAGCCCAAAAACTGGGAGTGGACACTTGGCAAGACCCAGTACGACTGGCTGAAAAGCACGCTGGAAACCAGTACTTCAGCTCACAAATTTGTATTCGCGCATCACAATCGCGGTCAGGGCCGCGGAGGTGTACTGCCCGCGCGCGGGTACGAATGGGGCGGCTATGGAAACAACGGGAACGGAAACTGGGAATTTGATGAAATGCGACCGGGATGGGACATGCCGATTCATCAGCTGATGGTGGCCAACGGCGTGGATATTTTCTTTCAGGGACACGATCACCTGTATGCCGTGGAGGAACTGGACGGGCTGGTTTATCAGGAGGTACCCATGCCGAGCGATTCATCTTATATTATAGGTGTAACCGATAACGGAGATGCCTACACAGGCACTATACTGGACGGATCAGGGCACCTGCGCGTACATGTTGACCCCGACTGTGTGACGGTTGACTATGTAGCTGCCTGGCTTCCCGATGACACGCTTGGCACACACAAAAACCGTGAAATCCGTCATACATATAAAAAGGGCGCATGCGCTGTACCGACAGGAGGCGGTTATAGTATAAACGACCCTTTTTTCGAAGTATTCCCCAATCCCGCCGGGGAAAGGGTGACGGTAAGAACGGCAGAAAGCAGGGCCACCGACAGAAGAATTGAGATACTCGACACACATGGAAAACTGATTCGCAATGCCGTACTGAAAGCCGGCTCCAACGATGTAACTCTGGACGTTTCGCCTTTTGAGACCGGTATGTATTTTTTGCGAATTCACGATCAGAAAATCCCCGTAACAGCCAGAATTTTCATATCCAAACATCTTTAACCCATGCAGGCACGATTTTTTTTAATCGCCGTGCTGAGCGCTCTGATGCTGAATTCAGCGCTCGCACATGATCCGGCGGCAGACGAATCATCTCTCAGAAGATGGCGCATGTCAGACCAGACACACATCCGCGCGTCATTTCTGGCGCTGAAAAACGACACCGTTTTACTGGAAGGTTCGTCGGGCAGAGTGATATCTATCCCGTTTTCATCGTTCTCTGAAGAGGACGGGAGGTATATCCAGTCCAGAGCAGCAGCGATCAGCCAGCTGAACCAGCCGGCCAGCCGGCCGGTTTCAGACAGCAATTCCGGCATGCCAGCCCCCTGGGCGCTGCTGGCTTTCTGGACGGCAACGGGCGCCATAGTACTTCCCTTTCTGTTGAAAAAACGGGGAAAATGGATGCTCTCGCCCGTATTCGGCTCATTACTGCTGTTGCTTTCGTTCAAAAACGGCGCTGCAGAGCGTCTGCTGGGAACCGATCCGCTGTTTATTGATTCGGCATTTGCACCATTCAAGGCACATATCGCCACGCGCTGGGATAACAACTGGTTCTATGTCGAATCAAACGGTATTCCGACTACCCATAATATGATGGTTGGCATCACCAAGTGGCAGCAACAGGTACCAACACCCCAGTGCTATACAGGAAACAATGCGTGGCAGATACCACTCAACCCTGAACTGGCCGCCGTGCCGGTACCGGTAAATCAGCAGCATTTTCTTCGCGGCGCAGTAGCCATAGCGGCCAACGGCGTTCCCATTTTCAATCCATACACCAATACCGGTGTGGACGCTTTTCTCGATGGTCAACTCGATCAGTGGGGCGGTCACAGCGGCCGGGCCGATGATTATCACTATCATACTGCTCCGCTCCACCTGGATGCCCAGACACCCGATATACTGCCGATTGCATTTGCATTGGACGGATTCGCCATATACGGCAGTCTCGAACCGGACGGCACACCGATGCAAGCCCTTGACGCCAACCACGGCCATTTCGATGCTGGCGGTATCTATCATTACCACGGAACCACGGAAGCCCCCTACATGATAGGCAATATGGTCGGGAAGGTTACGGAAGACGCCACGCTTCAGATCATACCGCAGGCTGCCGCACAACCGGTGAGGCCTTCGCTGACACCGCTGAACGGCGCTGTTATCACCGGATTCCAGGCAAATCCGGCTGGAAACGGATACGACCTTGTCTATACCCGAAACGGGCAGACCTGGCACGTAGAGTACAGCTGGACAACCGGAGGGGTATATACCTACAACTTTGTGTCACCGACCGGCACCACCACTTCCATATACAACGGGCACCTGCCCTGTATGGTGACAACAGCCGTGAACGAATTGCCGGTTGATGATTTTTTCACTGTATTCCCCAATCCGGGCAACGGACGTATTTCAATCAAAACCAGTTTGACCGATATCCGTCAAATAACGCTTTTCAATTTGGCCGGAGAGCCGGTTTTCATCACCCGGAACTATCCCGGAGACATACACACAGATCAACTTCCCAAAGGAATATATCTCCTTAAAGTTGAAACGGAAAAACTGGAAATCACTCGTAAAATAATCCTTCAATGAAGAACAAACACACAATCAGGCACGGTATTCTCTTTTTGGTCATCCTGATTTCAGGATACGCCCGGGCCCAGTCAAAAACCATGAAACGCCTGCCGGATACCGGACAGACGCAGAGTTTTACCAATACGTTCGGAGAGGATTCGGACTACACCATTCATCCTCCCTTTTTTATTCTGAACGGCGACGGAACTGTTACGGATACGGTCACCGGACTGATGTGGCAACAGACCGACGGGGGCGAGATGACTTTCGAGGCCGCTGCAATTTATTGTACCGATCTGACACTGGGCGGCTACAACGACTGGCGTTTGCCGACTGCCCAGGAATCTTTCAGCATTTTGAACCACGGAACCGGCAATCCGGCACTTGATGCAACAGCATTTACCAGCACCGGTGCCGAATACTGGTGGAGCAGCGAGATACAGATCGGCAATGCCAGTAAAGTATGGGTCACCAATGCCGGAGGCGGTATAGGCAATCACCTGAAAACAGAAACAGTGAGTGCGGGTGGAATAAAAAAAATACACGCAAGAGCAGTCAGGAGTACCCAGCCGCCCATACCGGTACCGCAGCAGTTTACTGTTACGGGAGGTACTGTGACCGATGAGATAACCCGGCTGGAATGGCAGGCCGTTGCTTCACCCGATACGATCACCTGGGAAGATGCACTCATACTGGCAGAAAACCAGGTTCTGGATGGGAAAGACGACTGGCGGTTACCCAACATCAAAGAACTGGAATCACTCAACGATGAGCTGAGAAGTCAGCCCTCTATCAATACAGACGTCATACAGGGTATTATTGCCGGGAGGTACTGGTCATCCACCACCCTGAATAATCAGCCCACCAGGGCCTGGACGATGGATACCCGTTTCGGGGTTGTGAGTTACGATGCCAAGACCAACCGAAACCGGGTATTACTGGTACGGTCAAATGAACTTCAGCCACCACCACCACCGCCGGCTGCTGCAGAAGTAATACACGGAGAGCTGCTGGGAAGGCCCACCGATCACAGCATAACAGTTCAGATGTTTTTCAGCGAAAATATCGAGATGTGTGTACAGTACGGGATCAATCCGGGAAGTCTGAATCAGCAGTCTCCCTGGCAATTTTTTATGAAGGACGAACCTGCAGAAATCAAAATTGAAAACCTGGAAGCCGACAGCAGGTACTTTTACCGTGTTTGCTACCGGGCGCCCGGCGTTCCGGATTACATAACGAGGCCTGTACACACCTTCCAGACACAGCGTCCGCCGGGAAGGCCGTTTACCTTTGTGGTACAGGCTGACCCGCATCTGGACAGTCAGTCAGACACCGCGCAGTACAGACTTTGTTTACAGAATCAGCTGGCAGATGAACCGGATTTCATCATAGATCTGGGCGACATCATCATGTCGGACAAAATGAAAAATGCTGCGGGGCTCATCACCAGAGATACCGTTCGCTACCGGGCCAAATACATGAGAAGCTATTATGAAACCAGCTGTCACTCGGCGCCGCTGTTCATTACACTGGGCAACCATGAGGGGGAGGCTGGCTGGCAACTCAATCAGACCGGAGAGAATGTGGCGGTTTACAACACCCTGGAGCGAAAGAAATACTATATGAATCCGGCACCGGATGATTTTTACACCGGAGACCAGACGGATCATCCAATAGTGGGGCTTCGTGAAAATTATTATTCGTGGGAATGGGGCGATGCGCTTTTTGTAGTACTTGACCCTTACTGGTACACCAAACCCAAGCCAGATTCTCTCACCGGCTGGCGCTGGACATTGGGCAAGGATCAATATGACTGGCTGAAAAACACGCTTGAGCAAAGTACTGCAACCTTCAAATTCGTATTCATGCACCAGCTGGTTGGAGGCGACAAGGATGGCCGGGGTGGTACCGAGTATGCCGACAAATATGAGTGGGGCGGTAAAAACCTCGATGGAACAGACGGCTGGGCAGTTAACAGACCAGGGTGGTACAAGCCGGTAAAAGAACTGTTGAAAGAAAACAGGGTGAATATTTTCTTTCACGGGCATGATCACTTTTTCGGCAAACAGGAAAAGGACTGTCTGATATACCAGGAAACTCCCCAACCCAGTCATCCAAACTATCTGAACGCCAATCAGGCTGCGGCTTACGGATATTTTGAGGGGCAGATTTTGCCCAACGCAGGTCACCTGCGCGTGAGCGTGAGTCCCGATGGTGTCAAAACAGAATATGTCCGGGTTTATCTGCCGCAAAACGAGACTCCAGTGAGAAAGAATCGAGGAGTTTCCGCCACATATTATATAGGAAAAACCAACTGCTACGATTCACTGTCAACCGGGACTCCGGTACTCTGGAATGCAGGCTACACGGATGAGCTGATATACCCGAACCCGTCGGCGGGAGACGTAATCATTCGCTTTTCACTCGGCACTGATGCTCATACCAATCTTTCAGTGTATGACTCGAACGGTAAAATGGTGAGACGACTGCTTGCAGGGGACCTGATTAACACTGGCGACTACGAGCTCATCTGGGACGGGCGCGATGGCACAGGCCGGGAACTGGAGAGCGGCATCTACTTCTGGAAACTCGAGCGCAAAGAGGGCGGAAGCCTGAGCGGTAAAATCATACGGGAGTAAGGTGTGGGTGTGAGAGTGTGGGTGTGAGAGTGTGGGTGTGAGAGTGTGGGTGTGAGAGTGAGGGTGTGAGGGTGTGGGTGTGAGAGTG
>CAILQK010000295.1 GCA_903836265.1 uncultured Bacteroidota bacterium | reverse complement strand
CTGCCATTGCCCATTTCTGGTTTATCATTAT
This sequence comes from uncultured Bacteroidota bacterium, assembly GCA_903836265.1. Classification (GTDB taxonomy): domain Bacteria; phylum Bacteroidota; class Bacteroidia; order Chitinophagales; family Saprospiraceae; genus M3007. Next base: position 11,914 of record CAILQK010000295.1, on the reverse strand, counting down.
ACACCCATTTGACGATGGAAACGGAAGAATTGCAAGAGCAATTTCAGATTTAATGCTTGCCCGTGCTGACAAAACGAAAGAACGTTATTACAGTATGTCAAGTCAAATTTTGATTGAACAAAAACAATATTATGCAATTTTACAACAGGTTCAACACAGCAATGGCGACATCACCGATTGGCTGGACTGGTTTTTTCACTGCCTTAAAAATTCACTCGTAGCAACAGAAGCGACTTTGCAGAAAATATTAAGAAAAAACGAGTTTTGGAAAATTCATGAAAATACCGGGTTCAATGAGCGACAAAGATTCGTGTTGAACAAACTTTTTGACGGATTTGACGGAAAACTTAAATCATCAAAATGGGCAAAAATTGCAAAATGCTCACCTGATACTGCATTGCGTGACATCAAGGACTTAATTGACAAGAGAATATTGCGACAGGAGCAAGAAGGTGGACGAAGCACAAACTATGAACTGGCAGACTTCTGAACGTAACTATAACGCCAGGTGGCGATAAGCAAGAAATTGACAGGCAAAGGGACGAAATATCAGCTTTGAAAATATTCTGCTCTTCGCTTCGAATGAATCAATTCCATTGCTGCTGATTGATTCAGGCCCTTTTGCTGCCGAAAATGAGGGGAAATTCTCCCGCTTACTTTCCGATACAAAACTTCCCGAAAATGTTCGCCAGCAGATCTTCCACGCCGATTTCGCCGGTAATTTCACCCAGACAGGCGAGGGCGCGCCGTATATCCTGCGCGATAAAATCGCCGGTGATGCCGGTGTCGAGGGCGTACAGCACGTCATGAAGTGCCTGGTCTGCCCGTTGCAGGGCATCGAAGTGCCTGGCGCTCGATACAACAGTGCTCTCCAGGTTGAGTTCGCCCCCTGAGGCCAGCTCAAACAATTTCTCCCGGATCAGGGCAATATTCTGCTCGTTTTTGGCAGAGGCCGGCACTAATTGTCCCGCTTCCAGCATGCCCGCGTACGCGCTCAGGGGCGCGGGCGGATCGCCGAGCAGGTAGGGGTGTATGCCCGCCTGTTCCGGCTGTACCAGCCACTCTGTCTGGAAATGCGGATTGCGGTCCATTTTATTGCAGACGACAAGGAGTTTCATGGTTTCGCCGCGCAGCTGCTGCAGATCGGCAAATACTTCCTGCAGGGTCATTCCGCCGGCTACATCCCACACGTATATCAGTACGGATGCCTCGCGCACTTTGTCGAGTGTGCGCTGTACGCCGATGGCCTCTATCTGATCCTGCGCCTCGCGTATGCCCGCTGTATCCACGAGCCTGAACTGTATGCCATTGATATTGAGTACCTCCTCAATGGTGTCGCGGGTGGTGCCGGGAATGTCGGATACAATGGCACGGGCCTCGTTAAGCAGGGCATTGAGCAGGGTGGATTTGCCCGCATTGGGTCGCCCGGCAATCACGGTGGTGACGCCGGTTTTGATGGCGTTGCCCAGCGCAAACGACTGTATAAGCCCGCCCAGGTATTTTCTGATGCGTACAACAAGGTCTCTCAGTTGCGTACGGTCGGCAAACTCCACGTCTTCTTCCGAGAAATCGAGCTCCAGCTCTACCAGACTGGCGAAGTGAATCAGTTCGTCGCGCAGCACTTCGATCTCTTTCCGGAAACCGCCCCGCAGCTGGTTGAGCGCCACGGCATGAGCGGCCTCGCTCTCGGAGGCAATCAGGTCGGCCACTGCCTCGGCCTGACTGAGGTCGAGTTTGCCGTTCAGAAAGGCGCGCAGGGTATATTCACCGGGCTCTGCCAGACGTGCTCCCTCTGCCAGACACAGCTCAATAACTTTCTGAAGGATAAACGGCGACCCGTGGCAGCTGAATTCGACAGTAGGCTGTCCGGTGTACGATTTCCTCCCGTGAAAGATGGTGGCAAGTGCCTCATCAAGTTCCTTCCCCTCCCGCGTGCGCAGGTGTCCGAAGTGGGCTGTGTGCGTGGGTTGCGCCGACAGTTTTTTCCCTGAAAATATCTGGTCGGCTATTTCAAAGGCGGCTGGGCCTGACAGGCGTATCACACCGATCGCTCCGCGTCCGGGTGGCGTGGCGAGTGCTACAATGGTGTCGGAAAGATCAAGACGCATAAGACAGAAGGTTTCTTGCAGGGTGTAAAATTAGCGTTTCTGAGTACAAGTTGCCGGATACCTTACAAATTGCGGTTGCAGACTGGCAAATAAACAACTTAAAAATTCCGATGCAGGTATCAGAGAACAGGATGAAAAAGGCAGAATTGAACTGGCAGAGAAAAAACGAATTGAAAGAGTGGTAAAACAACTTCACCAGAACAATATACCCCTCGGCATTATTGCGATTTCTGTTGAGTTGTCTGAGAAAGAAGTAGCTGAAATCATTGAAAACCACCTCTAAAGCCGGGACAAATGCCGGTGAACCGGCAGCTGCCGCCGCACCTTTTGCAAAGTGAAGCCATAGATAAAATAACGTTACTGTCTCCCGGCCTGTTTTGTCCCGTCTGATATTGGTCAGCTTCATTGTTGCCGCCATCATCGATTCACTCAACTTTGCTTTAGTGGAACAGGCGTAAATATAACAGCCGCTCCTGGATACCCCGGAGCGGCTGTTGTGTTCTGCTGAAATGCCGGTATTATTCCGCGCTCTTCACCAGTTTTCTTGTCGCTGCCTGTCCGTTGGCTGTCAGGCGCACCAGATAGATGCCGTCGGGCTGCGTCTTCAGGTTGAGTTGTTCGCTGATCCGGTCGGTGTTGGAGGCGTTTGTCTCCCACAGCGTTTGTCCGAGCAGGTTGAGTACCTGCACGCGGATGTCACCGGTGTTTTCAGCCAGTTCGACGAGCAGGGTGGTGGCTCCGGTTGTCGGGTTGGGCTGCAGGGAGAACCTGTTCAGCCCGGCAATTTCCTGTATCGGGGTTGTGCCCACATGAACAGACAGCGAGGATGTACATCCGAATGCGTCGGTGACGGTGACAGTGTAGGAACCATTGGCCAGTCCTGAAATGGAATCGCCGGTTGCTCCGTTGCTCCAGACAAACTGGTAGGGCGGGTTGCCGGTGCCCACGGTTACCTTGATCTTGCCATCACTTTGTCCGGGGTTTGCATTGGTGACATCGGCCGCCAGTGCCATGTCGGCAGCGCAGGAGAGCAGGTTGATATTGTCGAGATCTACCCAGTAATCACCGGATGCCCAGGTGCAAAGGAAGCGAATTTTGATGGCCTGGCCTGCGAACTGCCCCAGCGCTATTTTGCGTGTGCGCAGGTTGACGGTGGGCGAATGGTTCAGGCTGTTGATGCTGTTGATGGTCTGGTAGGTATCACCGCAGTCGGTAGAAACCTGCACCTCGACTTTATTGTTCCCGAGAATCATCGGGCCGCCGCCGCTGTAGTTGGTGATGCGGTAGGAGAACGTCAGGGTATCATTGGCTCCGATCATGCCGTAGCGCGGCAGATCCTGAACAGCCTCCGGATTGAACGAATACAGGTTGGTGGCCAGCACATAGCTGGTATTGCCGTGGCTGTTCGTCACAAAGCCGTCAACAGCCCAGCCTGCGGGAACTGCCTGCCCTTCGAAGTTCTCGCTGAACGGAACTGGCAGCGGCACGTGGTTTACAGTTACGGTGGCCGTATCGTTCGGAGTGGCTGCGTCGCCATTCAGGATTGTCCAGCATTTGATGACTGAAACAGCATCGCGGCTGTCGAAAGTGGCATTGAAGGTATAGGAAATAACCTCATCCGGTGAAATTGTGTTGTTGTTTCCGCTCAGAGTCTCGATCACCGGGGCGCCTCCGTTGATGCTGTAGGCCACCTTGTAGTTATTTTGCGTCTGACTGCCGCCGTTCAGAAAAGTAAAAGTCACTTTGTCGGTTTGAAGGCCGCACTCCTGTCCCTGCGATTCAGCCTGTACACCCACGCCGAGCAGGTCTTTGCTGAAGGCAGGGAATATGCGGATATCGTCCACGCCCAGACCGCTGAAATTCAGCGAAGGGTCGCTGGCGATGGCGAAACGGAACCTGACGTTGCTTTGTCCTGCGGTTCCATCCAGGAAATGCCGGGCTTTGAACCAGCCTTCATTCCTGTCTGACCAGCATTCGCCGATTTGCAGGCCGTCGTCAATGCTTTCGTTGTACCAGTTGAGTCCCTCATTGATAGCGCCCACTTTTTCCCAGCTGGCGCCGTCGTCAATGGAGCGTTCAAGCCAGCCGCCATCGTAAGTTGACTCGAGGTCGCGCGCGAGTGCGAACTCGATCACCGGGTCGTTGTTCAGACCGCTGAAATCGAAGCAGGGCGACTCGAGATAGGATAGTTCGTTGGAGTTATAGGGTGTTTTCAGGCTGGTTACCCAGGCATTCTGTCCGCTGTAGGCAGCCGGAATGTTTTCCTTGTCAGGGGTGCCGTAAGTCCAGCTGGACGCTGATCCGTAGTGGCGGTAACCGCCGTCCCAGTCCTCGAACTGCTGGGTATATGGGGAGAGCAGGCGATTGTTGATACGGATAACAAAGGTATCGTTGCTTGCATCCTGATCACCGGTCATTTTGGTAAATGCCATGATGACGTACTCGCCGGGTGCAGAAAAATCATATACTGTTTCGAAGGCAATCACTTCGCTGCTGTCTTTGCCCAGAACGCCGGTGAAGAAGCCGTCGGCCGGCTTGGGTACATTGACATCCTGCCCGTTCACGGTGTAACGGAAAGGTACCAGCGACTGCGGTGCGGCGCCGTAGTTGCGCAGCAGCACCCGTACGGTATCCTGCCCCAGATCACAGCCCGATTCGGGAGAAACGATGGCAGCTATACCCACGTCTTTAGTCCAGTAAGTTTCAAAAGAAACTGGCCCGGTGAGCTGGCTCAGACCGCCTGCCAGTCCGCAGTCCTGCACGACATACACGTCGTACCAGGTTTTTTTGCTCAGGCCGGTGAGCGTAACTTTATTCTGGGTGGTAATGACTGTATCGCAGGATAGTGGTACAGCCGGATTGAAGCCCTGTGGGCCATAGATGACCAGATATTGAACGGCTGCATTCGGACCATTCGGATCGGCATTCCAGCGGAGTTTGGCGTACGTATCCCAAACGTTGTCCACCTTCAGATTTTGCGGACTCGAGCAGGTTACACAGATGCCGGTGCCGCTGAACAGCGTTCCGGAGACTGGCATATTGAACGGGAGTGCCTGCGAGATGACAGTTCCCGTATTGTCAAGAATCTGATAGGATACTTCAGTGAGGAAGGAACCGGCGCTCCAGGTGACAGTCAGGGGTGCTCCGTTTGTGATGGTGAACTGAACCGTATCGGTGAAACCCGTCAGAAGGGTAAACGTGCCGGTTGTTCCGTTGCTGTTGACAGTGATGACTCCTCCATTCCAGCCGTCGCCGTACGAGTCGTTCAGGATAAGTGTGTACTGGCAGGTGTTTGACTGGGCAATGGATGCCGTTGAGAACAGAGCCAGAGCGAGCAATGCGTAAAGTATGCGTGGCATGTATCGGTACATAATCATGACTTGGCGGCCGGTTTCAGCTTCCGGTCGCGGTTCAAAGGTAAGATAACTCGTCAAACTGCCAAAGAATCAGTTGCGGGGAGCTTATTTTAGCGAAAAAAATCAGAAATCTGTGCCTAAAGCTATGTGCAAAAGCGGTTTTTGTATAACCCTTGACTCAATGCCCCAGGCGTAATCGGCCCGCATGTACATACCGAGCAACTGACTGCGTACGCCAGCACCGAAGCCCGCTACAACCGGATCTCTGAAATAATTCACCTGCATGGTCACTATCGGCGGGCGGCCATCGGGTCCTTCCTCCAGATAAACCACATTGATCGGGTTATCCCTGCTGAACGGATTGCTTCCCTGCCAGGCAGTGCCGGCATCGAAGAACCCCACCACCTGAAAATTTCTCCAGAAATTTCCCAGAGAAGGTTTGTTCGACAGATATTTGAATATCGGAACCCGAAGTTCTGTGTTCAGCAGTACATGAGAATTGCCGTTTCGGATATTCTGGTTGAAGCCCCTGAGGTTTACTGCGGGCGACTGGTAAGCAAAACCATCATCCTGAGGCAGTTGTATAGTATTGTTAAACTTTGGCAGCATCCAGTTCTCCACACCGCCCATGATATACAGCATCTTTTCCGAGCCGAAGGAGGTGGCTCCGGCCATTCGGACAGCGATCTGGGAGCGGCGGTCGAGCATCTGGTAGTGTCGGGCGTCGAATCCGAGTACCGTCATGAAGCCCTTGTTGAACTGGAGGCTCCACTCGGGTTCTGTGTTGAAGGCAATTTTTTTGACGATATCTGCATATAGTTTTGCCCTCGATCCTGTTTTCATGTTCAGGTCAATATCGGCGGTATTGTCAAAAACGGCTGCAAGACGGAGCGATGCGCGCTGCTCGGCCCTGTCGGGTCTTTCCAGGCTGTACAGGTCGGAGCCCAGTGCTCTCACTTTGTCTTCCCGCAGTCCGACGGTACCCCTCAGACTGGTGAAGGCATCCAGCGGGTATCGCACTTCATACTGGCCCAGCAGCGATACGGTGCGCGTCTGGTAGTCCGGCGGGAGCGTGGGCGGGTAGGGCGTGGGGCGCTCCACATTGTTTACCAGTACCCTGCGGTACAGTATGTATCGTTTGTCTATGCGTTTTTTCTTGTTGTCGAGCCACAGGTAATATTCCGCCCCGTTGAATGTTACGGGCAGTCGTCCACCTGCCTCGATGACATAATCTTCCAGCAGATCCTTGAAGTTGGCTCTCAGAAGGAGGCCCGGGGGAGGTATGCTCAAGCGGCTTTGTGGGCCCTCGTAGAGCTGTAGTCCGTCGAACATGACGTTGTTATCGGCCGTTGTCGTTACGTAATCGGTTCTGAACTTCAGGCGATAGGGGGTAATTTTGAAGGGATAGAATCTTGTTGCCGGTATTTTCCGGGTTACGTCCGGCAGGGGCAAAACAGGTCTGGCAGCAGTTGTTGGCGGCGCCGGAATCGAATCGGGTGTCACCGGTTTGGGGGTGGCTTCTGTCTGGGGCCGGGCTGTGGCAGCCAGGTATTCGGGCAACTGGAACAGCCAGCCCGGATTAAAAGAAGGTATGGTGTCCGTTGGAGCTGGTATCTTCTGAGCGGGCTCTGCAACAGTTTCCTCTGCGACTGACTGATCCGCAGGGAGTCCGTTTGCGATCAGTTTTTGTTCTCTCCACCGGGTATATCGCGCTGTATTTCTCGTGAGCGGGTCTGCTTTTCTGACGAAAAAGGAGGTTTTGCTGTTTCTGCTGATTACCTCCACCCATTTGCCCGCTCTTTGCGAACTGTGCTGCATCAGGATATTCCGGTCGTAATTTGTCTGGTTCCAGATGACGGGTCTTTTTTTTATGACCTCATTAAACCGGATACTGTCAATTTGTGTGGAGTCAATATTGACAAGCACTGAATCCAGCGGAGCTACTTTGGTGAGTATTCGCTCGAGGGGCCATCCCATGGGCCTGCCCATAACCAGTCCCCTTGCCTCCGCGCCGTCTTTCAGGTAAATCACTGCCTGCGTGTAGGCCACAAAGGGTTCCAGTTTTCCGGCTTGCCGGTTTGTAATCCCGCTGGCGCCTGACAGGAAAGAGAACCCCGTACTGTCGGTTCCCATGGGCATTCTTTCATTGTAAAGCGGAGTATTCGTAATTCTCACCAGTTCATTGCTGCGGCTGTCAAGGTCATACATGAATACGTCCAGCGCTCCGACGGGCAGAATGGTGTCAAGTTTTTCTGTTGTGATGGTGTCTGACAGGCGGTTACTGCTGAAGAGCAGCGTCCTGCGACCTTCGATCACGGCGAATGAGACATCCAGATCATCCCAGAAGTCGTTCGTGAGCCTTTCCGTCTGTCTGGTTGACAGTCGGTAAATGAAAAGATCCGAGTAACCTTTCATGGCAGCGGAGAAGGCTATTTCATTTCTGCCGGTGTAGTCGAGGGAGAATATCCGCTGATAATCGGGAGCCAGCGCGGTTTTTTCTTTTTTCCCGGAACTGATTTCAATATCGGTGAGATACAGTTTGTCGCGTTGTTCGGAAACTACGGTCAGGTGCTTGTTATCCGGGTTCCAGGCCAGCAGGGGATAGTTGCAGTCGGGTGCCTGCAGGGCATTGCGGGTTCCGCCTTTCAGGATCACCCGGCCCGTTTTGTCTCCGGCTTCCCGGATACGTACTTTCCAGCGGCCCATGTCATTGGTGACCCAGGCGAGCCGTTTGCCGTCGTGACTGATTTTTACATGCGTAACCGGCAGCTTTTTTTTGTTTGCGGGAGTAAAAATTCCTTCTTCGGGCGCATTTTTAAGATATACTGTCTCTTCCCTGTATGTCCGCCGGTAATATTCAAGCATGGTATCGGTTGTCCGGCGGTAGCCGTTCCCCAGTACATAGAAGAATCCGTTTTCCACGCTGCGGTTGATGCGCGTGAGATAGAGCAGGTTGCTGACCGTACTTTTGCCAAAGTGGGTATTGATGTAGTGCCAAAAGGCATGACCTGCCAGACGGGGATAATCTTTTGCCAGTCGGTCGAAATTTTTTATTTTGTCGGAAAGCAGCAGGTCGCGCAGCTGATTGTCGAGTTCCGGGCTCCATGCTTCGCCGCAGTATGCTGTCAGGCCCTTTGTGAACCAGGGTGGCAGGTTCAGCAGTACAGCATTGGATACGATTTCCTGCAGACTGGATCCGAAAAGCATGGAGTTGAGCAATACGCCTGCTGTGCCCTCGCGTACCTGTGCGCGCAGGTGCTGGTGATCGCCGTCAAAGTGGATAAAAATTTTGTTGCCTACCACTTTGGTTTCTTCCGGCTGTGTCATCAGCACATCACTTTCTTCGATATTGCTCTGTTTCAGGTCGGTGATATCGCTGAAAACGAGTATTTCAATTTTTTCATTGGGCTGATATTCCAGCAGTCGCTGAATTTCGGGGAATTCGAGTTCTGCACACTGAAGGGCTCCCTGCGCCACGTTTCTTGCGTCTCCATACCAGTAGGTTATAAAGTGTTCGGTTTCATAAACACTCCAGTCGTCGAACTGATGATGATACTGTACACGGTTTTTGCCGAAAGTCATTTGCGGCGAAGTCTGGGCATCCAGATTCAGCGCGAGTGCTACAACTAATACGGGCAAGATGTGGGTGGCAAACCTCATGTCGGGATATCTGCTGGCGCGAGCCATGTCCTTTTCTGCAAATGTGAGGGAAATAGTTCAGAATATGTGAAAAAATGTCATGAATGTCACCTCTGTGTGTAAATTATGCGTTACATTCCTTTCTTTTACAGTTCTTTGCGGTCTTATTCTGATTTGCTGTGTCAACATCATCAACCCGGGGCCCGGTCGCCAAAGACTGGCTCGCCATGGCTTTGCTCGGACTTGTCTGGGGAGCTTCCTTCCTGTTTATCAAGCGTTCGGTGGGCATTTTCACGCCTTTGCAGATGGCTATGTGGCGTATGGTGCTGGCTTCCGTTCTGTACCTCCCGATTGCGGTTATTTACTGGTCGAAAATTGACTGGAGCCGGTGGAAGCCGCTGCTGATTGTGGCTTTTTGCGGCTCGGCACTGCCCAATTTCTTTTTTGCCATTGCACAGCAGCACGTCAACAGCAGTCTGGCAGGCGCCCTGAATGCGCTTACTCCGTTGTTCACGCTGGTAATAGGAGCCTCATTTTTCAGAATGAAAGTGAGCTGGTCGCGTTTTTGGGGTATTGTGGTCGGTTTGTCGGGCGCTATGGCGCTGATTCTTTTCAACAGCAGTACTGCGGTGACGGGCAGTGTATTTTTTGCATCTTTATGTGTATTGGCTACTGTATGTTATGCGATTAATGCCAATTCGGTAGGGCACTACCTGCAGGATCAGCATCCGGCTGCCATTTCATCGGCTGCGTTTATGATTACAGGGGGTTTGTTCGTCGCAGGGCTGATTTATTCGGGGGGGTGGACGGCTGCGTGGCAGCATCCGCGGGGCATGGAAGGTCTGGGTTATGTTTTCTACCTTTCTGCACTCGGCACAGTAGGTGGTTCCATACTTTATTTCTGGCTGCTTCAGCGAAACAGTCCGCTGTTTGCTGCATCTGTTACCTATCTGCTTCCGGTGGCGGCCATGCTGCTGGGGGTGCTCGATGGCGAATCTGTCTCGGTTGTTGATATAGCCGGTACACTCGTAATCCTGGCCGGACTGTACCTGGCGAGAAAATAATATCAGATTGACTTGCCCTGATTTTTATCAGCAATGATCTCTCTGAGTTCTTTCAGGAAGGCGTATTGCTCGGGCATAATGCGTTTGGCAGCCTCCTTGACTGCTACATAAGCTCCGCGTTCGAAATCGGAAACAAAGGACTTGATGTGCATTTTTGCCTTTTCCTTGGCTACCCTGTAATCTTCGTACACGAGTGCGCGCAGTGAGGGTATTTCGTGCCAGTCGGCCTCGATGGCCACGGCACGGCGCTGCTGCCCTTCGTGGTTCAGTACCGGATCAAGTTCTATGAACGGGGCCTGAACACGTTGCAGATTATCGTGGCTTGAAGCTGGCGCGGAGAGTTGTCCGGGTTCGGCTGATGCCGGGGCAGGATCTACCAGGAAAACCTCGAGACCGTTCTCCCGAACGCGGTAGATAATGACGTCCACTTTTTCGTTATGCGGCACCTTGACTGATTTGAGTAGTTGAAAAAGAAATTAAACAGGCTTTTCGTCTGTTTGTTCAGGGGTAGGTGTTTCTGCCGGAGTGGCCGGTGATAATCAGTTGGCCGACATGATTTCACCATTGCCCTGAATAATTCCGCCGCCTACCACGTCGTCGCCTTCGTACAGCACGGCGCTTTGACCGGGTGCGATACCTTTTACGTTGGCGTGGAAGGAAATTTCCAGGTCGCTGGCAACCTGACGGGCAGTACTGAAAGTGCCACCATCGCGATAGCGTATTTTGGTAACCACCTCCAGTCCGTCCTGAGGCAGTTTGTCGTATTTCATGAGATTGACCTTGCCTACCATCATGTGATTCCGGATCAGTTCATCCTCTTTTCCGAGAACGACTGTGTTGGTTTCCGGGCGTATCTCGGTGACGAACATGGGTTCGCCCAGTGCAATTCCGAGGCCTTTGCGTTGTCCGACGGTGTAGAACGGATAGCCTTCATGTTTTCCGAGCACTTTCCCGCTGCGGTCAATAAAATCGCCACCGGCCAGTCGCTCGTCGAGCCCCTCCACGCGCCTGCGCAGAAATCCGCGGTAGTCGTTGTCGGGCACGAAGCAAATCTCATAGCTTTCGGCTTTCTTGCTCAGGTCGGTCCAGCCACGTTCGGCGGCCATGGCTCTTACTTCCGGTTTGGTGAACGTACCCAGTGGCATGCGCGTGCGACGCAGGCACTCCTGACTGAGACCCCAGAGGACATAACTCTGGTCTTTTTGCTGATCCTTTGCCCGGGTGATGTATTTTCGACCATTCAGGTCATTGATTATCCCGTAGTGACCGGTAGCAATGAACTCGCAGTCGAGCATGTCTGCGCGCCTGAGCAAACTGTTCCATTTTATATGTGTGTTGCAGAGTACACAGGGGTTGGGCGTTCGGCCAGCCATGTACTCATCTACAAAATTGTCTATCACATAATCGCCGAATTCATCGCGGATATCCACAATGAAATGGTGGAAACCGAGTCTGACAGCCACAGCGCGGGCGTCATTGATAGAGTCCAGAGAGCAGCAGCCAGTCTCCTTCTTTGAGCCGCCGGAGGTGGCATAATCCCAGGTTTTCATGGTAATGCCCACTACCTCCCAGCCTTCTTCATGAAGCAGGACGGCCGTTATCGTACTGTCTATGCCGCCGGACATGGCGACGAGTGCTTTCCCGTGTCTTGACATGTGTTTGGAGTGTGGGTGTGAGGGTGTGAGAGTGTGGGTGTGAAGGTGTGGGTGTGAGGGTGTGAGAGTGTGGGTGTGAGGGTGTGAGAGTG
>CAILQK010000294.1 GCA_903836265.1 uncultured Bacteroidota bacterium | reverse complement strand
TGAGGTAATTTACAAAAAATATATCAACATTGGCATTGCCGTTGATACGCCCAACGGACTCTTTGTTCCAAATATCAAAAATGTGGACAAAAAGGGGCTCACGGAAGTGGCTGTTGATCTGGCTGATATCACCGGCCGTACCAAGGCAGGCAAAATTGCCATGGCCGATATACAGGGTGGTACTTTTACAATCTCCAATATCGGCGGAATAGGTGGTACCAACATGCTCTCTATCGTCAACTGGCCCGAAACAGCTATTCTCAGCGTGGTGGCAGCACAGATGGAACCGGTATGGCAGGAGTCAACCAAATCTTTCGAGCCGCGTCTGATGATGCCCGTTACGATCGGCTGGGATCACCGCGTCATTAATGGCGGAGATGCTGCCCGTTTCGTTGTCGAACTCAAAAATATTATCGAAGAGCCATTCCTCGGATGGTTGTAATCTGAATCCCAAACAGCTATTGTCATGTTCGAAAGTCTGAGCGATCGCCTCGAATCGGCGTTCAAGGTAGTCACCGGCAAGCATAAAATCACTGAGCTCAACGTTGCGGAGAGTGTCAAGGAGATACGACGTGCGCTGGTTGCAGCCGACGTGAACTACAAGATAGCCAAAGAGTTCACCGATAATGTACGGGAGAAGGCTCTGGGCAAGGAAAACGTCCTGAAAAACGTGAATCCGGGCCAGCTGATGGTCAAAATTGTCCAGGATGAGCTGACGGAGCTCATGGGCGGCCAAAGCGTTGGTATTAACGTGAAGGGCAGTCCCGCTGTAGTACTGATTGCTGGTCTGCAGGGTTCAGGTAAAACGACTTTCAGCGGCAAACTGGCCAAGTTCCTCAAGGAACAGCGCAAGCTTAATCCGCTGCTCGTAGCCTGTGACGTCTATCGTCCGGCAGCTATTGATCAGCTGACTGTCCTTTCGGAAACTGTCGGCGTGCCCATTTACAAGGAGATCGAGAACAAAAATCCGGTTGAAATAGCCAGGAATGCCGTCGCTTATGCGAAAGCAAACAGCCATAACGTAGTCATCGTGGATACAGCCGGCCGCCTGGCCGTGGACGAAGCCATGATGAACGAGGTGGAGGCTGTCAAAAAGACTATACAACCCACCGAGACCCTTTTCGTGGTGGACTCAATGACCGGCCAGGATGCGGTTAATACAGCAGAGGCATTCAACGCCCGTATCAATTTCGATGGCGTGGTGCTCACCAAACTGGATGGTGATACCCGCGGTGGTGCTGCACTCTCTATCAAATATACCGTAGGCAAGCCAATCAAATTCGTCTCTCAGGGGGAAAAGATGGAAGCCCTTGATGTGTTCTATCCCGACAGGATGGCACAACGCATACTCGGTATGGGTGATATTGTCTCTCTTGTTGAAAGAGCCCAGATGGACTTTGATGAGGAGGAAGCAAAGCGCCTGGAGAAGAAGATGAAGCAGAACAAATTTGACTTCAACGACTTCCTCGGGCAGATGCAGACAATCAAGAAAATGGGCGACCTGAAGACACTGATGGGTATGATCCCGGGTGTCAGCAAAGCCCTCAAGGATGCACCGATTGATGACAAGGCTCTGGTGCGTATTGAGGCAATCATCCAGAGTATGACTCCCAAAGAAAGGGCCAATCCGGATCTTATCAACCTGAGCAGAAAGAAAAGAATTGCCCGCGGATGCGGACAAAATCTGGATCAGATCAACCTGTTCATCCGCAACTTTGAACAGATGCGCAAATTGATGCATCAGTTTGCCAATATGCCGATGGGCAAGATGCCGGGCATGCCCGGCATGGGTCTGCCGCCCAAACGCTGACTATTTTCTGTAGGATTTTACGGTATATCCAAATCGTTTTGTGATTTCGATACCCGCATTTTTCAGGAAATCAGTAGGTAATTCACCACCTGCAAATATGTAAACCTGATCATTCGGGATACTGATTTCACCCTCCGGTGTCGACAACAGCACGCAGTCCGGTTCGATGCCGGTCGGATTCGTGTTAAACCTCACATCCACAGTGTTATTCCGGATAGCCTCGGCAATATTTTCCCTGTTTTTGGGCTTCGCGCGCGCGAAAGAGTCGCTTCTGTAGGAAAGTGTCACCTGATTCTGGTCGGCCAGCAGCAGCGCAGACTCGATGGCCGAGTCGCCGCCACCTACCACCATGATGCGTTTCCCTGAAATCATCTCGGGTTCGAGCAGCCTGTAGGCTACTTTCTCACTCATCTCGCCGGGAATACCCAGCTTGCGGGGAGATCCCCGCCGTCCGATGGCGATGATCACATTTTGCGTCCTGAAAACCTCTCCCCGTGCAGTATTGACTGTAAAATGGGTCTTCTCGTTTACAACGGACTCTACTTTGGTGTGCTCCCTGATTTTGATCTGATTTTTTTCCAGTACACTCGTCCATAAATTCAGCAACTCGGATTTTGAGGTGTCAAAAAGCTTCACCTTCCCGTGCAGTGGCAGATCCATTGGAGAGGTCATGACAATCTTCGACCTCGGGAATGTAAAAACAGTGCCTCCCAGAGAGTCCTGCTCCAGTGTCACAAAATCAAGTTGATGCTTTTGGGCCGTCAGGCTGGCTGCAATACCTGCCGGACCAGCGCCTATGATTACAACATCCAGCAGATCGGGAACACGTTTGTGCCCCTTGGCAATAATACTGCCAAGGGCCGCCTGTCCCTGTTCTACACTGTTCTTGATAAGGCCCATACCACCCAGCTCGCCGGCTATATAGATTCCCGGTACGTTGGTTTCATAGTCCTGATTGACGTGCGGCAAATCAACACCGCGTTTTTCGGTGCCGATGACGAGGGAGATAGCCTCCACAGGACATGCGTGGTAACAGGCGCCGTGTCCGACACAATTGGAGGCGTTGATCAGGGTTCCACGGCCATTCATGATGCCCAGGATATCATGCTCGGGGCAGG
>CAILQK010000293.1 GCA_903836265.1 uncultured Bacteroidota bacterium | reverse complement strand
TCATTGTGTATCTGCCGGCTGAGCTCCAGTGATCTTTTCAGATTTTTTTCGGCAGCCGGCAGATTATTCGGGTAATAGCAGGTGGCGATATTATTGAGGACGTTGGCTATCCGCATTGTATCGCGCCTTGACTGATAAAAATTGTGGACGTTGCCCAGTATTTCAACTGCCCGGTCAATGTCGTTCATCCGTTGACTGATCACACCCAGGTTGAGCCATACGTCAACAATGGCGGAAGAGTCTCTGCTCTGTTCGGTGTACACAAGTGCCTGCTCGCAGGCTTGCAGTGCCTCGCTAAACCTGTACTGGTCCTGGTAAATAACAGCCTTGTTTGCCAGACAGGACATATTTTCTTCCGGAAGAATATTTCTCTGATTGTAAAAAAGCGACTTGTCGAAGTAATCGAGCGCCAGATTCAGTTTGCCCTGGTACAAATTACTGACACCCAATTGGAAATAAGTAAGCACATACAGTGAATCATCCGTGAGCTGTTGCGAGGTGATTTCCTCCAGTATTTCTCGGTACACAGAATCAGCCTCAACCGGTTTTGCCGGTATTAAAGCAGCTGCCTGCTTTATTTTCGACAGATAATTGACCTGCGCACCGGCGGACAGGTTGCTGCACAGAAGTGCAGTAACAACAACTAGACGAAGAATCATATTATAAAATGTTGTCAAGACTATGGCAGATAGACGGAGAAAAGTATGGTAAAAATAGTAGCAAATAAATGAATTATCCAAAAAACTGTCGGAAACAGCGTGTCAACCTCCGTGAAAGACACACCGCGTGGCATCGATATTTAATCGGTCGGTATCCGGCATAGCCCTGATTTTCATCCCGGTTGTCAGTTAGACAGCAAACAAACGGGAAGCCGGAAATTGATACAAATTATTGCTGCTGAGTATCTTTGGCCCTTTCCTGATATTCTGAGGGTGTAAATCCGGTAGCTGTCTTGAAATTGCGATTGAAGCTTTGCCGGCTGCCGAAACCGGTTTTTTCCATAAGCTCGATGACTGTGATATTCGGGTTATCGGCGATAAGCCTTCTTGCCTCGTTGATCCGGAAATTATTGACCAGATTCGGGAAAGAGATCTTGCCAACTTCACCCAGTGCCTGGGAAACATACCGCGAACTCCTGTTCATTTTCTCGCTCAGCTCCAGCAGCGAAAATGTCGGATTGAGGTAAAGTTTGTCGCGTTCAATGCGCTTGAGTACATCAAGGTACAGGTTTGATATACTGATGTTATCTTCTCCGTTGTTTTCACCGTCGTCGCGAGTTACAGTATCCGAATTCAGGCTTCCCAGCGAAATAGCCGCATTGTTGGCCAGTTCGACGTTCATCCGGTACATGGTTCTCGTTGTCCTGCGCAACCGGATATACTGCGATGCTATGATACCAATGGCCAGGGCGGCAGCCAGCAGCGCAAGCAGAGACAGTATCAACTGCCTGTTTCTGATGGAAATACCCTCCTCCAGCAAATCTTTCTGCTGTGTTATTTTCTTTACCTCATGTATGGTCTGGAATTCGGAGTTCACTATCCGCGCATTTTCCTGGGCCAACTCATCATTCATGGTCTTGTACTCTTCCAGCATCTTTTTGACCCCTTCAAAGTTCCCGGCCCGTGCCTGCAGTAAAATCTCGGCTTCCCTGATATCCCTCAGATAGTCCGATCTGCCGGTTTTCTGTGCCAGTTCACGGGATTTTTCGAGGCTTGCCGAAGCAGCACCGAGGTTCCCTCCCGATTCAATTTCGCATTGCCCCGAAAGCCGGTGTGCAACCGAGAGGGCTTCCATGAACCCTTTTTGTTCACACAAACTGATATTATCCTGTAATAACTGCCTTGCATCGCTGTAATTTTTCTGTCTTGTTTCCAGCTCTGCCAGATTATTGGTGGTAACTGCGATGTAGTAATCGTCATGTGCCTGCCTGTAGAGCTCCAGTGATTTTTTCAGATTTGATTCAGCAAGCGACAGATTGGCCGGGTAGTAGCAGGTGGCGATATTATTGAGTACGTTGGCCATCCGCAGGGTGTCGCGCCTCGACCGATAAAAATTATACGTATTGCCCAGTATTTCAACTGCCCGGTCAATGTCTTTCATCCGGTGACTGAGAACACCCAGATTAAGCCATACGTCGGCAATGGCCGAGGAATCCCTGCTCTGTTCGGCGAACTCAAGCGCTTGCCGGCACGCTTGAAGCGCCTCGTTAAACCTGTGCTGTTCTTCGTAAATAATGGCCTTGTTAGCCAGAGAGGACATATTTTCTTTCGGAAGAATGTTTCGCTTGTTATGAAAAAGCGACTTGTCGAAATAGTCGAGTGCCAGATTCAGTTTGCCCTGATACAGGTTGTTTGTCCCCAGAATGAAACAGGTCAGCACAAGCAGTGAGTCATTGGGGGGCTGCAGAGCGCTGACTTCTTCCAGTATCACAGTGAAAACCGAATCGGCCTTTACAGCCTGATCCGGAACCAGAACGGCGGCTTCTTTTATTCTGGCCAGATAATCGGACTGACCACTGGCTGGTACACCGCCAAACAGCAGTACAATGACAATCAAAAATAAATAACGAATCATGAAATAAAAGTAATGGTTAATCACCAGTTCGCAAAAAAAATGCCGGAATTAATATAAAATACCAGCCAGAGCGTGTCAAGGATTATCAATACTTGTAACAAACAAAAATTCCTGTATTCCGGTAAAAACAGTTCCGGAAACTATCTTCCCCCTGCTGTCTGTCAGCAAAAATCACCGGCAGGCAACAGGGGGAACATCAGTTTGTATATCCGGTCTGCATTAACCGGTTTCAGCAATTAGTCAAACAGACAAATTGACGGGTTATTCTGCGATGCAGCGGACAGAGAGACCGAAGATACGGCCGGCGACGAGCGTGGTGGTACCATTATTATCGAAGTTCAGGGTCCACGCATCGTCCGTGCCGTCCTCTGTACTGCTCCAGTAAGAGCCGACACTGCCGCGGTCGAGCAACGTACCATCGCTGAAGTCTCTGTAGCCGGCCGCCGGAAGCATCAACAGATCTCCGAACTTTACACCGGCTTCGTAGTTAGTGGCAGAACTATTGAAGGTACCCACATTGGTAATGATGTTATTGGCCACCACACCATCCCACTGCGTTATGGTCGGAACCCGGTAACCCACCGGACAAGGATCATTGGAAGTTTTGGAACCGTCGGCCCAGGAACCATTCGCAGCATTGGTCGTGTTCCAGCCGCTGACAGCACCGTCCTTCGGATCAGTAGCCGTCGGGCCTTCTGCCGCCTGTGTATTAATCCCCCACTGCCAGTAACCGCCGTTGATCTCCCAGGTCGGGGTGAACGGATCAGCATTGTTGTTGGCAGCACCGAGGTTGTAGCACAGGAAGTTCTTGTAGTCTGTAGCATTCACTTTGGCGCGGCACACATAATTTATGATGATATCCAGCGTACAAGTTTGTCCGCCAATACTCAGCGCAAAACTGGCAGTACCGACGCTGGCAGGGGTACCTGTAATGTCATAAGACAAACTGCCGGTGCCGCTGGCAAAGTTACCTCCACTCAGGGTAGCAGTAAGACCCGTAACACCTGTGGAGGTTACTGTCTGACCACTGTACGGGCCGCTGTTGCCGCCTGTGTAGGGCACACTGGCACTCACACCCGAGGCTGCCTGACCAGGCACCAGCGTGCCTGTTACTGTCGCACCGGCGCAGTCGAGGGTACTGACGCTGCCCGGCACAACAGCTGTCAGCGTCAGCGTACACGTCTGCCCGCCAATATTCAGCGCAAAACTGGCAGTACCCGCGCTGGCTGGGGTACCTGTGATGGAATACGTCAAACTGCCCGCGCCGCTGGCGAAGCTGCCCGCACTCAGCGTGGCTGTGAGGCCCGTAACCCCTGTGGAAGCGACCGTCTGACCGCTTTGCGGGCCGCCGTCGCCGCCCGTGTAGGGTACACTCGCGCTCACGCCCGAGGCTGCCTGACCAGCAACGAGCGTGCCCGTTACGGTTGAACCGCTGCAATCCAGTGTACCAATGGAACCGGGTGTATCTTCGATGCAGCGGACAGAGACCCCGAATGTACGCGGGTAGATGTCCGTGAGGTCGACACTACTATTGAAGAGCATATACCACGCGTCGTAATTGTCGAGCTCCGTACTGCTCCAGTAGAGGCCGAAGTTACCACGGCTGCCCAACTCACCATAGTCGCCCCACCTCATGCCGGCCGCCGGAAGCGTCAGCTGATTTCCAAACTTAACACCCGCTCCGTAGTTGGTAGCCGAAAGGGTGAATGTGCCCATACTGGTTTTGGTATTATGAGCTACCACCCCGTCCCATTGCGCTATTGTCGGAATCCGGTAGCCGGCAGGACAAGGGTCATTGGCCGTTTTGGAGCCGTCGGCCCAGGAGCCGTTTGCAGCACCGGTCATATTCCAGCCACTTATAGCTGCATCGTTGGCCTCCGACAAACCGGGGCCGATTGGGCCCGCAGCAGCCTGCGCCAACCGCCCCCATTGCCAGTAGCCGCCGTTTATCTCCCAGCTCGGGGTGAACGGATCCGCACTGGTGTTGGCTGCACCGAGGTTATGGCACAGGAAGTTTTTATATTCAGTAGCGCTCACTTTGGCACAGCAACCGGTGCTGCATACAAATATACTCAGCGTACAAGTTTGACCACCCATATTCAATGCAAAACTGGCAGTACCGCCGCTGGCAGGGGTACCTGTAATGGCATAAGACAAACTGCCGGTGCCGCTGGCAAAGTTACCCCCACTCAGGGTAGCAGTAAGGCCCGTAACACCTGTGGAAGTTACTGTCTGACCACTGTACGGGCCGCCGTTGCCACCTGTGTAGGGCACACTGGCACTCACACCCGAGGCCACCTGACCAGACACCAGCGTGCCTGTTACTGTCGCACCGGCGCAGTCGAGGGTACTGACGCTGCCCGGCACAACGGCCGTCAGCGTCAGCGTACACGTCTGCCCGCCAATATTCAGCGCAAAACTGGCAGTACCCGCGCTGGCTGGGGTACCTGTGATGGAATACGTCAAACTGCCC
>CAILQK010000292.1 GCA_903836265.1 uncultured Bacteroidota bacterium | reverse complement strand
GCCGATTCCCGGAAACCGTTTTTCACTATCATAAACAGAGCGTTGTGTTCAATCTTTTTAATTTTTTCAAGCAGGAACTTGCTATTGACCTTGGCACCGCCAATACCCTTATCATGGTAGATGACAAGGTGGTGGTTGATGAGCCATCTATCGTCGCCATTGATCGTCGCACAGGAAATACCATCGCAGTGGGGCATCGCGCCATGCAGATGCACGAGAAAACCCACGAAAATATCAAAACGGTACGTCCGCTGAAAGACGGTGTAATTGCCGACTTTCAGGCTGCAGAGGCCATGATACAGAGCCTTATCAAAATGGTGGGCCGCAAGAGCAGCCTTTTCAGCCATCTCAAGATGGTAATCTGTATCCCGAGTGGTATTACCGAGGTGGAAAAACGCGCTGTTTTTGACTCTGCGGATCACGTAGACAGTAAAGAAACCTACCTGATTCACGAGCCTATGGCTGCAGCGCTTGGTATCGGCCTCAACATTGAGGAGCCCGTCGGGAACATGATTATTGATATTGGTGGTGGCACTACCGAAATCGCGGTTATTGCCCTCTCAGGTATAGTGTGCGACCAGAGTATTCGCATTGCCGGCGACGAGCTGACAAACGATATCATGAGCTACATGAAACGTGAACACAATATCCTGATCGGAGAGCGTACAGCCGAACAGGTAAAGATCAATGTAGGCTCCGCCCTGCATGAACTCGAAAATCCGCCTGCTGATTATCCTGTCAACGGGCGAGATCTTATGACAGGCATCCCGAAACAGATCAAAATCAGCTATCAGGAAGTGGCCTATGCGCTCGACAAGAGTATTTCCAAAATTGAAGATGCAATTCTGAAAGCGCTCGAGCTTACCCCACCGGAACTTGCCTCCGATATTTACCGTACCGGTTTGTACCTGACAGGTGGTGGTGCCCTGCTCCGCGGGCTCGACAAGCGCCTCGAGGCCAAAACAAAACTTGATGTTCACGTTCCCGAAGATCCACTCCGTGCAGTTGTACGTGGTACGGGTCTTGCACTCAGGAATACGGGTCAGTATTCCTTCCTTATTGACAGGAAAAGCGTTTAAGACGGTATCCGTCGTTACTTTCATCAAGGCCTAATCGCCAAACAACTGTTTCTATGGGTCGGCTTCTTCAACTCCTGCTTCGAAACGGCGGCTTCGTCACGCTGGTATTCGTGGAGTTGTTCTGCTTTATGCTGATTGTAAGATATAATACCTCTCAGGCTGTCATCTGGGCCAATACAACTGATATTTTTGGCGGGAGATTTCTTGAACGACGCCAGAGGGTGTCCGACTATTTTTCGCTTCAGGAACGGGCCGACAGTCTGGCCGCAGTGGTTGACAGCCTGCAGGAGCGCCTGGCCTTCGCACGCTATGTGCAGGTACCTGTGCGCGACACTTTTTATCGGGTAACCTATGACTCGATTACAGGCTCCGACTCACTTCGCAGGAAGCATGTCAGACCATTATATGAACATGTCTCGGCGAGGGTGATAGAAAACTCCGTTACAGGTGTGAATAACTGGCTGCTGCTCAACAGGGGAAAAAATGACCGTATCGAGCCGCATACTGCTGTCATAACTCCAAATGGTGTAGTGGGCATTGTACGTCATGTCAGCGACAATTTTTCTATTGTCATGTCTGTTTTACACAGCCAGACCAAAATTACGGCATCGGTGCAGGGAACCGGAGCCTTCGGTTCTCTTGAGTGGGATGGTAAAAACCCGGATGTAATGTCGTTGAGGAATATTTCCAAACATTTCAAAGACAAAATAGTGCCCGGCGCCAGGGTGGTAACCAGTGGATACTCCCTGATGTTCCCCAAAGACATCCCGATAGGTGTCGTGGAGGCTGCTCCCGCGG
Organism: uncultured Bacteroidota bacterium; assembly: GCA_903836265.1. Lineage (GTDB taxonomy): Bacteria > Bacteroidota > Bacteroidia > Chitinophagales > Saprospiraceae > M3007. Next base: position 19,655 of record CAILQK010000292.1, on the reverse strand, counting down.
AAGACAGCGAAAATCCGCATTTCCTGGTTGTAAGAGTGAGACTCGGCCAGTCCATGTCGGACGTAACCGATGTATCTGTGGTGCGAAATCTGTTTTCGCCCGAAATTGACAGTCTGAAATCTAAAATCAAGCGATGAATTCCAGCCTTTCCCCTAATATGTTGCGTTTTTTGGGACTGATTCTGGGTCAGTGTCTGTTGCTCAAGCAGGCTGTCCAGTCGGTAGGGTCGGCTTATTTCAATGTCTTGCTGTATCCGGTATTCATCCTGTTGCTGCCCGCACAGCTCGCTGCACCTTATCTGGTACTGCTGGGCTTTGCAGCTGGAATTTCGGTTGATATGTTCTACCAGACTCCGGGTGTGCACGCCAGCACAGGCGCATTTGCCGGATTCATGCGCGGGCCGGTTTTTATGGCCTTTGCTCCAAAGGGAGGATTCAATGCCAAAGATCCCATTTTTGCTCCCCAATACGTTTCATGGCAAACATTCCTCTCCGTTTCGGGGGTCTTTTTCTTTCTTTACCTTTTCTGGTATCACTCGGTTGAAGCGTTTACATTCGTTTATTTCACTTCGATTGTGTTAAAAACATTGTCATCCTGGGCTGTTACCATGATCTTTGTAATTCTGTACGCTGCACTTTTCAATCCCAAACAATAAAGCCGGCATCCTGAATTATGAAATCGGGCATCTATCGTCAAAGAAATATTCAGCTGGTGTTCCTGGTTTGCGGAGTACTGCTCGTACTGAGGGCAGCCCAGCTCCAGCTTTTCGATAATTCCTTCCGGCGCAGGGCCGACTCGACCACTATTGAAAATCTGACTGTTTATCCTCCCCGCGGACTGGTTTATGACAGAAACGGCAGGCTGATTGTAAATAATGAGGCCACCTATGACCTGATGGTTACATACAGTCAGGTCAATCTCAAGGAAATGGATGTGCCCAAATTCTGTGCTATTCTTGGAATCACCGAGGCAGAATTCAGGCAAAATCTGGTGAAAGACTGGAAAAGTGGCAAGTACTCAAAGTCGGTACCCTATGTCTTCCTGAAGAAGATGACCCCGCAGACATGCGCGCGCCTGCAGGAAAGTCTGTACGAGTTCCCCGGTTTTTTCGTACAGGTACGCAATATACGCGGCTATCCTGAAAGTGTGGGGGCGCACGTTCTTGGCTATATCAACGAGGTGGATCCCCGCGATATCGAGAAATCAAAAGGCAAGTACGAAACAGGCGATTATATCGGTGCCGCCGGAATTGAATCGGCTTACGAAGATTATCTGCGCGGGAAAAAGGGCGCAACAGCACTTCTGAGAGACAATCTGGGTCGTATTGTCGGAAAATACAAGGACGGAGCCGAAGACAGTCCCGCTGAAGCCGGTCACGATCTGGTTACTTCCATTGATATCAGGCTGCAGGCTTACGCCGAATATCTGATGCAGAATAAAACCGGCAGTGTAGTGGCACTCGATCCCAAAACAGGTCAGATACTTGCTATGGTCAGTGCACCAACCTACGACCCGAACCTGCTGATTATGACGCAGGATCGCGGACAGGAATTCAGCCGCCTGCTGACGCACCCGCTGAAGTACTTCTTCGACCGTACGGTGATGGCAAAGTATCCGCCCGGCTCTATATTCAAAACAGCAGTCTCTCTGGCCGGCATGCAGGAGGGGGTCATCAGTCCGACCGGCGGATTTGGCTGCAGCGGCGGCTACTACTATGCCGGAAGAACTTACAAGTGTCACCATAGCGGCCACCTGAACGGAGTAGTTGACGCGCTTGCACATTCCTGTAATACCTATTATATGGTGAAATACAGGGATATTATAGACAAGTTCGGGTACTCCAACCCTCAACAGGGTCTCGATCTTTTTAACAAGTATATGAAAGAATTCGGTTTCGGACAGAGACTGGGTATTGATTATCCGAATGAAAGTCCGGGAAGTTACCCCACGTCCGCTTACTATGACAAGATATATCCGAAAAAACTCGGGGGCTGGCACTCGCCAACCATTATGTCGTGCGGTATCGGGCAGGGTGAACTTCAACTGACAACCCTGCAGATGGCCAATTTTGCAGCCTGTATCGCCAACAGGGGATACTGGTATGCCCCGCACCTTGCCATGGCCTTCAAAGATACCACCAGTATCCCCGACCGCTTTTTTCAGAAACATGTCGTCAGTGTGGAGCCACGTTACTTCGAAACAGTTGTGGAAGGTATGGCGCAATGTGTGGAACGTGGTACTGCCCGGATTGCCCAGATACCCGGTATTTCTGTTTGCGGCAAAACCGGTACAAGCCAGAACCCGCATGGAGATGATCACTCTGTCTTCTTCGCATTTGCCCCCAAAACTGATCCCAAAATCGCAATTGCCGTTTATGTCGAAAATGCAGGATGGGGAGCTTCCTATGCCGCTCCTGTTGCCAGCCTGATGATCGAACATTTCCTCCGTGATACGATAGCCGCAGACAGGAAGCCGCTCGAAGAGAAAATGGCCAGGGCAAACCTGATTGACAAGTATATTGCCAATAAAGAGTCGGCCAAAATCAGAGCCAAGGCACCGGCGCCCAGACGCGACTCTCTTCCCAATCCGGAAGATACACCGCTTGATGAATCGCCGGCAGCCGTTACCCAGCCGCAAGCCCCCGGTACCAATCGCCAGAACAGGCGCTGAGTACAATCTCATTCTGAATCAAATTTTGCCAATAGATTCATTATTGGTATAATTCCGTCCTTTTATTCGCTCTGCAAACCAACTTCGGTTTATATTTGAGCGGATTATTATGCAGCATAAAATGAAAGTAGTTTTATCCCTTGCAGCAGCGTTGCTGACAACCGCCGGGCTCCTCGCGCAGGCCCCCGTGAATGATGCCTTTAACTGTGCCACCATGATTGACTTCGGTGTGGCACCGCATTGTACATCAACAATTTACACGAATGAAAATGCAACACCCAGCATTATCGCCACCGTTGATACAGTCTCCTGCTTCAACAGCGCGGCAGCTCAACGCGATGTCTGGTTCAAGTTTGTCTGTTCCGATACGCTGTTCGACTACCGAATCACTGTCAAGGCCGCAGGTATTGACCCGATCGTAAATCCTGAAATTGCCATCTACCGTGGCGACTGTGTGCTCAACGGACTCGGCGAAATCGGCTGCGCAAGCGCACAGGTGGGCGAAGACAGTCTCTTCATAGATCTGTTTAACCTCACTCCCAATGAGGTATACTATATACGTGTAAGCGACTGGTCAGCAACCGCCGCTCCGAATTCAGGTGGCTTCACACTCTGTGTGGAGGAAATTCCTCCTATACTTACTATCGGCGATGGAGGATCTTCTCTCTGCTCCGGTACACTTTACGACTCGGGTGGTGCCACCGGCGATTACAGCGCCAACGAGAACTATACCTTCGTAATTTGCCCCGACCAGCCCTCGGAATGTATCAGTTTCTCTCTGGATTTTTACAACCTGGAACCCAGTCTTCCGGGACAGGCCGGTAACGGTGATGAACTCAATTTCTTCGATGGCCCCACAACAAACAGTCCGCTGCTCGCCTCACTCGACGGTAACGGTTTTCAGCCCCAGTATATTGCCGGCGGTGGAGGCGTTTGTTTCCAGGTGCAGGCCACCAGCGGTTGCCTGACAGTTCAGTTCAAATCGGATAACTCTGTGCAGGAATCAGGCTGGAAGGGCACCTGGTCGTGCAGTTCCGATCCCTGTACTCCCAAGGAAAATATCCAGATCGATACTGCGGCTGATTTTACTGATATTCAAAATGCTGTTTCAACCGGTGGCGCCGTAGTTACAGTAACCGGAGTGAACTGCCCGCAGGGTGGTATGGGTACATTCACTTACCCATCCGATAATAATGATCTGCAACTCGAGAAAGGGCTGCTGCTCACTTCCGGCTCTGCTCTCGGTGCGATCGGCCCGAATAATCTGGGTGGAGAAAGTACGCAGAACGACCCCCTTTTCACCGCCGACCCCGGTGATGCCGATCTTCAGTATCTTTCAGATGAGTTTGGAGGCGGATCCACTACCTACGATGTGTGCAGCGTGGAACTGGATGTATTCGCAGCTACCAATGAGGTGGTATTCGAGTATGTGTTTGGTTCCGAAGAATACCCTGAATTCGTATGGGCTTTTGGAGGTTACAACGATATTTTCGCATTCCTCGTGAGTGGCCCCGGCATTGCCGGCGATCCCAATCTGACAAACAGTGCGCTGAATATTGCCACACTCCCGACTACCGGAACGCTGGTACAAATTGACAGCGTCAATAACCAGATTAACTGGGAATACTACCGAAACAACGAAATCGGACAGGAATTGCAATACGACGGACTGACTTCCGATCTTTATGGCGTGAAGAAAAGTCTCACAGCCCGTGTCCCGGTAACTCCCTGCAATACCTATCACCTCAAACTGGCTATCGCCGACCGCGGCGATGAGTCCTATGACTCGGGTGTATTTGTCTCTGAAATCAGGGCAGGCTCCCCTGATCTGGACATCGCTTTCTCGAGTGGTCTCGACTATTTCATCGAAACCTGCACGGGTGTCGATGATACTCTGTTCATCACGCTGAACAAACCTCCCACGGTTGCCACGTCATTCAATGTGACGCTCGGTGGCACAGCAACTCAGGATGAAGATTACGAACTGAATATTCCGCCGGTTATTACTTTCCAGCCCGGACAGCAGACGCTCGCTTTTCCGATTATCCCGCTCACAGACAATCTCGCAGAAGGAACGGAGTATGTCACCGTGACACTTTCCCGCGACTATGGATGCGGTGAGGTTGACCTGAAATCCATCAGGGTGGATATTCTCGACAATGTTGCAGTACAGGTGCAGGGCGGCGATACGCTGAGTGTCTGTATCGGCGACTTCCTCCAGCTGAACGCTACCGGAGCAACCAACTATGTCTGGTCGCCACAGGATGCAGTGAGTAATCCCTATATCGCCGATCCGTTTACTTCCCCGACGCAAAGTCTCTGGCTCGTACTCACCGGCTCTGTCGGTGCATGTGTTGATGTGGACTCCGTATTCATACGCGTAATCGCACCAACTATCACCGCTGAAGCTGTCACACCTGATACAATCTGTCTCGGTGGAAGTGTTCAGCTTCAGGCTGCCAGCAGTGAAGCATCGGTGCTATGGTCACCTGCCACAGGTCTGGATGATGAAAACAGCTTTAACCCGGTTGCAACACCCACTTTCCCGACAACATACACCGCCAGTGTCACGCTCGAAGGATGTGTAGTCAGTGCATCAGTCATTGTTACTGTGGATTCCCTGTTTTTCCCCGATCTGATTGATGATCTTGTACAGTGCCAGAATTATCCGGTTCAGCTCGCCAATACGCTTAACTCAACCACGCAGTATGAATGGTCGCCCGAAACAGGTCTCAGTGATCCGGCTGTTTCCGGACCTATTGCACTTCCTGATGTCACTACACAGTATATTCTCACAGCAACCAGTCCCAATGGCGTCTGTTCACAGACTGATACCGTTACAGTAACAGTTACGCCTGCAGATATTGAAATTTCCGGCTCTGACAGTTTGTTCCTGTGTCTCGGTCAAACGGCTGTACTGAACGCTGTGGCCGCTCCGCAGGGCGCTACTGTTGTCTGGAATAATACAAGTATCCTCAGTACCCCGGCAGGCCCCGGTGTTATCGCTACTCCAACAGAAACGGTAACGGTAACTGCTACCTATAATATCAATGGATGTATTGTCAGAGACTCTGTCTTCATGAAGGTGGACAGCCTCCCCAATCTGGATATTTTCCTGATGCCTGAAAAACCGTTCTACTGCCCGGGCGACACTATCTTCCTGTTGTCCAATACGTACGAACCGGCAAATTTCCCCGGTATCAAACATTCATGGGAGCCGTTCGGTACCATGCTGACTCCGTTTGAAAAGTGGAATATGGTAGTTATCGCAACCGATACATTCCTCTATAACAGAACCACAACGGTTGGTGCCTGCCAGGAAAAATCAACGGAACTCGTTATTGTACCACAGCCACCGATTCTTGCATCCACAGTAAATCCGAATCCGATTTGTCCGGGTGGTAACGCACAGATTGTAATTACTTCTGTTCCCGCCAATACCGTGCTGGAGTGGGAAGAAAATACAGCCATAACGCTGAGTTGTGATGATTGCCCGAATCCGGTGGCCAGTCCGCTCAACTCTACCACCTATCACGTTACAACCCCCGAAGCCGAGTGCCCGAGCGGACTGGATGTTCTGGTAAACGTTACGCCACTTCCACCACTCAACCTGCCTGCCAACCCGGAATCCTGCAATGGCTCGCCTGTTACGCTGAATGATTCCGATTTCCCCGGAGTTATTTATGTATGGTCGCCTCCGACATATCTGAACAACCCGAATATCGGTAATCCGGTGGCAACACCAACGCAACCCGGTACCATAACCTATACCGTTGAAGCTACAAGAAACGGCTGTACAACAGCCGGAGTGGTTGCGGTCAACTCCTATGTGGCATCAGTTGATATCACCACTCCCCCCCAGACGATATGTGAAGGCGCCCAGATTACACTTGCTGCCAATACTGCAGGCACTCCGGGTACACTGAACTGGCTGCCCGCCGGACCGACGGTAACACCGTCGTCTGCACAGACCTACACCGCGACGCTTTTCTTCGGCGGTAATTGTACGGTACAGGACTCTGTCAAAATAGATGTAGTGCCTTATCCGCAGCTGCTTCCCGCCAGCAACCCGGTTTCCTGTAACGGTTCGCCGGTTATTCTGAACAATACAGACGATGCAGGTGTGAACTACACCTGGACACCACCCACCTACCTGAACAACCCGAATGTGGGTAATCCTACAGCAACTCCCACCCAGTCGGGAGAAACAGTGTACAAGGTGGAAGCATCCAGAAGTGGTTGTGTTGCCACCGCTGAGGTCAAACTTAATTCTTACTTCGCTACACTTGATGTAACCACGCCCGATCAACTGGTTTGTGAAGGCACACAGTTAAATCTGGCAACCACTGTAACCGGTACCCCCGGCACGCTGAACTGGCTTCCGGCTGGCCCAACGGTAACACCAACGACTCCGCAGACATATACGGCCACGCTGTTCTTCGGCGGGATCTGTTCCATTCAGGACTCTGTGCGCCTTGATGTGCAACCGCTGCCTGTATTGCAACTTAATAGTAATCCTACTGTATGCCTCGGTTCTTCTGTCAGCCTGAATGGCACGAATGAAAGTGGCGTCAGCTATGTCTGGACTCCGGCCAGTTTCCTGAACAACCCGGCTGCAGGTAACCCGGTTGCCACTCCCACACAGAATACTACCTATTCCGTTGTGGCTACTTCTGCTGCAGGCAACTGCAAGGCGCAGGGCTCCGTCAATGTAACAGTTGCCGATGCAACCGTCTCTCTCGGTCCTGATCAGTCTGTTTGCTTCGGCAGTCCGGTGACGCTTACTGCAACAGTCACCGGCACACAGGGTGGCGCCTTTGAATGGGAGGCCAATCCGGCTACTACCCCTTCTGTCACGGTGAGTCCGATTTTCGACCAGTCATACACTGTCACCTACAAATACGGCCCAAATGGCTTCTGTACTTCTCAGGATATAGTGAACATATCTGTGGGCTCTCCGCTCGAACTGAGCGACATCACAGCTCCGGAGGATTCCGTGTGCGCGGGTGCGCCTGTAGTGCTCAAGGTGGAAATTATGCTGGGCGATGGCGATATCTCCTGGCTTGCCGATGGTGTTGTCATTCCGGACGCCATGCTTGATTCGGTAACTGTTACTCCTCAGGGCATTGCTGTGAACTATGTGGCGGTACTGACTGATGCAACTGGCTGTACTGCGTCCGCCGGTCCGGTGACTGTTCTGGTGAAAAAATGCTTTGATATACCCAACGCATTCACACCCAACGGCGACAGTTCCAACGACACCTTCGGGCCGGTACTGTACGGTGCTACAGCCGATATTCTCGAGTTCAATGTGTACAGCCGCTGGGGCCAGAAGATTTTCACTGCTACCGACAGCAAAAAAGAATGGGATGGCCGTGTTGACGGCAAGGATGCCCCAAGTGATGTGTATGTTTACCAGATGAAAGTCAGATTCCTGAACGGGGATGAGGAAGAACGGACGGGCCAGGTCACACTCATCAGGTAATCGCCGCCCTGATATGACATAAATAAATTAACTGCCTGGCCTGCTTGCAAGCCAGGCAGTTTCTATTTGAACCTGATCGCCTTGATAGGCGAAATTCCTGAAATAACAAGCGAGGGAAGCAGCAGAAATATAACTGTAATCAGCAGTGTTCCAAGATTGATTCCGGCTACTGCCGTCCAGTTGATTTTGACGGGGGCATAGGACAAATAGTAGTCGGCCTCGTTCAGTTTGATAAATCTGAATTTGTCCTGCAGAAAGCAAAAGCCCATACCGATCAGATTACCCCAGAACATGCCCCACAGTGTAATGAAAGACGCATGATAAATGAAAATACGCTGAACAGACCTGTTTCCGGCGCCAAGCGCCTTCAGAATGCCAATCATATTGGTTCTTTCCAGTACAAGTACCAGCAGGGCTGTAATCATGTTGATAATCGCCACAGCCAGCATCAGGGCCATGATGACCACTTCGTTGTAGTCCTGCAGAGCCAGCCATTCAAACAAAGCAGGAAATTTCTTTCTGATAGTAACAGAAAGCAGCTCTGTAGGCAGTACTTCATCGTAGATATACTGGTTGTAATATTCCAGATCGCGCAGATCATCGAGCCATACCTCGAAGCCCGCTACCTGTGCAGTATCCCAGCCCAGCAGATTTTGAACCTGGGAGATATCACATATCGCAAATTTCCGGTCATATTCCTCCAGCCCTGTCTTGTATATGCCACAAATCTGGAAAACCCGTCTCAACTGGTCACCTTCCTTGACGAAATGCACAACGAACTTGTCGCCTACCGCCACCTGCAGGCGGTCGGCTGTCTGGCGACTGATAATAATGTCTCTCGAAAGCGTGGAGTCGCCCGGTTTTACGGGCCTCCCCTCCAGCAAATAGGGCGAGAGGTTCTCCCACTGAAAATCACTGCCCACACCCTTCAGCAGAATACCCTCTATTTCTGTTTTTGTGCGTATGATACCCGGAATATGAGCAAATGCCTGTATATGGCTGATGCCTCCGTGAATGGCACGGGCCGGTATGCCTGCATCTTTCAGATAGTATCCGGGCAGTTCAGTGACAGTATCCAGTAAGGGGTAGAACTCCTGATTGATATCAATGGGTTTGGGTTCGAATGAGAGCGAATAGGCAGTATCTGATATGTGAATGTGGCCCCAGAATTCGAATATCTTCCGGCTGATTTCGTTTTTAAAGCCTGCAATCAGTGCAGAGGCGCTTACCATAACAGCTACACTGAGCGCAACTGCCACCACAGCAATACGGATGATTAGTCGGGAGAAGTTGTTTCCGCCGGCAAGTGCAATACGCCGGGCTATAAAAAGGGAAAAATTTGACATGTCTGACAGTGCTTTTACTCCCTCAGGAATTCCAGTTCAAGATGACGGTCGAGTCGGGCTATTGCTGAGGGCTCACCCGGCGTCTTGTCGTCCTGGCGGTGCTTCACTACATAATCCACCGACTTCAGTATTTCGCTGCTGATGGCCCCGAAATGAGCCGGATATGCCCCGCCACTCTCATTGGCCGAAGTACTGAGCAACGGGCTGTTCAGTTGTGTGATCAGCTCCTGACAGAACTCGTCGGTAGCCACGCGAATGGCAATACTGCCGTCGGGCGCCCTGACAGAAGCCGGAATGCCAACAGGATGTTCATAGACCACCGTCAGCGGACGCTGGTGAAACGACAGAAGTGTCTCAATTCGCGGATGCAGTTTCGGTACATATCGCTTCAGCATATCCACGTCAGATACGAGCAGTACGTATCCCCTGTCGGAAGGGCGCCCCTTTATCTGGCCGATGCGGGTAATTGCCTGTTCATCGAATATGCCGCAACCAATTCCCCAGATGGTATCAGTAGGGTAACAAATCACCTTGCCGTTGCGCAGCAGGGCGACAATTTCAGAAATGTCGTCTCGTAGCAGGAACATGTTGAAACAAAAGAGCTTGCAAATGCGTTAGGTCTCGTAATTTTGGCGAGGCAAAAGTCCGATTTTTCTCACACGTTGAACCGAATCTTCCAATGCAAATATTCAGACTGAACGCATATATCACGACGGTATTGTTTTTTATAGTCACAGCTTTCCCGATAGAGGCTTTTGCAAAGCATATTATCGGCGGAGACATGACTTATGAGTATGTCAGCGATGTGGGCGCAAACTCCCGAAGATGGCGTTTCACCATGAAGGTTTACCGCGACTGTTTTGGTGGCGGGGCCCCCTTTGATACTGATGCATCTATCAGTATTTTCAGGGGCAACAGCCAGAGTAATGTGCTTCAGGAAGCGTTTTATGTGAATTATGACGACTTCACCAGGCTTGTTCCGGATACACCGCAGTGCGTAACAAAAATACCAACCAACGTGTGCGTTGAAGAGGCTGTTTATGTTTTTGAACGCACGCTGCCCATTTCTGTGTCAGGCCAGAGTTACTTCATTGTTTATCAGCGTTGCTGCAGGAATGAAAGTATTACCAATATCATCAACCCGGGGTCGGTGGGTGCAACGTACGCCGTCGAGCTTACTTATGAAGCCCAGGTGGCCAAGAACGACAGTCCGAGATTCAATAATTTCCCACCCCTGATTATTTGCAATAACCTGCCGCTTGATTTCGATCATTCTGCCACAGATGCGGATGGTGACTTGTTGATTTATGAGTTCTGCGCTCCGTATGCCGGAGGAGGTAACATCACCCAGGGAGCGGCCCTGTTCTCCTGCGATGGAGCCAAGCCTGATCCCTCCTGTGGCCCACCATTCGATATTATTCCGTTTGCTGTACCGGTTTATACCCCCGACAAGCCAATGGGGGGCAATCCGGTAGTGGCCATCAACCAGACAACTGGATTCATAACCGGAACGCCGCTTCTGCTTGGCCAGTTTGTAGTTGGGGTGTGTGTGAGTGAGTTCAGAAACGGACAGCTCCTTTCTACAATTCGAAGAGAGTTCCAGTTCAATGTGGCTGACTGTCAGCCCGATGTTTTTACCAGAATAGAAACAGATTCCACCACGATTGTCGCCAGTCAGTATCTGGTAAAATCATGCGGCTCCAATACCGTCGAATTCACCAATCTGAGCGGTCAGCAGCAATTTATCAGCAGTTTCAGGTGGGAGTTCGACATGAAGGACTCCATAGCCACCAACTCTTCCGTCTGGAGCCCGACTTTCACTTTCCCGGATACAGGTCTGTATGCAGGCCGGCTCATTCTGAACCCCAGCGGAGGCTCGTGCAGCGATACTGCCGAGATTCAGGTGAGAATATTTCCCGAGGTGAGTGCCGATTTCTCCTATACATACGATACCTGTGTGGCCGGTCCTGTCATTTTTTCTGACCTGTCCACCAGTGAGGCTGGTATCAAATCATGGTTTTGGGATTTTGGCGTGCCCGGAAATGCCAATTCATCCGAACAAAATCCGTCATACCTGTACGATATCCCCGGACAGCACCCGGTAACTCTGTTTGTAGTGGATGCCAATATCTGCTCGGATGCCGTAACAAAATCGATTAACTATCTGCCTGCTCCGCCCATTATCGTAATCAGACCCGACAGCTATCTCGGTTGTTACCCTGCCCAGATATTCTTTGACAACCTTTCAAAGCCGATTGATGAAACGTATGATATCAAGTGGACTTTCGGTGACGGAGGCGACACAAGCGGAGTAATCAGCCCTACACACGTTTACAATGAACAGGGTGTCTATGATGTCAGTGTGGCTATTACCTCTCCGATTGGATGTATGATTTCGGACACCTTTTTCAATCTTATCCGTGTAGAGCCGCGTCCGGTCGCCGATTTTACATTTACTCCCGAAAGCGGCCTCACTACTTTCAACAATACCGTAAACTTCACCGATCAATCGAAGGATGCTGCCTTCTGGAACTGGCAAATAGGGCGCGATTTCACGACTGTTCAGCAAAATCCATCCTACACATTCACTGATACGGGTCTCACATCTGTCCGCCTGATTGTGACGCATCGCGAAGGATGCAAGGACAGCCTGACAAAAATACTGGATATCCGTCCGGAAGTGCGCTGGTATATGCCCAACGCATTCACACCCAACGCCGACAGTAAAAATGACGATTTTCAGGGCAAGGGGTATCTGGAAGGTGCAGTCGGATTCCGAATGGCAATCTGGAGCCGCTGGGGTGAACTGATGTTTGAAACAGACAATCCGGATGACGCCTGGAATGGTCGTGTAGGCAATAGCGGAGGGAACGCACCCGCGGGTGTGTACGTATATATAGTCAGTTTTACCGGTCCGCGTGGCGAGCCGCATGAATACAAAGGCTATGTAACGCTGGTACGATAGGCTTTTCAATCTGCAGAATTATTTGATTTTCGTCATAATCTGCTTGAGAGCTGTTAGTGCCATATTGCAGTGAAATATCACCTTTGTGATTAATTTCGATCAACATGGGTGTGCCAGGCAGCTTTTTTTTCTTTTTTCGCAGACCGGATACTGTTCTGAAGAACGCTTTCCGGTCTGTGCTTCTATGTGCAGGATTGTTACTTGATTGTAATCATTTTGATCTGGCAGCCCAAACACTGCCATCAGGTAAAAAGAATGCCGTTTACCATTTTAACGGAGCGGTCAATGCCACCAATAATGGTATTTCACTGATTCCCACGTTTTCGCTCGGCAAGCCGGCCGCCATTATTGAACTGAATACCGGGGGTGAACGACTGACTTTCGAACCCCAGTTCAGGGTAAGTCTGGAAGGACAACCGTGGTCTTTTATTTTCTGGTGGAGATATAAAATATTAAAAACGGACAAATTCAGGATAGGAACGGGAATACATCCTGCTGTTGTTTTCAGAGAAACACCGATAGTGCGCAACGGAGTTGAGTTGAAGGGCCTGGTGGCACAGCGATTTCTCGCAGGGGAACTGAACCTGGCATATTATCCTTCAGTCAACTTTGGTTTCGGGCCTTATCTGCTTTACTCCCGGGGAATCGAAACAGGGGTTGTAAAAAACAATATCTTCCTTGCAATGAATGTATATCTGACGAATATACAAATCTGCAGGCGCTTTTATATGAAGTTGTTTCCCCAGATTTACTATCTCGCAATGGATGACAAAAACGGCGTTTACGTCAGCTCAACAGTTTTCTTTGCCAGAAAGGGATTTCCCCTCTCTGTATCCCTGATTGGTAACAAAAAGATCAATTCAACCATTGTTTCGAAGGATTTTGTCTGGAATATCTCGCTGGTGTATAACTTTGGGAATAAATTCAACAAATTCTGAAGCAGTCTGACATGAGCCGGATTGAAACTATCGCCGATTTCTACCGGAATAAAATCGGCTGTCTTCCTGAAGATATACAGAATGGGGTAGGGCATTTCAATGTATTCAGACTGGAGCCCTATATTGGCAAGTCGTCCAGACCTGTACCTTACAGTCGCCGTGACTACTTCAAAATCATGCTTGTAAAAGGTACTGGCAATATTCATTATGCCGACAGGATTGTGCCGGTGCACAAACAGGCGCTCACCTTCTCCAATCCGCTGATACCATACAAGTGGGACAGTACCGAGCAAATCGGCAGCGGGATGTTTTGTGTATTCAATCAGTCTTTTTTTCTGAACTACGGAAGCATATCCCGATATGCTGTGTTTCAGCCGGGAGGTACTCATGTTTTTGAGCTGTCTGACGAACAGTACAGACACATATCTGCGTTTTATTCACGTATGTTCGAAGAAATTGAATCGGATTACGTACATAAATATGATGTATTGCGGAATCTGGTTCTGGATATAGTGCATACCGCCCAGAAAATGAATCCCTCAGCAGAACTGTCATCTCGTCCTTTAAATGCCGCTTCCCGTATCACTTCACTCTTTCTGGAGTTACTGGAACGACAGTTCCCGATTGACGACGAACACAGGCTTGTTCAGCTGCGGTCACCTTCAGATTTTTCCGATCATCTGTCAATCCATGTCAATCACCTCAACCGCGCTGTAAAAGAGATTACTCATAAAACTACTTCAGCCCTGATAGCGGAGCGCCTGATCAGGGAGTCCTGTATTCTGCTGAGGCACAGTAACTGGAATGTATGCGAGATAGCATGGTCGCTCGGTTTTGCCGAGGCTACCCATTTCAACAACTTCTTTAAAAAACATTTACTGATGACGCCACTTCAATATAAAAAAATTGATTCAATATGAGTATTTTCATAATGTTCAAACAGGTAGTAATACACTAAAAAAGGCCTCTGATACACTCGGAAGCAATAGTTATCCTGATTTTCAGGAATTGTCGGGGATGGCTTTGCCAACCAGCTGATTGCAATTTTTTGCAGTAAAACTTGCATACCTCAAAATCCGTGTACTTTTGTGGTCTGATTTTTGCATCATCACCCCATTATCCCCGTCTTTATTACGATGTCAAAAAAACTTCTCATAGTGGAATCGCCGGCCAAGGCCAAAACAATTGAGAAATACCTCGGCTCCGACTTTACTGTAAAATCATCCTATGGCCACATTCGTGACCTGATCAAAGGCAATGATCTTGGTGTGGATGTAGATCATGGCTACCGTCCGAATTACGTTATTCCCGATGACAAGTTTCGTACTGTCAAAGAACTTCGTGAAAATGCAGCCAAAGCATCAGAAGTATGGCTCGCAACGGACGAGGACCGCGAGGGGGAGGCTATCAGCTGGCATTTGTGCGAAGTGCTGAAGCTCGATCCGGTCACTACGCGGCGCATCGTCTTCCATGAAATCACCAAACCTGCCATACAGCGCGCTGTACAGCAGCCCCGTACAGTAGATATGAACCTGGTTAATGCTCAACAGGCCCGCAGGGTGCTCGATCGTCTGGTTGGTTGGGAGTTGAGCAGTCTGCTGTGGAAAAAAGTAAAAGGTCAGTTGTCGGCCGGAAGGGTTCAGTCGGTGGCGGTAAAACTGATTGTTGAACGAGAACGTGAAATTCAGCAGTTCAACAGCACTCCCTATTTTAAAATTGTAGCCCGGTTTTTTGCAAAAAATACACAGGGCAAATCCGTCACATTCAAGGCTGAAAGTCCGGGTCGCTTCGAAGATGCTGCCGGTGCGGAAAACTTCCTTCAGAAGTGCATCGGGGCAAAGTTCAGCGTCTCGAATATCGAAGTGCGGCCAACGCGTCGCAAGCCTGCGCCGCCCTTCACTACTTCCACGCTCCAGCAGGAAGCCAGCAGAAAACTCGGATTTTCGGTAAACAGAACCATGTCGGTCGCCCAGAAGCTGTACGAAGAAGGTTTTATTACCTACATGCGTACCGACTCTACCAACCTCTCGGAAACCGCTATCCAGTCTATGGGCGCTGCAATTATTGAGCAGTTTGGACCACGTTATCACCAGGAACGGCGCTTCAAAACCAAAAACGAGTCGGCTCAGGAAGCCCACGAGGCAATCCGCCCTACTTATGTGGAACGGCAGAGTGTTAGCCCAAACCGCGACGAGCAGCGTCTGTACGAACTGATATGGAAGCGGGCACTTGCCTCACAGATGGCAGACGCGGAACTGGAAAAAACAACGGTGGATATCGCCATCAGTACACAGCCAGGTACAGTACTGGTTGCCGAAGGGGAGGTACTCAAGTTCGACGGCTTTCTGAAGTTGTACCTTGAAAGTACCGACGAAGAGGAGGAGGAAACACAGGGCATGTTGCCGCCGCTCGTAAAGGGTCAATTACTCGATCTTGATGATATGATCGCCACCGAGCGCTTCACCCGCCCGCCCGCCCGTTACACGGAGGCCGGACTGGTCAAAAAATTGGAAGAACTCAGTATCGGCCGCCCAAGCACGTACGCCCCCACCATTACCAAAATAATGGAAGCAAACAGGGGGTATGTGGTGAAAGACAGCCGGGAAGGAGAAACAAGAACCTATCAGGTACTGACGCTCAGGAGCGATCATATCAGCAAGCGTACCGACAAGGAAATTACCGGAGCTACCAAAAATGTGCTGTATCCTACTGATATGGGTATGATTGTGAGTGATTTCCTGGAGGAGCATTTCAACAAAATCATGAATTACGGCTTCACGGCCAGCGTGGAACGAGAGTTCGATGATATCGCCGAGGGTAAAAAGGAGTGGTCCAATATGATTGATCACTTTTACCGTCCCTTCCATAACGATGTAGAGAAAACGCTGAAAGAGGCAGAACGTGCCAGCGGTGAACGAATCCTTGGTGTGGACCCGGAAACCGGACGCACGGTACTCGTGCGCATGAGCAGCCTTGGGCGCGCTGTACTCCAGATCGGCACCGGAGATGAACTGGGAGAGAAGGAGAAACCCAGGTATGCCAACCTGCGCCCCGGACAGTCAATGGAAACTGTCTCGCTCCCGGATGCACTCTCCTGCTTCCAGTTGCCAAGGGTGCTGGGTGAATACGAAGGTGAAATACTGGAAGTGAATACAGGTCGCTACGGCCCCTACATCAAGTATGGCTCCGGTTTTATTTCACTCCCCAAGGGCGAAGATCCCTACGAAACGACGCTTGAGAAGGCTGTGGAACTGGTCAAAGCCAAAATAGAAGCCGACCGTCCCCTCGGAACCTATCAGAATGTACCATATACCAAGGGCAAGGGCAAATTCGGGCCCTTTATCAAATGGGCCGATTTGTACATCAATGTGCCTGCGCGCTATAACTTCGATCGCCTGACTCCCGAACAGGCTGTCGAACTCATCGAAGCCAAAATTGACAAGGAGGCAAATCGCTACATTCATCACTGGCCCGAAGAAAGCATATCTGTAGAAAATGGTCGCTGGGGCCCGTATATCAAGTATGCAAAGGCTGTTGTAAACCTGCCCCGTGTTGACGGAGCCAAGATGACTTCCGACCAGGCGCGGACACTCACGCTGGAAGATGTCAGGGCTATTATCAGGAAGGAAATCCCTGACGCCTTCGAACCCAAAGCAAAGGCCAAACCCAGGGCGAAAGCCGCCTCAAAGCCAAAGAAATAACGAGCAGGCTGAAAATGGCTTTTTGCCTTTGTTAACAGTATGACATACAACATTGTGTGTGTCATACTGTTTTTATTCGCTATGTTCCGATTCCTGTCTTTTTCAACTATTGTTTTCAAAGGTGTCTTTGCCGCGGCGCAGGGAGCTCCCTATGCCGGTCAGCCCACCGAAGGGCCGGGCGGTGCCGATTACACGCACACGCACGTGTCCGTATATGACGGAGCTGCCCGTGCAGATGGATTCTGGCTCTATGTGCCCGAGACCCCGCGCCCCGAATCAGCACCTGTAGTTATATTCCTGCATGGCTACGGCGCATACAATCCTATGGCTTACGGTAAATGGATCAAACATCTGGTGGCAAAAGGCAATATCGTTATTTTTCCCAGATACCAGAAAAACCTGGTGTGGCCACGTCCGTCGGGATTCCCCGAAAACGCAGCAAAGGGTATCCGTGATGCCATCTCATATTTGCAGCATTCGGAAAATCACGTACAGCCGGACCTGTCAAAGGTGACTTATATCGGCCATTCTTACGGGGGGGTAACCGCCGCAAATCTGGGTGTCAACTGGAAAAAATTCCGGATTCCGAAGCCGGATGCCATGCTTTTGGCAGAGCCGGGCAGCGGACCATTCAACGGCGCCCGACTGAAAGATTACTCCGGTTTGCCCGGCGACCTGAATCTGCTGGTGATTGTCGGCGAAGATGATTACGTGGTGGGTGCAGCGTTCGGGTTGCTTGTGTTCAATACGGCGGTGAATACGCCAAACAGAAACTTCATTGTGCAGCGCCGTGATATTGACTACAGCCGAAGAAAAGGAATTCTCGCAACTCATTCGGAACCATACTGCTATGATCTGGATTTTGATACCGGAGTCAGAAACTATACCGCTCAACGTGTATTCCAGACTTCACGACTCAACGAAGTTGATTTCAACTGTTACTGGAAGCTTGCGGATGCCCTGATAGAATTCACCAGAAATGGCCGCTACGGCGATGTGGCATTCGGAGGTTCGCCCCGTCAGCGGTTTATGGGCTTTTGGCCCGACGGGCGCCTTATTCGTCCGCTGGATGTTTATATTCCCAATCACATCGCTCCGGTTGATTCACCGGTTGGAACTCCGGTGTTTGTCAGGTAAATCAGCGCACCCGGAACAAATATCAAACTGAAATTCCCTGCCGGTCACAACTGTGTCCGGCAGGGAATTTCAGTTCAGCAGAATATTATCCCTGTATGCTTGTCTTTTGATTCAGAAACAGCTGTCGAGCAGTTTGCCGAGTTCGGCCATAGAAATATTATTGCGTTTGAAGCCATCTTTTTCTATCTTCTCAACAACCGGTTTGCAATCGGAAAACTCTTTCTGAAGTCCTTTATCCAGATTCAATGCAAACTTGAGACCACTCAGACTGATCATTTCATTGTCTTTCACTTTCAGAATGGCATATTCAGCCGGGAAGGCCACACTCCTTCGGTCGCCAGTGTATGCCAGGTAAATAACCACTTTGGGTGATTCATAAACTACCTGCATGATCTCGACAGAAGGTTTTCCGCCGATTTGTGCGTTGAGTGCCGATTTGAACGGAATACAGCGGTACAGATCTTCACCGATAGAGAAACTGCTCAGTTTGCTGAAATCGGGAACGTAGGCAACAGCCGAGTTTTCAGATTCTGTTGAAAATCTGGTATTGGCCTTGTCATTGAAAAAACGGGTCGGGCCGTCCATCAGGAACGAGCCGTTGATTTCCTTTCCGTTGGTGTAAACAATTTTGCCGACCTTCTCCACCGTAGTGGAAGTCACCCCTTTTTGTTCATCCTTGTATGCCTCTACACGCAGCGACTTGTCACTGTCGTAAACAGTTTCCTTTGCTTTTTCTTCCGCAACCGTATC
Source organism: uncultured Bacteroidota bacterium (assembly GCA_903836265.1). Lineage (GTDB taxonomy): Bacteria > Bacteroidota > Bacteroidia > Chitinophagales > Saprospiraceae > M3007. The sequence continues at coordinate 663 of CAILQK010000292.1, read as the reverse complement.
TACGATTACTGCGAAGTGTCGGGTAGTTTTTCTGCATTTTTCGAGTGAAGCCTGCACATCCGCGATATCTTCGAGCAGTCGCTTGCCATCTTTCGGATCGTAGTCGTTGGCAATTACCTGGTTTGCATAATCGGTGGCAGCCTTGTAATTCTCCGTCCAGAAATTCATTTGTGCCAGGTTGAACAGACAGGCATACTTCAGTTTCTTCTGCCCCTTGTCTTCCGGATTGTATTTTTCGATCTGTCCGCTGAAGTAGTCAAATGCCGGCTTGGCGAGCAAAACAACAGAGTCAACTGGTGCTTCTGAGCGCATCGTGCCAAAGGCAGTCTGTGCAGTTTTGTATGCCTGCTGGAAACCTGCGTAATCCGGATGTTTCTCGGAGTCAAGAATCCACAGCTCTGTTTTTTCTTTCAGCGGGGTATATCCGTATTTCTGGGAAATCTGTCGCTGGATGTCTGCCATCAGGCGAAGCAGGTCTTCCTGACGTTTTTTGGATATTTCACGCGCCATTCCGCTTTTAACGAATGCATCCACATCTTTATAAGTCGCGTATTCGCCGGATTTATACTCCTGTGCCGATTCATTCCATTTTTTTTCGAGAAGGGTATTCCCCTCCTTGTTGCGGATCTTGAGTATTACAGGCTGAATATATTTTACTGCTGC
>CAILQK010000291.1 GCA_903836265.1 uncultured Bacteroidota bacterium | reverse complement strand
GCGCTATAACTTTAAGGAAGCCATGCAGTGCGTGATGGAAATTTCCGGCGCAGGAAATGCCCTTCTGCAGTTCAATGAGCCCTGGAAGGCGTACAGGGAAAATCCCGCTCTGGTAGAAACCGTGCTGAGTCTGGGTCTTCAGTATGTGGCGGTATTGTCGGTGGCCACCGCTCCCTTCATGCCATTCAGTGCGGCAAAGCTCCGTAATATGCTCAACCTGCCTCCTTTGGCTGACAATGGCGAACTGGCCGAACTGCTCGGTCTGCTTGAGGCCGGCAACCCGCCGGTAAATGCCGGTCACACAATCGGACAGGCAGAGCACCTGTTCTCCCGTATTCCGGATGAAATTATTGAAAAACAGCTCGCCCGCCTGCAGGCACACGAACCCGCACCTGCGCAGGAAATAAAATATGCACCGATGAAAGAGATCATTCAATACGACGATTTCGCCAGAATGGATATCCGTACAGGTACCATACTGACGGCCGAAAAGGTCGAAAAGTCAAAAAAACTGCTCAAATTGTCCGTGGATCTGGGTTTTGAGCAACGTACCATTCTTTCCGGTATCGCCGAGCATTTCCAGCCCGAAGAGGTGGTTGGCAAACGTGTAATCGTACTGGCCAATCTGGCGCCACGAGCCATGATGGGCACCGAATCGCAGGGTATGATTCTGATGGCCGAAGATGCAGAAGGCAAACTTTCATTTGTTGCTCCCGGCGGCGAGTGGCCAAATGGAATGGGGGTACGCTAACAGCAATTCCGATGAGAAATTCATTTGTTGCCCTGCTCTTTTTCGCCTCAACCGCTTGTTTGGCAGGCCAGGGACTTATCCTGACGGATGGAAACCGGGAAGCAAGGTTCAGAAAAGATGCCTGGTATGAAATTGCGATAACGCCGGTTGCCGATGGGGTGAACCTGAAAAACGCTACCTTCTGGTATGGAAACAGTCTGGAAGTAAAGAACGATACCATTTCACTCCGCGCAGAGAAAATAACCCGAAACAGGCAGGTCCTTGACGTCGGTTTGTCTGACAACTTTTACTTCCCTCCATCAACATTAAGCAGGAGAGTGCCAGTGCGCGAAGTTTTGTATGTCAAGCACTTCAAAAACAGTAAAACGATCAAAAGAAAGCAATTTCGTGCTGCTGCCGGGGGCGTACTCTTCTTTTCAGGGGTTCTGACCGGCCTTACGGCACTTGCTGTAGAGAACCGTTCCGACCGGCAGAAGCTGCTCATTTCCGGCGGATTACAGTTCGGTCTGGGATTTGCTGCAGGAATATCAAGTACGACCAAAGCGTATTACCTGAGAAGCGCGGAAAAGAACTGGCTCATCCGTAAAAAATAAACCGCGTGTATTCAGACTATATCTGAGGGATTTACCCCGTAAAAATCGCGAAATCTTTCACGGAAATACTTCAGATCCTGAAATCCGACCCGGTAGGTCACCTCGGCTATGGTAAACTGTCGCGTCTTCAGCAGCAGGGCTGCCTGCTGCAGTCGAATACTCCGGATGTACTCGTTGGGCGTCTGACTGGTGAGGGCCTTCACCTTCCTGTACAGCTGTTTTCTGTTCATGAAAAGTTTGGCAGCAAGATCGTCAACAGAGAAGTCGGGGTCAGACAGGTGCTCATGAACAATTTGCCCCACTGCAAGGAGAAATTCCTGATCAAGTTCAGCATATGCCGGAATACTGGCTTCCGGTTCGAGACTGGCCATGTTCCGGGCGAATTTTTCACGGAGCTGCCTGCGGCTCTCTATCAGATTTCTGACGCGCAGTTGCAGCAGTTTCAGATTGAATGGTTTGGTAATGTAATCATCGGCACCGAGTTCGAGTCCGTCAATTTTAAAAATGAGTGATGTGCGGGCGGTGAGCAGGATAACGGGAATATGGCTGGTCTCCACCCCCGATTTGAGTCGCCGGGTGAGCTCCAGTCCGTCCATTCCGGGCATGGATATGTCACAAATGATGAGATCGGGCATAAATTCCAGCGTTTTTTCCAGTCCTTCGTGGCCATTGCCGGCCTCCACGATCTGATAGTCGGCGGAGAAGCTGTTGCTCAGGTACTGCCTGATATCCGGGTTGTCTTCCACCAGCAGAATAACCTGCTGCTCTTTGTCGTCGCTGTCATACCGGTTGTCTGTAGTGGCAGTCATCGTATCGCCGGCTGGCAGATAACTTTCCGTCACGTCAGCATGTGCCCCGGGATTCATCCCTGTACGGGTATCGTGGTCGAGCGGCAGCCATACGGTGAAAATACTTCCTTTCCCGGGCGAACTTTCCACTTCAATTTGTCCCTGATGTTGTTCAACGATTGTTCTGACCAGCGACAGCCCAATGCCGGTTCCGCCTTCATCAATGGTGAGATCGCTCTCTTCTGCCCTGAAAAATCGTTCAAAAATATAGGGCAGTTTGTCTGCCGGAATACCTTTTCCGTTGTCTTTCACCTGTATGAAGCATCGCTTGTTCTCCTTGTCTTCACCAACCGAGACTTTAACTGCTCCACCCGGCTGGGTGAACTTGAAGGCATTGGAGAGCAGATTGTAGCATACCTTTTCCAGCTGATCCGGATCATAACGTGCCATGATTACCGGTTTTTCGGGAGTCAGTTCGAACTGGCAGTTCCTTTGCCGGGCCAGCTCCCTGAACGAGAGGCATATTTCGCCGGCAAACTGAACGATATTGCCCTCTTCGGTTTCCAGTTTCATCAGGCCGGCCTCGGCTTTTCTGATATCCAGCAGCTGATTGATCATGTGCAGCAGTTTCACGGCATTCCTGTGCATCAGCGACAGCGTGTTGTGCAGGCTGTTGGACCCGGCAGAACGGCGGCTGATGATTTCCTCAAGCGGACTGATAATCAGTGTGAGGGGTGTTTTCAGTTCGTGGCTGATGTTGGTAAAGAAGATGAGCTTCATCTGGTTTACCTCCTCCAGTTTTTGCTTTTCAATACGTTCAATCTGGATTCTGTTTTCATAATTGGCCCGGAGACGGCCAATTTTTCCCACCAGATAGAGGAGTCCGAGAAATGCGGCAGCATAGAAGAACATGGCCCATCCTGATCGCCACCATGGTGGCAGCACCCGTATTTTAAGCCATGCTGGCTCCGGGTTCCACACACCGTCGCTGTTGGCGGCCTTTACGAGGAAGGTATAGCTGCCTGCCGGCAGGTTGGTGTAGTGCGCCAGTCGCTGGGAGGCGTCTCCGTAGTTCCAGTCGGGGTCGAACCCGTCGAGCTTCCAGGCAAAACAGTTCTGTTCGGGACATGAAAAGTGCAGGGCAGAAAACTCAATACTGATTACGTTGTCGAGGTGAGTCAGCACCAGCTCCTCCAGGGAGGAAAGGCTTTTTTCGAGTTGGAAGCCCTCTTTGGTGGCAGTTCCGGGCAAAACAGGTCGGTTGAACAGCCTGAATCCCGTGAGTACAGCGTCGGGCTTGCAGGAGTCAGGTTTCACCTGTCCGGGGAAGAAGCTGGTCAGGCCCGAGCTGCCCCCGAAAATCAGTTGCCCGTCTGACATGCGGACGACGGCTCCGCTGTTGAAATTCCGTTCGCGGAGTCCGTTTCTGCTTTCGTAAAAAACGGCACTGGCTTCCCGGCCTTCTTCCAGATAGAAGCAGCCGATACCTTTTTGCGTACTTACCCAGTATTGCCTGTTTCCCGCCGGAATGATGGCTTCATAATGAGATGCCCGCGGGAAATTTTTAAGTTCAACTTTTCTGAAACCTGCTTCATAGGCAGATTTGCAGAACAGTCCGGACTCGGTGGTGACCCATAATTGCTGCCTGTCGGGCAACAGGGAAGTAATAAAGTCGCCCGGAATGTGGTTGTCAGCTGCCCCGTCGCGGTATATACGCCTGACGAGCGTCAGGGTTTCCGATTGCTCATCGAACCGCAGCTGGAACAGACCGCCCCCGCGTGTACCTGCATACATGTACGCGACGGAATTTTCGGTGGCTTCCGCCAGCGCCACCACGGGGTACATGTGAAAATCGGCCTTCCCGTCGGACGTTTCATTGAACCGGATGATTTTGTTCTTCGATGGCACGAAAATATTGATTCCGGCGTCCCAGCATCCCATCCAGATATTGCCATCCTGGGTCACGCTGGCCGACATCAGATAGTCATCGCCAGTATTTCCCGGTCCGTTCCCTTTGGTAAACTGGCTGGTATTCCTGATGGGGCCGCCGTTCAGCGGCGCATCTTTTTCCCTGAACCGAAAAACACCCGCACCCTGTGTTACACACCACAAATAGCCCTGTCCGTCAGGCACTACAGCAGAGATAAAGTCGTTTACCGGCGAATTATACGCCGAAACAAGCGAATAATGCCGCGCCTGGTTCCATCGTGGCGAACCGTTCACCAGCGGAATACTGAACAGCCCCCCGCCGAATGCACTCACCCACAGGTTGGCGTTTGTTTTGGACAGGAATGAAACCGATTCGTCGGCCGAACGTGGCGATCTTCTGAGCGTGTGCAGACTGAAATCTGCGAAATGCGGATTCAGTTTGCTGGCCCCGCGGCTGGTGCCAATCCAGAGCAGCCCGCTTCTGTCGAAAAGCAGCGACCGTATATTGCTGGAGCGCAGACTGCCTTCTTCCGAATCACGGGCATAGAACTGCCTGAATTGCCCTGTACCCGGCCTGAACAGGTCGAGCCCGTTCATGGTGGCAACCCAAACGGCGCCTTTTGCCGGATAATCACCCTCACATATATCAGTCACAAAATTGTGGCTAAGTCCGTCCGGATCATTGTCCCGGTGTTCAAAGTAACTGATTTTGCCCGGTAACGGGCGTTGTCCGGCCATGAATCCAGTACCAGTGTCCAGCATCTTCAGTCCCTGTTTGGTACCGATCCAGAGAAACTGATCCTGGTTCCTGACGGGTTGAATTTTATATACAAAATTATGATATTCAACAAGTTGAGGGCCACTTGTTTCGGGGTGAAGCATAATCTGGACAAAATCCGGAGTGGCTTCTTTTCCAAACGGTTGCGCTCTGTAAAGTCCGTGCGACCCTGCTACCCATATACATCCGTCGGAAGTCTGGCAGATGGAGTACAGGTACTTGTTTTCCGACGGGGGAGGGGTGATACCTCGCAGTGGTATCTCCATGATATCGCTGTTGCCAGGCTGAAACATGAACAGTCCTTCCTCCGATCCGATCCAGAGACGGCCCTCTCTGTCTCTGAATACGGATGTAATGTTCTGGGCAATGACCGGATTCTTGCATCCGAGTGCCCCGGCGGCGGGTATGAAGACCTCCTTGCCGCTGTCGAAAGCGTACAAACCCGTATTTCGGGTACCAACCCACAGGGTGCCCCCGTCCTCTTCAAACAGGCAGGTAATCTTGCTGCTCTTCAGTCCGGCATCGTGGCCGAACTGTCTGAAATCGTAGGCATCGTACCGCCACAGGCCCGACCAGGTGCCAAACCAGAGATACCCCTGCCGATCCTGCAGCATGGCATTCACCGAGCTTTGTGCAATCTCGCTTTTGTCAGGCAAACTTTCAAAAAGAATATCCTGCTGACTTGTCGCCGGGGCGGTCAGAAGGAGCATAAGCAGGACTGCAATGGCAAATTTTGCTGTCATTCACTTTTTACTGCAATGGCAACCGATGCGCGCTGCCGCCCGTGAAATATCTGAACCCAGTAAATTCCCGTGTGCATGGATGCCGGCAGTGCAACTGTTATCCTGTTGGGTCCTGCCGGTAATTCGTCCAGTGTTCTCTCCATGACAGGCACACCGGCAGCGTCGCAGATCTGCATGACAGGGCGCCCCTTTTCACCCAGCTCAAAGGCAAGAGCGATGCTGCTGCCACTGGATGCCGGATTCGGGAAGACCTGCATGGGCATGCCGGTAACCGGATTTGCTGCTGACAGCGGCTTGTCATCGAGCAAAAATGCGCGGTCCCAGGTGAACGGCGGTACTTCAAGCAGGAGTTGCCCGCCACTCACCGACACGGGTTCGGTGTCGATGACAGCGCCGGTCAGACAGTCGAACCATTTGACGTAATATTGTCCGTTGCTCAGACTGCCTGTTTTGATAACGACATTGCCGAGCTGATCAGGCAAGCCGGAAGTATTTACATAGCTGTGATTGTAATTGGTGTTCATCACCCAGCCTGCCAGCGCCTGCTGATCCTCGCCGGCAAGTACATAGGCTGCGGCCACCGATCCGATACCCGAAACTGCATACGACGCGATTTTCATCCAGTCGGTGCCGGTATTGTCCACCCTGACAGTATTCAGTCCCTGCGGCAGCGTTATGGTGTAAGTCTGGTTGATGGCGGGCACCAGATTCAGCGCCTGCACCCCGTTGAGCCAAACTGTCAGTTTCGGACTGGTGCCGAACTGATTGCCTGTTTTGATCTCAAATTGTCCGGCCTGTGGCATATTGACGATGAAGACAGGGGGGCGGCGGTACTGTGTATTCCAGACCGAGCCGTACAGGAACTGACCGAGCTTGAAAGTGGCCGGAGTAATGGTTCCATTTTCCTGAATTTGAATCAGCGTATCGCCCAGTCCACCCCAGTCCATATTGGTATTGAGCTTCAGCGAGCCAACCGGTCCGCTCACTTCTGCGCTGACGGGCTTCATCCTTTTTCCGGCGAAGCTGATCTGGCTGCTTGTGGTTGATATTCCGAGAAAACGGTTGTACAGACTGGACGGTTCTATGTAGTTGTCCCACCACCAGGTCATACCCGACCCCATACTGCCTCCGAAGAGCGGTCCCCACAGGTTGTTGTGAATATGAATGCCGGAGGGGTCAATGGCGGCAAGACCGGCACCTGATGTGCTCAGTCCGAATTCGCCGATCAGGGCGGGCTTGTCGTACTGCTGTATATTGTCGCGCACACCTGCGCTGAGCACAGCTTCGAGATTGGGACTGTCCAGATAGTAGTGGCGTTGTGAGTAATCCATATCGGGGTTGTTCCACACGGCAGGATCTTCGCTTTGCGGGTTTCCGTAGCTGGTACTCACCGGGCGCTGAACAGGGTCATTCTGTTTGATAAAAGCCGCCATTTCGGCGTGCCATTCGGCGATAACAGGTTTATTCTGTTCATAATTGTCGGTCCAGTTTACCTCATTGAACAACTCCCAGGTCATGATGCTGCGCTGGTATCCCCATCTGGCCAGCGCGTACCGCAGGCGGTTTTTATGCAGTGCTTTTGCCTGTGTGCCGGCGAAAAAGTCGCGCGTGCCTGCGCAGGGGCCGCCGTTGGCAGCATTGTACGGGTTATCAGACCAGTTGGGATTTACCTGTGACGATACCTGGCCGTGATGATTGAGGCACAGCATCACATATACCCCTTTTTCTGCACAGTGATCAAACACCCAGTCGAGGTAGAACGCGCTGCTTTGCTTGTATTTTTTCAGACCGGAAAAACCGCTCACATTTTGCTTCCACTCGAGCCCCATACCCCAGTGACACAGCCACAGACGAATGAAGTTGCCTCCGCTTGCGCTCAGTTTGCCGAGCCATTTCTTGTAGTCAACATAGGGATTGCTGTTTTGCCAGGCCATATTTTCGCCTGTGGGTATATACTGTTCCCCATTTGAAAAAACAAGGTGATTGCCCTGTGATGTACTGACAAAGCCCTTGTTGTTTGCAGAAGAGGGTGGGGTACACTGAAATTGCAGTGTCTGGAACGTATTTGATCCGGCGGCATTGATACAACGAACGGTATAGCTCCATGTGCCGGTCTGAACGGGAGAAAACCTGATTCTGAAACCTTTTGCGGGTAGCGGGCTCAGCGCACCGGTGCTGGTATTGGTTATGGTGAAGTCTTCCATATAGAATCCGTCCACGGTGCGGGATGTTCCGTCGGGAGCGGTGAAAACAGCTTCCGTGCGAAGTTCATCGTAATCAAACGGATTGACGGGATTGATATTGAGTTCGATCATTACCTCGAATTTGCCGTACTGTTCTACTGATACGGCAACTGGCGTGACTGATACAACAACGGGGGCCTGTGCTGTGGCAAATCCTGATATCAGGAGAAAGCAGGCGAGGAGACAGTTCTGGTTCATCTTCATGGTGTGAAAGCAGGTTTTCTGCCGATGGCAAAAGTATCATTTTTGTACCGGCAGTACAATTCCGGACAAATTTCAAAAAAGGCTGCTGCCATTGCGGCTGCAACCCTGTTTCAAATTGAATCGTATGAAAATAATTTCTAACACCATCCGTGTTGAGTTACTGACCGGGTTGTGAGCGGGTTTTGCCACCGGGAGCCGGTCGGGTATCGGGTGGTTTTTTGTAAAAGTTCCAGAGGTCGCTTTCAAACAGCGTGGCATCATGCCTGTAAAACTCCTGAAAATCGGGCGTGCTGATATGACCTGAATACGGAACGTAATGGTGTCTGGTATTTGCATTGCGCCATGCGCACGCGTACGCAACAGTACACTGATCTGCAACACTCAGGTGAGGCAGCAGTACCCGCGTCCACCAGTCGGGCTGTGGTATTCCTTCGAAGCCAAATTCTGTGAGCGCCGGAATTTTTCGTCGTTTTTGCGCCGATTCGATCAGAATTTCCTGGCATTTAACATAGTTGTCCCAGGTTTCCTGTCTGTTGTCGTATGCATAAAAGTCAATTCCAAGTACGTCGGCCCATTCATCACCGGGGTAAAATTCCAGCATTTCGGCTTCATTGCTGTAGTTCCAGGAAGTACTGAAGGCGTAAACGAGGTGATGAAGCTGTTTTTCATCGCGCAGGTAAGCGACCGTAAATTTCCAGAGCGATTTGAATTCCTCCGGTGTGACATGTCCCTTGCCCCACCAGAACCAGCTGCCTGTGTGTTCGTGGAAGGGCCTGAAAATTACCGGTATAAAGTCTCTTTGAAATAATCCTCCGGTTTTCAGATCGCCGGTAAAACGAGCGAAACGGTCGAGATCAGCCTTGTAGCGTGCATGATGAACACCACCAGGGAGTATATCCCTGACCGCTGCGGAAGTATCCCATGCCGATCCTCCTGTGTGGTAGTTGGACATGTGCCAGCTCAGCGTAATAATACCGCCCCGTTTGTAGCCCTCTTTGATCCATTTTTTCATTTTTCCGAAATGAACCGAGTCGAGGTTGTGGGTGGCATCCTTTTCAAGGTTGCCGAGTTCCCATCCATAAACTGCGGGGTAGTCGCCGCAGGCATATTTCACGTCTGATCCGCCCTGCATCTCCCGCCACCCCACGCCATAGGCAAGGTCGTCCTGGTGACCAAACAGAATTTGCTTCTGCGACGAGACACGGAGCATGTTGGCGTACAGTGCCCGGGTTTGTGCAGTAGCACGGGGGTCAACCATTTTGTCCTGTGCGCTCACAGAAAGCGCGGGGAGCAGGAGAAAAATTACTGATATTCTGATGAACATACTCATTCTGATAGCCCGGATCGGGGCTTTGATTCCCCGATCCGGTACATGACAGTTTAGAACAGTGGTCCTTCCGAGATAATGATATCGTCCACGCTCAGCTCGTAATCTTCGAGGTTAGCACCGCCGACATTACCTGTTGTGAAGCCGATTTTGATATAGTCGAGAGCTCCGCTCCAGTCAATTTCGGTACCCGATCCGCCCCAGTTGCCCCAGCCGGCCTTTTTGAGATCAATGGAAACGAGTTGCCAGGCTCCGTTCGTCTGGAAGTAGTAATCCGGTGCAGTTTGTCCGATACCCCATTTTGTACCATTCTGGCTGGTTTCAACCTGGAAATATCCTTTTTTGGAACCTGTATTCACCCAGATATTCAGAAATGGACATTCGATCTGGCTCATATCGAACGGACCTGCACCTTCGATGGCGCCGGTCCAGTCCCAGTTGCCCACGGCCTGTTTCTGAACAGTGTAATACTTGTCGCCCATTGCGGTGACGTTACCTGTTGACTGGTTGAAGCCGGTAACAGCGCCAGTGTTCGACTGGAAATCGGCCACGCCGTTTTCAAAAGTGAAAAGCGTGTTAACCGGTTTGAACGGTCCGTCGGTGATCATTACCTGGTCAATATTGAGTTCAAACGGATCGGCGCCGTTGCCCTGTTTCAGGAAAAACTCCACGAAATCGAGGGTTCCGTTTCCTGTAAATTCGGGTTTGCCTGTTCCCCACCAGTCTTCCCAGGGGAACGCGGCCAGATCAATAGAGCGCCACTCCCAGCCGTTCGTCTGGAAAGTGTAGTTGTCATTGGGATTGCTGCTGGAAGCGCCTGTGAAGTGACCGCCGCCTTTTTTGCCGTCAAAACCGACGTGCAGCTGGAAATAGCCCTGGCGACCGTTGGTATTCACCATAAAGGTCAGGTGTGGCTTGTGGAACCCGGACAGGGTGGTTCCGTTCATGTAGATGTTGCCGATATTGGTGCCCCACGGATCGGGCACATCGG
>CAILQK010000290.1 GCA_903836265.1 uncultured Bacteroidota bacterium | reverse complement strand
CGTCGGTGCTCAGCGTGCCTTCGATATCGAGGCGTGCCGTCATGTTCATCGAGCCGGAGTACGCGGTGGGGTCGAATACCCACTCGGGGGCTTCGCACATCACGCGGCAGCGCACCGGCATGGGTTCATTGCCCAATGGGGTAATCGCGAAGATCGTATCGGTATAAGTACCAAAACTCAGCGAGTTGTCAAATACAAACGTGATATCCTCAGCGGCACCGGGGGCGATGATGCCGTTGGCGGGGCCAACGCGCACCCAGGAAGGCACCTGATCCAGTTCATACGACAGCGCCTGACCGCCCGTGTTCACCAGCTGGCGCGTTACGGTGATGATATCCTCGGCGTATTTACCCACCTTCACATTGCCGCCGCTCCAGCGCATCGGGTTGCGATCAACAAAGAACTCCCAGGAAACATGCTCAAATACGTTGTCTGCCAGATCCTTGATGTTGTCCACTTCCACGCGCAGCACCGTATTCTCGATGAAACGATTGGGCACATTGGGCACAATGACAATCTTGTCGCCATCGCAGGTAACCACCGCGTCAACCAGCTGATCCGTTTCGGCATTGTACAGACCTATATTATTGTTGTTGAAAAAATCGGCCTGAATAATCTGATCGCAGCGAATAGGTTCAGTGAACGTGATACTGATCTCGTCACCGTTCGACAGTACCCCATCAGCGGGCTCGGGAGTGCCGAGAATCTCGGGAGCAGTGCGCTCAATTCGTCCTGTAACAATCGTGGATACCCCGGCATTCTGGCCGCCGGTACACTGCGTTACCGCGCGTATTTCGTACTCACCGTCCTGATACCCTTCTGTATCCCACTGTACGATCTTGAACACATCATTGTCCAGTTGTGCCTTGGGTACTTCTGTGATATTAATCCAGGCACCATCACCGTTTTTGCGGCGCTGCTGCACACGAATCAGTTCCAGATCCGAATCATAACGGTTGAACTCATTCAGCGTGATAAATACAATATTGCCATCCGCCGGCGTCATCACCCAGTTTTGCAGCGGGAAACCGACATCAATCGGGCTGCAGGGCTCCAAAAAGTGGACATCCAGCGATATCGAGTCGAAGAATGGTTTGGGAGGCCAGTCGCCGAAGCCAAGGGCATCGTAGCGTGCACCTTCACAATCGGAGATGGCATAGAAAAACAGGTTCTCGTAATCATAGGCGTTCGGACCGCGCGCAATGGTCACAATCACCTCCTGTGACTGGCCGGGGCCAACAAGGAAGGTACCGCTTGATTTGTTCTCTCCCTGTATATTTACTACCGCACCGTCCGGATTGGTACTGTTCGAAAGTGCCAGGGTATAGGAACGCCATTCATCCGTCTCACTGGTATTACCCAGATTGAACTTGAATACCGCCACATCATTTTCCAGTACATTGGTGGCAATCGTACGGTCAACTGTCAGTGTCAGACCATCGCGTGGCACTGTCTTCTGCTCATACGGACAGGAAGAGTTACCGGAGATTGTTTTGAATACCGGTGTGCCGTAAACCCTGTCCTGCAAAACATCAAACGTAAATACGTCCTTGATATCATCATCGGCCAGCGTATATCCTACTGTCTGGGAATTTGTCTGGGAATTACTGAATTCCGTGGAAACCCCCATATCAATCTGCATACCCATCTTGAAGGATGCTCCCGTACCGTTGAAGAAGAAACCGAGATCAACGCCAATGTTTGCCGAGATATCAATCCCGAAACCATAGCTCATGCTTTTGGAGTTTTCAATCGTACTGGAGTTTTCATAGCCAACACCAGCATCGAACGTCAGGTTCTTCTCAAAAACAGCCTGATTTTTCAAATCCCGGTTCCTTTGAAGGATATCGCGCCACTGTTCTGCTGATACGGTGTCACCTACCAGTTCCAGATTCGGTATAACCACCTTTTTGATCTGGTACCCCGAATACAGGAAGGTGGAGGCAAACTTGTCGGGGAATACCACCAGATCCGGTTTGATGTAGTATTCGCAGGCGCTGGTATCAAAACGAAGATCATCCGTAATACCAAAAAGCAGGTTCAGTGCGCCACCCACAAATACATCGGCATCCTCGCCCTGAAGCACACCATCGCCAGAGGTGGAAATAGTTTCATTGGCAGTCAGACATACCTCGGCAGAAGTATTGAAGTTGCCTTTGGTAGTAATACTCATGCCCATCTCCAACTCATTCTTGAGCTCGGTTTTAGTTTCTACCTCCGCGCCGACACCGGCAGACACCACAGTT
>CAILQK010000289.1 GCA_903836265.1 uncultured Bacteroidota bacterium | reverse complement strand
TTTGTAAATTTTTCAGGCCTTGCGGAGTGATCCCGACAGGACTCGAACCTGTGACCATCTGCTTAGAAGGCAGATGCTCTATCCACTGAGCTACGGGACCGGCGGCGCAAAATTACAGGTTTTTTGAATGTAAACTCAGCACAATCAGCTTTTGTTGAAAGAAAAATGGCTTGTTCGATGCAAACCACCTCAAAATTGACTCAATAACAGATGGAGCAACTGCCCGACACATCGAATGTAAAGATAGAGGAGAGCTGGAAACAGGCACTCGCTGCAGAATTCATTGCTCCGTATTTTGCTGACATCAGGAAATTTCTCGTGGAAACAATGAAGGCCGGTCACAGGGTTTACCCGCCAGGTTCTCTCATTTTCAACGCATTCAATAAAACACCTTTCGACAGGGTCAGGGTAGTGATCCTCGGACAGGATCCATACCACAATCCCGGAGAAGCCATGGGGCTCAGTTTTTCGGTGCCCAAAGGTGTGCGGATTCCACCCTCGCTCGTCAATATTTACAGGGAAATACGCACGGAGCTGGGTTATGAAATTCCGGCTCACGGCGACCTGAGCAGCTGGGCTGAACAGGGTGTGCTCATGCTCAATGCCATGCTCACTGTGGAGGCGGGCAAGCCTGCTTCTCATCAAAAAATTGGCTGGCAAACCTTTACGGATGCAGTAATACGAACTGTTTCCGATAAAAAGGAGGGGGTTGTCTTTATGCTCTGGGGCAATTTTGCCCGCAGCAAGAAATCGCTCATTGACCAGTCGCGTCATTTTGTTCTCGAAGCCGCACACCCGTCGCCGCTCGCAGGCAATGCCTTTCAGGGATGCGGACACTTCGTCCGTGCCAACGAAATTCTGACGAGCCAGGGACTGGAACCCGTCAGCTGGAAAATAGAGTAATTTATCTGCTCAGTGTTGCCTGCAGGCTCACCTGCACAAAATCACTGCCGGTTTCGTCATTGATCCGGTAGTCGAACTGGTGAACATATCCCAGATGCATGGTTATCCTCCGGGAAAATTGTCTCCCGACAAGCAGTATGAATCTGTTTCTCTCAAAATAGGGCGCCCTGTTGGTAAAAAACAATTCTTCGCTGGCACCCATATAAATTGTCCCCGGCTTTATTTCCCGGTTGTTAAGTGGCAGGGTAATACCCAGCCTCGAACGGAAACGCAGCCTGAATCCGGAGGTAATAAACCGGAATTCCGAACGGTATCTGTGCTCCAGTATGAGCCGGCCAAACGACTGACTGATTGCTGCCTGCGGCCAAAACCTGAACTCATCGCTCCTGATTGGCGATACAAAGTTGCCGCCACTGCTGTACGTCAGATATTCCCCGCCGGCCAGTGTCAGCGTTATCTGGCGGGAGGGCCTGAAAATTACCCCCGTTGTCAGTTCGTGGTAGTGAAAATCGTCGTAAAATGATAATGAACGCACCTGACCCTCCGAAAAGATGGTCAGTTTGCTGTTCACCGGATAGCGTACGTTCAGGATATTCCAGGTGCCGGGGTGCTGCGCTTGCAAGGGCCGGCCAGTACAGACAAAAAAGACAATGATGTAAACAATGCGGTACATGGTGTCGCAAAGATACATCCTTACTGTACAGGTAATAAATGAATCCGGTAACGAAACTTTTCCCGACTTTTGTACCGTGAATTTCTCGATGCTCATCGCACGGCGTTACCTGTTCGCCAAACGCAGCACCAACGCCATCAATATCATCACCGGCATATCGGTGCTCGGTATGGCTATTGGTACGGCCGCCCTGGTACTCGTACTGTCTGTCTTCAACGGATTTGAAGACCTGCTCTCCGGTCTTTTTGGCCATTTCAATCCCGAAATAAAGGTCACGCCCGCACGCGGCAAAACTTTCGACGCCGACAGTATCGCGCTGGCCGATATCCGCACAATCCCGGGCGTGTACATCGTGAGCGAAACGCTGGAGGAAATCGCTTTCTTCGAATACGCCGGCTCCCAGGACTTCGGCGCACTCAAGGGAGTGGACGAATATTTCGCCCCGGTAACAGGAATCAACTCCGACACGGTCATGGTGGAGGGCTCATATACCCTGAAGGAAGAAGAGCGAAACTGTGCCATTCTCGGCGCCGGGCTCCGAAACAAGCTCTCGGTGAACGTACAGAATCCTATCGAGCCTGTTACAGTCTATATGCCCGACCAAACCGCCGGTGTACTCGACAAGCCCTTCAAAACCAGATCAGTATATCCAAAAGGTACGTTCGCTATCCAGCAATCCTATGACAATGAATACGTACTGACAAATATTGATTTCGTCAGGGAACTGCTGGAAACAGGCCCCAATACCGTTTCTGCACTGGAAATCAGGTGCACAAACGGGGCAGACCTGTCGGCCATCAAGGAGCAAATCGGGAAAAGACTGGGAGAAGGCTTTGTGCTGAAAGATCACTACGAACAGAATGAGGCCTTTTTCAAGGTGATGAAGCTGGAAAAATGGATGGGATTCGCCATCACCAGTCTCATGCTGCTGCTCATGGCATTCAATACCGTAGGCGCCCTGTGGATGATTGTGCTCGACAAGCAAAAGGATATTTCGGTGCTCAAAAGTATGGGGGCCGATAACAATATGATCCGGAAGGTCTTTCTGCTGGAAGGAATGCTGCTCACACTCATCGGCCTCGTCGCCGGTATTGTACTGGCCGTTGTCATTTATGTCGTCCAGAAAACCTGGGGTATCGTCACGATACCGCAAGGGTTTGTAGTGGATTCATACCCCATATCCATGCGCCTGTCCGATTTTCTGCCAATTATCCTGATCGTCACCGCCATCGGATTTCTTGCCTCTGTACTGCCCGCCCGCCGGGCCGCTGCAGTGCCTTCGGCGTTTCGGGAGGAATAACGCCGCATCTTGCCTTCAGCACAATGATTTTCTGTTATTATGGCAGACGTATTTGCCCCGGGGGGGGCATTTGTATTGTGTTGTGGGTGAGAGACGCGATGAATCGCGTCTCTACGTGTTCATTTTTATTCACCATGATCAGGATAACAATCGGTTTTTTCATCGTAATTTTGCGATGAAAACCAGGGTATTTTATGACCACCAATAAAAAATCCGAATTCAGCCCGGAAGACCAGCATTTGGCCGAACTGGCCAAAGCACTGGCTCATCCTGCCCGAATCGCTATTCTCAGGGAGCTGGCTGCGAGAAAAAGTTGTGTCTGCGGGGAGATTGTAGAGGTGCTCCCGCTTGCACAAAGTACTGTTTCCCAACACCTTAAAGAGCTTCTGAATGCTGGTCTCATCCGCGGAACCGTCGAGGGGACCAAATCATGCTACTGTATTAACCAGGAGACTTTCAGCAAATTCAGCCGCGTGATGGATGAATTCCTGAGTGTCGCCATTGACAATAAATGTTGCTGACTATGAAAAAAATTCTCGTTCTCTGCACCGGAAACAGCTGCCGGAGCCAGATTGCCGAAGGGTATCTGCGCCACTTCGCCCGCGGACGCGCGGAGGTGTACAGCGCCGGTGTGGAGACACACGGCGTGAACCCCCGTGCCATCGCCATCATGAAGGAAGACGGAATTGATATTTCCGGACATACCTCCAACAACGTGGATGAGTACCGGGATATCGCCTTCGACTTCGTTATTACCGTATGCGATAATGCTCGCGAAAGATGCCCATACTTCCCGACCGACGCGCAAAAATTTCACTACAATTTTCCCGATCCGGCAAAGTCTGTCGGATCAGAAGAAGAAATTATGGCCGCTTTCCGGGCAGTAAGGGAACAAATAAAGGAGTATTCCCGCGAGTTTATAGAGAAAAATATATGAGACAGTCAGATAACAGGGTGAAATCCCGCCAGCTTGGCTTCCTCGACCGCTATCTCACGCTCTGGATATTCAGCGCCATGGCACTGGGTATTGCACTGGGGTATTTCCTTCCGGATACGAGCAGCTTTATCAGCCAGTTTCAGGTGGGAACAACGAATATTCCCATCGCCCTCGGACTGATTCTGATGATGTATCCGCCCCTGGCGAAAGTCAGGTACGAGGAATTGCCATCGGTGTTCAAAAACAGGCGTATTCTCGGGTTATCTCTGCTTCAGAACTGGATTGTTGGCCCGATCCTCATGTTTTTGCTGGCTGTGTTTTTTCTGTATGACAAGCCGGAATATATGACCGGACTGATCATGATCGGACTTGCACGCTGTATTGCCATGGTAATCGTGTGGAACGAACTCGCAGAGGGCGATAACGAGTATGTTGCCGGTCTGGTGGCTTTTAACAGTATTTTTCAGGTACTTTTCTACAGCATATATGCCTGGTTTTTCATTACCATACTACCGCCGTTGTTTGGCGTACAGGGTGTACAGGTGGATGTGAGTATAGGACAGATTGCCGAAAGCGTCCTTGTTTATCTCGGTATCCCGTTTGCCGCCGGCTATATTTCCAGAAAAGTACTCATGCGCGCACGGGGATCTGAATGGTATCAACAGGTGTTCATCCCGGCCATCAGCCCGGTGACGCTGGTGTCTCTGCTTTTCACCATCGCGGTCATGTTCAGCTACAAGGGCAATCTGATCGTTCAGATTCCGATGGATGTATTCCGGATTGCCATTCCGCTGGTGCTGTACTTTGTCATTATGTTTTTCAGTGCATTTTTCCTGGCAAAACGCGCCGGAGCAGACTATCCTAAAAGCACTTCACTGGCATTCACCGCTGCCGGTAATAACTTCGAACTGGGCATTGCCGTGGCTATTGCCGTATTCGGGATCAACTCGGGAGCTGCCTTTGCTGCTGTGATCGGTCCTCTGATTGAAGTGCCTGTACTCGTTCTTTTGGTTAATGTAGTGCTGCGATACCGCGACAAATTCTGAATTCACACAGAAAAAGATAGTTTTGCGGGCTTTATTATCACCGGGAGCATGTCCGGGGTTTCCTGCCGATAGCAAAAATGAGCTGTTTTTGACTTGACAAGAGAATCCGGAATATGCTCTAACCCCTGATTTATTCATGTCAGTTGAATTCTGGAATCAAAGATATCTGGCGCGCGAGTACGCGTATGGTACCGAACCCAATGAACTGTTTCGTACCTTTCTCGATGGCCGCCCCCCCGGCAGAATCCTCTTCCCGGCAGAAGGGGAGGGCCGAAATGCCGTATATGCAGCTGAAAAGGGCTGGAATGTACATGCCTTCGACATGAGCGAGGCCGGTAAAACCAAGGCCATGCAACTCGCTGCCTCCAGGGGCGTACAAATTCAATATGAAATCAACTCTTTTCAGGGGTATTCCGGCAAAAAAGAAGCATTTGACTGTATCGTACTGGCATTTACGCATCTGCCGCCCGAAATTCGTCCCGAATGCTTCGGAAAACTGATTCCCATGCTGCGGGAAGGCGGTGTTCTGTATCTGGTCGGCTTTTCTGTGAATCAGATTGGCAAGCCTTCGGGCGGCCCCACCGATCCTGCCATGCTGTTTACAGAAGAACAACTGCGAAATGACTTCGCCGGCCTGTCAGATATTGTTGTCCGCGAAGTGAATATGCATCTCGACGAGGGCCCCTACCATCAGGGGCCGGCATCATTGATTGAAATGATGGGTTGTAAATGATGGAAATGTAAAATTCTTGCATTGGAATACATACCTCCGGTACAACTCTTTTCGGGTTTGCCTGTACCATGTATTTGATTCAAGGAAAGTTTCAATGAGATTCACTGTTGTACTGATTCTGATTTTTCTTCAATACCTGCTGTCGGCGCAGCCTTTCATCAAGGTACTCTCTTCTGATATTGCCAGTGCAGAGTTCACTACTATCGACAAGTACCCGGATGGTGGCTGGGTGTGCGCCGGTATTGGCAGGGATGATACCCGGTTTCACTCTTTTGTCTGCAGGTTTGACAATTCAGGCAACCTGCTCTGGAGTACAGAACCGCAGTATTACCGGGATATGAGGGCTGTCGTTTCGCTTGATAACGGTGACATACTGATCTTCAATAATAACTCCGGTTTGAATCAGTACTTCGATGCGTCTGTTCTGCACCTTGATGATGCGGGTAATTTCGTAAAAGAGATCGTATGGGGAACTCCTGATGACCAGGACGACTGGTTTGATGCCAGAAAAATGCCCGATGGAAGTGTAATCGCGGTAGGGATGAGCCGCCTGTCCAGCGATATCGTACAAAGGGTGTTACTGGCCCGCTTCTCGGATACCGGACAGCTTCTCTGGGAAAAAATGTTTGATGCGAATGAATTTCTCGCATACCCCGAGGTGGTACCGCTCCCTTCCGGAGGCTTCTTTATCCTGGGCGGTACGTATGTACTCACCGACAGGGGCATACTTGTCGCCCGTTTTTCCGGGAACGGAGATTTGCTTTGGTCGAAGGAATACGCCAGCCCCGGCGAATCCCATTATGTGCAGGACGGTATTCCAGTCGGAAATGACGACATCATGGTGGCATCTTACCGGACACTTGATTTTTCCATCAATTCCGAAACCTGCCTGCTCCGCATTGGGCTGAATGGCGAAATCAACGGTCAGACGCTTGTCTCAAATGCCAGTGGTCTGGCACCCATCGGAATCGGGATGATCGGCCCCGATACACTGGCGCTGGCAGGTATGACCACGCCGATCGTCTTTCCACCCACCGATGGCGACCTGATTATTGCCACGCTGACCAGAACAGGTAACCTGACCGGGAATATTGCCTTTGGATCTGATTACCAGGAATTCGGAACTGATGTAGTTTTCGGTGATGATGAGGCAGTTTTCTGCGGATCCACCGACACAAGTGTTACCGGAATTGCCCGTCAGCCCTTCATCAGCAGGGCAAACCCGCGTTATTCCTGCTGCAGAAAGTCATTTCAGGTGTTTCAGTTGCCAGTGGACAACCCGCTGGCAGTTTCTGACTATCCGCTGACAGTCTCACAAAACACGGTGAAGCAAAATATCACCATCACGATGTCAGATATACAATTTGCTGAAAAAGTAACCTGTCGGAGTTATGAGGAAACTGATATACTGCCCGCCGACACGTCAATCTGCACAGGTGAAATACTGGAACTGAAACCCGAAGTGGATGTTCCCGGCACTCCGCTCTGGAACACCGGAGAAAATACGCCTGCTATACAGGTCAGCTCCCCCGGCGTCTATTCCGTTACAATCAACAGCGAATGCGGAGTGGTAACCGATACGATTGACATAACTTCAAGGGGCGTTATCCCGGATGTGTCAGTCTCTCCTGATACAGCTGTCTGCAAGGGCGCCGACGCACTGCTGTCTGCCTCCGGAGGTACTTCTTATCTTTGGCAGGATGAAACCGGAGCTGTATTGTCAGACAATAGTGATTTAACCATAACTCCTGATAATACGACTGTTTACCGTGTAGCGGTTTCAATCGGCGACTGTTCCGATACTGCGCAGGTATCAGTAAGTGTACTTGCCCCGCCCGTTGTTTATGCAGGCCCCGACTTGCTGACTCCGGAAGGGGTGCCTGTTGCCCTGGGGGCTACCGGAGCAGAATCATACCAATGGCAGCCACCAACCGGACTGACTTGTACTGACTGCCCCAATCCGGTTACCACCAACAATGAAACAGTAACCTACATTGTTACCGGCTATGACACAGAAGGCTGCTCCGATACGGCCTCTGTCACGGTTACGGTCAAAAAGCCCTGTCCTTTTTATATTCCCAATATATTTGCTCCCGGCAGTTCAACCGAAAACAGTCTTTTCAGGGTTTATGGCGCCGATATCAGGCCCGATGGTTACCTGCTCCGTATTTACTCCCGCTGGGGAGAACTTGTTTTTCAGTCTGGTGATGCCGCCGAGCCATGGGATGGCGTCGTTGCAGGTCAACCCGCTCAGCCCGGTGTTTACACCTGGCAACTCGAAATGAATACCTGCGACGGCCTCGTCCGCAAGTCAGGTGATATAACCCTCGTTCGCTGACAAATATGAAAAAGAAAGCTGTCGTTTTTTTTCTGATTACCATGCTCTCTGGTGTGGCAAATGCCCAGAAAGAGGGCAATATCTGGCATTTTGGCATGGGGGCTGCCCTCGATTTCAACTCGGGTGCTCCTGTGATCACTACGCCCAGTTCCATGTTTTCCTTCGAGGGAAGTGCCTCTATCGCCGATGCTGACGGGAATCTGTTGTTTTACTCCAACGGCGGAGGGCGCGACCCGATACTGAGCGGACAAAGCAGCGGAAAAATCTGGAACAGGAACCACGATGTGATGTACGATATGGGTAATACCGAAGGCGGAGGATTCAGCTCTGCACAGTCGGCCGTCATTATTCCCCGACCGGGTACTCCCGACCGTTACTATCTTTTCACCATGGAAGAGGTTGAATACAATGTGGGCGGCGAAGTGCCCGGACAACCACTCGGGCGTGGTCTTTCCTTTTTTGAAGTGGATATGACACAGAATGGAGGCCTCGGCGGGGTAGTGGACTACAACGAAATGATCCTCGTCCCGTCCTATGAGGGGCTCTGTGCCGTGCGCCACCAGAATGGCACCGATTACTGGATTATTGTCCACAGCGACAATGCAGGCATGAGCGTATTTCCAGTTACTGCCGCGGGGGTGGGAACACCCACGCTCTACAACATCGTCTCGGGCGGTATCATCAAGGGCTCTCCCGATGGCAAGTGGCTCTGCAGTTCAGACAGAATATTGCCTTTCGATAACCAGACGGGCGTCATCACCGATGCCGGACTGAATTTGACGGATATTATCTGGTTCGAATTTTCACCTGACAGCAAAAGGCTATTTTTCAACACGAGTAACGCTGCTTTCGGATATTACAGCCTGACAGCGCCGGATATCACGGGCAACGCAGCCATATTTGCACAACTCCCTTCTCCGCAGTTTGCCCTGTTTGGTCAGATGCAACTGGCTCCCGACGGAAATATTTATCTGATTGAATCTGAATTTCCGGTCACCTGGCTCTCTGTAATTGTCTGTCCGAACTCGGCTCCTCTCCTCAACCGAAAGGTGCTTCAATTCAGCGCTGACCCCCTGTTTTTTCTGGGCTTGCCCAATTTCGACAATGCTATTTTCAGAAATGATGGAGCCTCCACCCAGCTGAATGTGGATCTCGGTGATGATATTACCCTTTGTGAAAATCAGACTGTTGAGCTTTCCACCGGTATCATCGGCGCCACTTACTCCTGGTCAAACGGGGCGAACTCCGGCGAACTCAGTGTTTCAGCGCCGGGCCAGTATGCCGTAACTGTAACCACTCCCGGCTGCGGGTCAGGTTCAGATACGGTAAATGTAGCGCTGACCACCCTGTCGCTCGATGCCGGCGAAGACCAGACAGTGTGTGCGGGTACCCCGGTACAGCTTCAGGCGTCCACCAATGGTTCAATCGTCTGGTCGCCCGATAGTCTGGTTGCCAGTGCTGTCAATCCGGCTACAATTTTTACAGGTGACTCATCTGCTGTAATCGTGGCCACGGCTGCACTGGATAATTGCACGGTAACCGATACGGTGCTGGTCAGCCTGCTTTTTTCTCCTGATGCTTTTGTGTCGCCGGCTGACACCAGTATTGAAGCAGGCGAGTCAATCGAACTGACCGGTACCGGCTCCGGAACATACAGCTGGTCGCCGCCAGATGGACTGTCGTGTACCGACTGCCCTGATCCCGTGGCGGCACCCGACAGCACCACTACCTATCAACTGCTTGTCATCAGCAGTACAGGTTGCGCTGATTCAGCCAGCGTTACAGTAACGGTGACGCCTCCCGACTGCACGGTGGACCTGCCCAACGCATTCACGCCGAACGGCGACTCCTCCAACGATACATTCAGTCTGGTCGGGAAAAACGTCGAGCTGCTCTCCATGACAATATACAGCCGCTGGGGACAGGAAATATACACCGGCAGCAATCCGTGGGACGGACGCGTAAACAACGTTGATGCGCCCTCCGATGTTTACATGTATTCGGCAGAAATCAGTGTATGTGGCGAGAACAAGAGACAGCTGGGGCAGGTTACCCTGATTCGCTGACCTGCGTTACATTCTGCGCGGAAAAGGTTATTCATGGTCTATCCGCCGTTTCCGCGAAGAATATCCAGAAATTTCCGGCCCTTTTCGGTCAGGTCGTACTCCTGGTTCGAACTGTTGGGCTTGTCGGGTATTGTCATCTCCAGTATCCCGAGTTCCAGCAGCGGGGTGATATATCTGGCCCTGAATTTGCTCCGGTCTTTCCACGACATCACTTCCATCAGCTCCCTGATTTTCTTGGGGGTTTTCATACTCAGCAGTAACTTTTCAACCTGGTGCCGACCTGGTGCCGACCTGGTGCCGACCTGGTGCCAACCTGGTGCCGGCCATGTTCCTCCATGATCGGAATCATGCACTGATTCCGATGCCATGGTTGCCGGCTGGCTGCTTTTGCGAACAAACTGCACCTGAAACTGAAGGCCTTTTTCAAACCAGCGGAGTTCTAAGTCGGGATAGGATCTGAGCTCTTCCGATATTATTTTTAATCCATTTCCCCACTGGTCAATGAGTCCGAGTCGTTTGAAAACGGGAGCAATTGCCTTGTTTCGTATGTCGCTCTGCCTGGCATCCATTTCCTGAAAATCTATGGAGGGAGGCAGGGTGCCGGGACTGGTAATTTCAACCATATCGTCGTAAATGGCCACCTTGATGTCTTTCCCTGTCAGGCTGTAATCGCGGTGTACCACGGCGTTCCGGAGTGCCTCCCTGAGGGCTGCCATGGGATATTCCCAGCGGCGGCGGGTATAAACACCCTCTATCAGCGAACTGCTGTTGACATGTCGCTGGATGAACCGTAGTGCTTCTTCCGGCTGTCTGCCTATATGTTCTGTGATTGTTTTATCGTCAATCCTGATATCGGTACTGGTGCCTTTAAAACGCGCACATTCTATTTTTGAGTAGGGAAAGAGTTCTTTCCGGCTTTCAAAACCGGAAAAGAGTACCAGTGCGCTGGTGACTGTGAGCGTCCCGTTCAGTTCTTTGACCAGTCCAAGTTTGGCCAGCGTTGTCCCGTTCAGTTCTTCTCCGGTCAGTTCGGAAAACTGTTTGCCAAAATCAGTCAGGTCAAGGTCTGAAATTGTTTTGCCGTACTGTGGCTCGCTGTCAAAAGAGATATTCCTTTTCCGGCGCTCCAGTTCTGTGATAATATCATCGTCTGCCTTGCGATTGGTGGATCCAATGCGTATGTAAGTGCCCTCTTTGGCCCCTTTGGCCCTCAGGTGATAGGGGAAATCACTTCCCCTGTGAATCTGTACTCTGATAAAGTGTTTGTCTTCGTGGGCGAGAAAGGTAATCTCGGGGATAATAACCGGTGTACAGTGGTCGTGTATGATGGACGCTATCTGCTCTTCCGTTTTCATGAGGTCGGGTTCCGGTACTCCGGTCAGTTGTCTGGGGCTGTTCCGTATGCCGATGAAAATATCGCCACCCGCATCGTTGGCGAAAGCCACGATGGTTTTTGCCAGATCGGCGGAGGTGGGCAGTTCCTGTTTGAACTCCAGCCTGCGTCCCTCGGGTTTGTTCAGAATATCCTTGATCATATCGGGTACGTTTCGGGGGAAAACATCCACCAAAAGTAGGCAAAATAATCTGAAAATCTGATTTTATACCTCCGTTGACACCACTTTTAGCTGTTTTTTAACAAAGTCAGCCTTCCTGATCGCCGATTCTGCATCGGCGGCCGTGATGGTTACATGGCCCATTTTGCGGAAAGGAGATGTCATCGCCTTGCCATACAGATGGATGTAAACCCCTTCCATTGCCAGACATTCCTCCGCCCCGAGATAGACAACCGGCCCCTTGTGCCCTTCTTCTCCCAGGAGATTGAGCATAACGGCAGCGCCGGCAACCTGGTTGCCTGATCCGAGCGGCAGGTTGGTAACAGC
Organism: uncultured Bacteroidota bacterium; assembly: GCA_903836265.1. Classification (GTDB taxonomy): domain Bacteria; phylum Bacteroidota; class Bacteroidia; order Chitinophagales; family Saprospiraceae; genus M3007. The sequence goes on along the minus strand of CAILQK010000289.1, from coordinate 13,568 downwards.
CCGGATATGTTGCTGAAACTGGCTGGTGATGGCACTGTCTATGGTGTGGTGTCCGCTGTTGTGGGGGCGGGGCGCCGATTCATTTACCCATATTTCACCGGATTTTGTCAGGAACATTTCCACCGCCAGCAATCCGCAGCAGCCGAGCGACCGGATTACCCGTTCAGCCAGTGCCTGGGCTTCTGCCTCCTGAAGCGGAGAGATGCGCGCCGGACAAAGCAGGAACTCCACCAGGTTGGCTTCCGGATGAAAATCCATCTCCACGGCCGGGAACACGGCTACCGAACCATCCTCATTCTGTGCGGCAATCACGGCTATTTCGGTTTGTATGTCGGCCAGTTCTTCCGTCAGACAGGGGCCTGACAACAACTTTTTCTCCAGGTCGGCGGGTGTACGCATGAGGGCAACACCCTTTCCGTCGTACCCTGCCGTGCGTGTTTTCTGAACAAAGGGCAGCTTCCAGCGCCCCTCTGATACCGCCTGCAACAGTGCCTTTTCATCCTCGAAAAGTTCGAATGGAGCGGTCGGGATATCGTTCTGACGGTAAAATTCCTTTTGGGTTCCTTTATCCTTGATGATATCTAACGCTGCCGGAGCGGGGTGAACTGTTTTGCCCATACGTTCCAGCTCACGGAGCGCATCGGTATTCACGTGTTCAATCTCTATGGTGATGATGTCTTTGTCACGGCCAAATTCGAGTACATCGTGGTAGTCATTGAAATTGCCCTGCGTGAAGCCGGTGCATACCTGACTGGCCGGGCAACCGGGTGTCGGATCCAGAATGTACGTTTTGAAATCCCAGTTGGCGGCCGACAGGCAAAGCATTTTTCCGAGCTGGCCTCCGCCCAGGATGCCTATTTTGCGGGTTGTAGAAAACATTTTCCTATTTTTTTGCGAAAGGCTGGAGCCATCCGCTCAGGCTGAAGGCGAGCGTAATGGCAGTCCCTTTCATGGGAGTGGAGTCGGGTTGGTTCAGTCCGATGCGATTCAGCATCAACCTCATACCGATATAAGTTGACTCATACCTTGGGCGGTTCTTTACCGGATTATAGTACTCGCGTACATACACGCGCTTGCTTGCGTGAAGGCCTATACCCAGGGTAAAGGCAGATATATCGGTCACTTTCACAGGATTGGATCCTGATCCACCGAGACCTCTCTGATGAATTTCAAGATACTGGATACCCGGAGTCAGCATGGGGGCAAAAACCCATCGGGAAGACGACTCGATGGTATATCTGACAGGTACATACATATAAAATGGCGCTGCCAGAAACCTTTCATTGGCTGCCAGATTATTCACCTGAAAATACTCCCGCACTCTTGAAACTGCAAGAATATCCCAGCCCAGTCCTGCTGAAAACGGTCCGTTTCTGTAGCTGAATTCTATCCCCAGCGATCCACGTATGGCACCCATATACCTGGCGAAATCGCCGGTGTGCGGCATCACCCCCCCCCACAGATCCATGGCCAGACCGTGGCGGGCTGCCTGCTCTTCCTTTTCTTCCCACGGTACAGATTTGGAGCCGTATCTGTCAATCAGCAAGAAATAATATGTCTCCACGGAAGAGGCAACAGGCTTTCCATCAAGAATAGCCGGTTGCCAGCGCGGCATCCGGGCCGCTGCATCAATTGCCTGCCTGTCGAGTTCGGGCGTGAGAGATTTCATCACCCTGATATTGCTGATATTTCCCTGTTCGTCCACATCGAAGCGAAGCAGCCCTTCACCTTCCGGCGGATTTGCCCTGAACTTCCAGGAGGGCGCAAAATTGCGATCCCAGTAAAGTGAGAATGCCCTTTCGCCACCGGGGAAACTGGCCCGGACAAAGGCTGATGAGTCGGCCTGTGCAGAAAGAGCTGACGGTAAGCAGACCGCCAGTTGCACCAGAAAGATAAAGGATAAAATGGGCTTGTTTGTCATGATATGTAACTGAAACAGCGGCAAAGTTACCACTGTAACGGCAAAGAAGTGGCAAAACAAATTACCGGATTCAGACGTTATATGTTTGATTTCGCCGAAATGATTAAAATACAGGATATTGCATCGCTTCTGGAAAGTGTGGCACCCCCGCACCTGCAGGAGTCTTACGACAACGCGGGGCTCATTGTGGGGAGTCCCGACGATACCGTCACAGGAATACTCTTCTGTCTGGATTCCACGGAGGAAATTATCGAAGAGGCTGTCCGGAAAGGCTGCAACATGGTAGTAGCACATCATCCCATTGTTTTTCGTGGTTTGAAACGTTTCAATGGCAGCAGCTACGTGGAGCGTACAGTGATCCGGGCAATCAGGGAGCGGGTGGCAGTTTACGCCATCCATACCAATCTGGACAATGTATATTTCAGGGGAGTGAACTCGAAAATTGCCGAGAAACTGGGACTCACTGGTACAACTATTTTGTCACCAAGGCCGGGACAGGAGCAAGTAGGAGCTGGTCTGGTAGGCACTCTGCGCAAGCCGATGACAGAAAGTTATTTCCTGCAACATGTAAGAAATACCATGAATGCACCTTGCATCAGGCATACCAGGCTGCTGGGCAGAAATGTGAGCAGGGTAGCAGTATGTGGGGGCGCCGGCAGTTTCCTGCTGCCCGATGCCATTCGTGCCGGAGCCGATGCATTTGTGAGCGCTGATTTCAAGTACCACGAATTTTTTGATGCGGAAGACAGGCTGGTTGTTGCCGATATTGGCCATTTTGAAAGCGAACAATACACAATTCAGCTTTTATTCGATATAATTCGCGAAAAATACCCTACCTTCGCGCTCCATTTGACAGAGGTACGCACTAATCCGGTGCATTACCTTTGATTATCAGCATTTTAGCCCGTTTCGGGCATCCAAATACTTTTTACAACACACCATCTCAAGCATGTCAGTAGAAATATCCATTGCCGACAAACTCACCAGACTGTGGAATCTCCAGCAGATTGATTCGCAGATAGATGAGCTCCAGATTCTGAAGGGCGAACTCCCCATGGAGGTTGCCGACCTCGAGGATGAGGTGGCTGGCCTCGACACGCGTATCAAGAAACTGAAGGTGTCTTTCAAGGAAAGTGAGCAGGATATTGCCAAAGTCCAAACTACTGCCAAGGAGGCCGATGCCAATATCAAAAGATACCAGAAACAGTTGGAAGAGGTAAAGAACAATCGCGAGTATGAGGCGCTTCAGAAAGAAATCGAGCTTGCCAAGCTGGATATACAGCTTTCCGAGAAACGTGTTCGTGAAGCCAAAGCGGCGCTTGAAAGTAAAAAAGAGACGCTGAACATCGCTGAAGCCAAGTTCGAGGCAAAGCAAAAAGAGCTGGATGCAAAGAAAATCGAGCTTCAGGGTATCATCGAAAAAACCGAGGCAGAGGAGTCCAGGCTCCGCACGCACAGCGAAAAGGCTCGCCAGGGTATTGAAGAGCGTCTCCTGAATGCTTACGATAAAACCCGCCGTACTTATCGCAACGGTATTGCAGTTGCCACTGTTGACCGCAACTCATGCGGAGGCTGCTTCAACCGCGTACCGCCACAGATCAAACTGGAAATAGGCGTACACAAGCGTATTATCGCGTGCGAACACTGCGGAAGGGTACTGGTGGATCATACCATTGCCCATCCGGAAAGCGTGGAGGCCTGATTTGTTTTTTTGGCACAGTTTTAGCTGTAAAAAATCCGTTGAATGCAAATTTCAACGGATTTTTTTTTGGTGGCCCGAATCGGGTTTTGAAGCCGGCCGGTTCTGTTGATCCGGTTGTCCGATTCCGGTGCCTCTTAATTTGTTTCTTTAATAACTCTCAAACATGAAGCCTGTCATCCCAATGAGGTTTCGACCGATTTGTCTAATCATTGCCATCCTTGCACTGACTGCTCCTGCTGCCGCAGCACAGAACTACGCGGTCTTCGACTCGGTTGACCAGTTGCAATCCTACATTGAAAGGGAAAAAAATGCAACGGTAGTAGTCAACTTCTGGGCTACATGGTGCAAGCCCTGTGTGGCCGAACTTCCCTTATTCGAAGAATTGAACAGAATGTATGACGATCAGGATCTGAAAATTATCCTGGTCAGTCTGGATTTCAGGAGTCAGCTGGAACGCAGGTTCGTTCCCTTCCTGAAAAGCAAAGCGCTGGAGTCGGAAGTGGTACTGCTTGCCGACCAGGACGCTGATACGTGGATACCCCTGTTCGACAGTATGTGGGACGGAGGCCTGCCGGCAACATTGGTATTAAACGGGAAACAACGTATTTTTGTCTCTGGCGAATTCAGCTCTGTTGAAGAATTAAAAAAAGTTATTGACTCCCTGAGGGCGGATTCACCCCGATTCAGAAGTCCTGTCACCTGCGGAAGCAAGCTGGCCGCCGGACAATAACTTTATTCTGACAATCGTTTTTCGTTTTTAATATTCCATTTAGTCATGAAATTAATCGCTCCCATCTTTCAAATCACTCTGCTCCTCTTTTCCCTCCTTTTCATCAGTGCAACTCCCGCCCAGTCACCTGCAGGTTACGTGATCGGTGATGTAGCCGAGGATTTCCGTCTGATGAATGTGGACGGCCGTTTCGTTTCACTTTCAGACTACAAGGATCCCAGGGGTTATCTGATTGTATTCACCTGCAATCACTGCCCGTATGCCCAGCTTTACGAGCAGAGAATCATTGATTTGCACAGAAAATACGCCCCGCTGGGTGTTCCTGTCATCGCTATCAATCCGAATAGCCCGTCGGTAGTGCCGGAAGACAGTTTTGATGAAATGAAGAAGCGTGCCAAACAAAAGAAATATCCCTTCGCCTATCTTTTCGATGAAGATCAGGAGGTGTTTCCCAAATTTGGCGCTTCTCGTACACCTCACGTTTATCTGCTGGACTCAAAACTCAAGGTGCGCTATATGGGCGCCATTGACGATAATCCGGAAGTGCCAACAGCCGCACAAAAGAGATATGCCGAGGCCGCTATTGATGCCGTTCTCCGCGGTGAACTGCCGGCACAAAATTATACCCGAGCTATCGGTTGTACCATAAAAAAGAAGCCCTGAAAAAAACAGTTAGTTTCTTTAAACCTGCAGCCGTCTGAAATATCCAAAGAGGAATGGTATCATAATTTACTCATTCAAACCTGGAAAGTTATGGAATGGAAATGCACGGCAAGGAAGTTCAATATAGTTTTCTTCAGACTCGCGTACCTGTTTATTCCCGGGATGCTGTCCGGCTTGCGTGCCTACGGACAGGCCCCCGAAAATCTGTGTGCGGTGACTGGTATCACTCAGATCAGTTCTGCAGTAGCCGGCATTACTGCTGAAACAGGTACCGACACGTTTGATGTCGTTTTCCATGTTTTACACCTCGGGCAGTCGGTGGGTACAGGCTCCAATATTTCAGATGAACAGGTAAAAAGTGCCATGCTCAGTCTCAATCGCGACTACAACGCCTGGCCCATTCATGACAGCATTGCCATTGCTCCCAATGGCACCAACTCCGAATTTTTTTTCAGACTCGCCTGTACAGCACCGGATGGATCTGTCACCAGCGGAATAAACAGGATAGATGCGAGCAGTTTCCCCGGATATGCTGCCGAGGGATTCAATTTTAAAACGGGAACAGACGGTAACTTCAGACAACTCGCCGACCTCAGTCACTGGCCACAGGATCGCTATATCAATATCTGGATTACACACAGGCTGGAAACTTTCACAGGAACTACGAGCGGCGGCGGCGGATTCAATGCGCAGACTGCGGTTTTTCAGCAGGGCTACGGAGGTATTTACATGGTCTTCCGTCACGTTGGCTGCGATGTGGATGGTACACTGGGTTTTGATATTTTCAACAAATATGGCAGGCTTATTTCACATGAAACCGGTCATTTCCTTGGCCTGTTGCACACCTTTCAGGGTGAAACATGCTTTGAAACAGATTGTTCCACGCAGGGTGACCGCGTGTGTGATACAGAACCGCACCCCAACAGCGTACCCAACGATCTTTCCTGCAACGTGTTTGCCGAATGCAGTACCCGCGAACCGGTGGAAAACATCATGAACTACAGCGGACTGGATTGCGGAAATATTATCACTCCCGGCCAGAAGGCGAGAATGAAGGGGTTCAGTTATCAGTACTACCAGAATATGATTAATCAGTCGGGATGCGCGGTGTCTTCAACAAGACAGATTCAGCCTGCAGAAAAGACTTTGTTCCCCAATCCGGCAACATCAACGCTGAACGTACCCGCCACCCCGGACGGAATTGTTCATACTGTCATGATTTATGATATTTCCGGCAGAGAATATCTGTCTCACAGTGTTTCGGGAACAGTACAGCCCGGCCAGATCCGTGTTGACGGACTGCCAGCCGGGCTTTACATACTGCTTGCCTTCGATAGAGAGAGCAAGCCGCTCTATCGAAGCCGATTTGTCAGACAGTAATTACTACTGCCTGGAGAAGCTGCCATCGTAGCGACCCGAGGCGCCGGTTACCGACAATCGGTACACCCCGGGAGCGAGGTCCGATACCTGCAGCCGGAAATTGCTCATGTCTGATACAGTCACCTCCCTGACCAGCCGGCCATCTGACTGATACACTGCTGCTGTCGCCTGTCCGGAAATACTGTGCTGGTCAGATGTAACTGCCACACTGATCCAGTCGGCAGCGGGATTAGGGGAAATAACCATACTGTGGCCCGTCGAAGGGTCCGAGACCGGCGTTTCGCATTCCACAATACCCATTTCAGCATAGTCGCGGCAGGCAGAATTCTGATGGTCGCGCACTACAAACTCGTAGTAGGTAGTGCCGTTGCCCTGAAGCGGGCCAAGCATAATCGGTTGCGGGGTACTGTACGGGAAGTTCCCGAAGTTGATGCCACTGCCTACAATATCAAAACCGCCTGTGCCGGGATTCTTGTACCCGAATGTGACTGCCACAAAGAACTGTCCGCAAAGACAGGCCGTACGAATGGCGTTGACGTCATATATATTGCATGGCTCTGCAGGGCTCAGCAAACAATCGGGAATGGCAAACTCGCGGAATTTGCAGCAGCCGGCGCCTCCTGTATTGCTTCCTGCCATACATATTTTGATGAAATCATTGGGGCCTTGTCCGTCCCAGTTGAAGTCCGGGATATGTAGCGGCAGCTGACTCAGGTTGTAATTCCCAATGAAAATACCGTTGCCCCACAGAGAGAATTGTGTGGATGGCGGATTTGCCACCTGGAAGTTGATCCAGAGATGATAGGTACTGTCGCCATTGCAATCTCCGGTTTCTACCTGAATACCCGTTATTTCACAGGGCTCCTCGCCGCATGGTGGCGCCAGAAATTCGGTTACAGCGCAGCAGTCAGGGTGATCATTGATACATACCTTCAGGACGTCGTACGCATTACCGCTTGCCGGGAAATTCGGGATAGTCAGGGGCAGCTGACTGAGCGGGAACGTACCTATGAACTGGCTGGTGGTTCCCACATTGAAGAATCCGTTGCCCGGATTGACCACAGTGAAGTTGAGTACAACAGGGTATGTTCCGGTAGCCGGATTACAGTCGCCAGCCACTTCTGCATGCAGGTTTGCTATGGAGCACGATGGTCCACAGGAAGGTACCGTCAGTTCTGTCGCGTCAAAACAATCCTGGTACTGCGAATCACGTACGGCGAACTCGAGGTTTAACGGCGTATTTCCGGTCTGAAACGGGCCCAGTATCAATGGAACTTGCGCGTACGTGAACGTACCATAGGCAGTACCGTTACCCGACACCGTGTAATGATCGGAGCCGCCTGAGTGAAAAAAATTCAGTTTTATGTAAAACTGACAAGTGCTGTCGTCGAATTCAACGACACTGGCCGTCAGATCATGGATGTCACAATTCTGTTGTGCTGACAGCCTGACAGCCAGGAAGAAGAGCGGAAGTAAAAATTTCAGTCTCATTAAAAGCAGTTAATGTGTGATAGTGGTGTTTCAGGACAAAGGTATCGTATGTCGGAATACCTGACTCCAGAATACAGCCTTAATGATACTGCGAGACATTAGAGCCTGTCAGGCTGCCGCCTGTCCAAAAAGATTGAGCTGTCCGTTTTCGGCAATGATATCGAGCAGGCGTACATACTTGAGCTTGTGCTTGCTGTTGGTCCGCAGTGATATCAGTTTGGCCAGTTCAAGTGTAATAAAGTAGTCTTCAACCGGGTCGCCGGGTCTGGGCCGCCTGGCATAATCCCTGTAGGGCTGCGGTTTGCGTATCCCGTCCGGAAACTCGTAGATATCCCTGATCCAGCGGCGAACCACAGCGCTGTACTGCCTGACGGGCAGCTTCAGTGCGGTGTACAGTCCCGAGGCGGTTACCACTTTCGTCCCTTTTTTGCTTTCAAAAACCTGAAGATCCATACTGATTATGTTTTCGTGAAACATATTCCGGCGATGAAAATACAACCCGGAAACGATTTTTGTTTTGAAATTCAACACAAAAATAAAACAACTTGTTTTTATGTGCAAGTTTTTTTTTCAGATGCTTCAAGATTTCTGACAATTTCGTTTCATGAGTTTGTAAAAAACGCCGTGATTGTCCTGCCGGATATTGCAGGTTCAATCAGAAACCGAGGATATCACCCATTCCTTTGGTTATACAAACCGCACCGATCGTAGTCATGGTGTACATGACGCCGTGGAACGACTGTTCGGAATGGAAGAGGCAGTAATTGACACAGAAACTGAGCCCCATGAGCGCAACGCCAGCTCCGAGCCAAAGAATGCCTCTCCTGAAAAGCCTTTTGTGTTGTTCTGGTGGCAACTCCTGAACAGGCGAAGATTGTACTTCATACGCAGGAACCGGCGGATTCGGTTCGATTTCGGGGTGACGGTTTTGTTGATTCATAAAATTCAGTTTTAACAGTCAGGACTGCAATTTTACGTAAATTTATATTTCATTCAAAATTATTAACAAAAAACAATGTGCCGTATTGAGACGTGTTATGCTAACTTGCAGCGCTTCTGTTCCGGAAATGCGTGTATTCACAGGCTTTGGTATCCGGGACAAGGGTTTGGTATCCGGAAGCATTCACCATAAAATCCTGTTATCATGGACAAACTGAACCTGGCAGCGGTATTTGTTGCCTCTCTGATGCCGATTTTCTTCGGTTTCATTTACTATCATCCCAAGGTACTGGGTAACGTCTGGATGCGCGCGAACGGCTTCACACTGGAGTCGCTCAAAGGCGGCCCCAGACCGATTTTGTTTCTGGGGGTATATGTGATGTCGCTGATGCTGTCACTCTGGTGCGGACTCCAGTTTATGGATGTGCACCAGACGTCACTCGATTTCAACGACCAGCCGCACGACTGGACGACCTGGCATCATGGTGTGGCACACGGATTTGCATATACTATGTTTTTTGTGCTGCCGATGATGGGAATCAATGCTGTTTTCGAGCGACGCAGTCTGTCTTATGTGCTGGTTCATCTGGGCTACTGGCTCGTTACCCTGTGTGCCATGAATGCCGTTTTATCGGCCTGGAGGTAAAAACGGCTTGTCGCGCCGATTCCGGAGGCCTCTGTTGTCTGAAAACTGTGCTCCCGCATACACATGCGCGGGAGCACAGTTATTCATTGTATGATTTTTCAGGTGCAATGATTTCCTCCAGCACTTTCATCAGATCGCTGGTTGTGACAATACCCATGAGGTGCCCTGCATCATCCACAACTGGCAGGGCATGGAATTGATGCTTGTAAAATAATTTTATGGCAGTCTCCAGTGTATCATCGGAGCGAAGCGAATATACTTCGCACGTCATAACCTCACTTACTGATGTTTCCTGCAGAAACCTCGTGACAGCTTTGGGCTCGTGAGATTCGTGTAAAAGATTGCGCAGTACCCTGAGATAGTCATTGTAAGATACAATTCCGGTCAGTTTCCCCGACTCTGCTACGGGCACATGATGAAAACCGTATTCCTCAAATATATGCCTGACAAACTCCAGACTGTCGCCGGGTTTTACACAGCGCGGCTCGCGGGTCATAATTCCTGCAATGGGGGTATCTCTTTTCATCGTCACTAAGTTAATTCAACACCAAGGTACGGTATTTCCTCCGGGCCGGAGTATGATTTTGGTCATTGGGTCGCGTGAGCGTGTGCCCCTGGATATATTTATGTGTAAGTAGACCTGCCTTCCTTGCTATTTCTGGAAAAAGTAGTTATTTTTGAAGTGAATTAATCCTGACAAGCTTCAAATGAACCTCAAATGCCCCAACATGAACAACTGCGGAATACACTTCCGCACCAGCCGCACGACAAGTATGCACGTTATGTACTCCAGATATCCCGCATAGCCGCTGATTTGATCCGGTTGACATTGCCTCCCGGATTGCTGGAAGAAATAGATCTTGACACCCTGGCTTCCGGCAAAGAATCTTATGTGGACAGCCAGATGGCAGAGCATCTGATTGACGTTTGCTATACCTGCCGGTTGAAAAGTGGCAGACCCCTGCGCGTGAGTATCCTTTTTGAGCACAAAAGCGATGTGCCGGATACACCTGTCTATTTCCAGTTGCTTCGCTATATCGTTCATATCAACAGCGCAGAATTAAAGCAAAATCAACCGCCATCGGTAGTCATTCCGATATTGTTGTATCATGGGGCCCGACCGTTTAAAAAAGAAGCGCCCGAAGATATTTTCAGCGAGTATAGTGCCGGGTTCCACGAAATGATACCTCGTTACGAGTATTATGTTGCTGATGTGAGCAATCTGTCGTCACTGGAGCATTTTATACTTGCAGAAATGATGACACAGCATTTTTTTGAGGTGCTTCGAGCAGGGCGAAACCCCTATATTATTCCTGAAGTATTCAAAGAAATCTGTAGTTTTGTATTGAATAATACGCTGCCCGATGTGGAACTCAGTTTTTATCGGGTCTCGACCTTGTACTTCACGAAGATATCACCTGATTTTATAACCAAATTTTTCGCTGACATGGAAAATGAAAATGAAACTGTAGTCGAACAGTACATAAATGCTGTTTTTACGCCGGAGAATCTTCCCACGATGCTTAAGCGGATCGAAAATATCGAGGTGTTCCGGAAACAGGGCATAGAGGAGGGTAAAGCTCAGGGAATAGCTCAGGGTAAAGCTCAGGGAATAGCTCAGGGTAAAGCCGAGGGCATAGAACTGACTATTGGCACTTTTCTCCTCAAAGTGCCGGATATGCCAGATGATGAGGTGGCCAATCTGTTCGACGTAACTCCCGGATATATCAGGAAATTGCGCGAGAAGCTTAAAAAGGGGTGACCGTTTTGGCTGAAGCTTTGACTTTTTTCAGTACATTACCCTGAAAACAAGAAGAGCCGCCAGTAACCCGTCCGGTGATGAACAAGTTACGGGCAGCTCTTCCAATTATGGTCCACAAGGTGGTGGTCTTATTTACAATTGCGCTTTAACCATATCGGCAAATCCGCTGATGGTGAGTACACCCTGGTCACCTTCACCCTGTTTCCTCACAGAAACGGTACCCGCTTCAGCCTCTTTCTCTCCTACAATCAGCAGATACGGAATTCGCTTCAGCTCGTTGTCGCGGATCTTGCGACCGATGGTCTCGTTTCGGTCGTCCACGATACCGCGCAGATCATCCACCGCTAATTGTTGCTGTACCTGCTGGGCATACTCGACATATTTATCTGATACCGGCAGTATGGCAAACTGCTCGGGCGTGAGCCAGAGCGGGAATTTGCCTGCGCAGTGTTCGATCAGTACACCGGTGAAGCGCTCCATGGAACCGAACGGCGCCCGGTGAATCATTACCGGACGGTGCAGCTGGTTGTCGGAACCCACATAGTGCAGATCGAAGCGCTCGGGCAGGTTATAGTCCACCTGAATGGTGCCCAGCTGCCAGGAACGGCCGAGGGCGTCCTTCACCATGAAGTCTAGTTTGGGACCATAGAAAGCCGCTTCACCAAGCTCGGTGACTGTATTGAGCCCTACCTCAGCGGCTGCATCAATGATAGCCTGTTCTGCTTTTTGCCAGTTTTCCTCCGTGCCCACATATTTGGTTTTATTTTCAGGATCGCGCAGACTGATCTGCGCGGTGAATTTTTCAAAACCGAGTTTGGCCAGTACATACCGGGTAAGCTCGAGTACCCCGAGGAATTCCTGTTTCAGCTGATCTTCCGTGCAGAAGATATGAGAATCGTCCTGTGTGAAACCGCGCACGCGGGTAAGACCGTGCAGTTCACCGGATTGTTCGTAGCGGTAAACTGTTCCGAATTCGGCAATACGCAGGGGCAGTTCCCTGTACGAACGGGGCCTGTGGGCGAAAATTTCGCAGTGGTGCGGACAGTTCATCGGTTTAAGCAGGAAGATCTCGTCTTTCTGCGGAGTCAGGATGGGCTGGAAGGAATCTTCTCCGTACTTTTCCCAGTGTCCGCTGGTCACATACAGATTTTTATGGCCGATATGCGGGGTAATGACGGGTTGGTAGCCGCGTTTCAGCTGTTCTTTTTTCAGGAAATCCTCCAGTCGCTGGCGCAGGGCGGTACCCTTTGGCAACCACATCGGGAGGCCTGAGCCCACTTTTTCAGAGAACATGAAGAGCTCCAGTTCGGCGCCCAGTTTGCGGTGGTCGCGTTTTTTGGCTTCTTCAAGCAGTACCAGGTATTCGTCCAGTTCCTTCTGTTTCGGGAAGGTGATGGCATACACACGGGTGAGCTGTTTGCGTTTTTCATCGCCGCGCCAGTAAGCTCCTGCGAGATTCAGTATCTTCACAGCCTTGATCGGCTCGGTACTCGGGATGTGCGGTCCCTTGCACAGATCGGTGAAATTGCCCTGATTGTAAAAAGTAATCTGTCCGTCCTGCAGGCCCTCGATCAGTTCCAGCTTGTACTCGTCACCCTTCTCGGTGAAGTATCTGATGGCGTCTGCCTTGGATACTTCTGTGCGTTTGTACTCGCTTTTGGTGCGCGCCAGTTCCAGCATTTTCTGCTCGATGGCGGGCAGGTCGGCGAAAGTGAGCGGTTTGTCGCCGGAGTCAATGTCGTAATAAAACCCGTTTTCAATGGCGGGCCCTATTCCGAATTTGGTACCCGGGTGCAGTGCTTCGATGGCTTCGGCAAGCAGGTGAGCGGAAGAGTGCCAGAAGGTTTGCTTGCCCTCCTTGTCTTCCCATTTGTGAAACGTAATAGTGGCATCTTCGGTAATGGGGCGCGCGAGATCACGCACTTCGCCGTTCACACTGGCCGCCAGCACATTGCGCGCCAGCCCTTCACTGATGGATTTCGCCACATCCATCGCGGTTGTCCCGGGGGCATACTGACGAACGTTGCCGTCGGGAAAAGTAATATTGATCATAAAAAGAAAGATTTAGCCCGGCCATACAACAGTCGGGTGCCCATCCCCATACAAACGGTTCGGGCGGTTTGTGAAAAATGAGCCGCAAAGATAGGGTTTATGTGTGAGAGTGAAGGTGTGAAGGTGTGGGTGTGAGAGTGTGGGTGTGAAGGTGTGAGAGTGTGGGTGTGAGAGTGTGGGTGTGAAGGTGTGAGAGTGTGGGTGTGAGAGTGTGGGTGTGATGGTGTGAGAGTGTGGGTGTGAAGGTGTGAGAGTGTGGGTGTGAGAGTGTGGGTGTGAAGG
>CAILQK010000288.1 GCA_903836265.1 uncultured Bacteroidota bacterium | reverse complement strand
TAATAGTGGAAAAATCTGGAGATACGCTCTGTCGGACGCACGAACAGGATGTCATACAGCTCATCTACATAAAACTTGTTGGCAATCCACCGGGTGAGGCCGGTCTGTGCGGAATCCGCTACAGGCAGATTGACTTTCTTACTGTACAAAACCCAGGTGATTGTCAGTACGATGAGTGCTACCGCTGTTGCTGTACCCATCAGCAGGGTTTCGGTATGGTGGTCAAGATGCAACTCTGCTGCAGGTATGACCTGGGAAAGCCAGCCTGCCATCCACTGGTGTCCGCCCAAAAAATGCGGTACATTCAGGAACCCGCCGGCGACCGACAGGACAGCCAGTACTATGAGCGGGAGTGTCATAACCGCCGGACTCTCGTGCAGGTGGTGCTCCTGCTCGTGTGTGCCGCGGAATTCGCCGAAGAATGTCACATACAGCAGGCGACCCATATAGGTGGCTGTCAGCAATGCGCTGAAACTAGCCACTGCCCACCAGCCGAAGCCTCCGTGTGCGTATGTGTACGCGAGAATTTCGTCTTTGGAGAAGAAGCCCGACAGCAGCGGGAAGCCGGAAATAGCAAACGTACCAATCAGGAATACCCAGAAAGTAATGGGCATCGCCTTGCGCAGGCCACCCATTTTACGAATATCCTGCTCGCCACCCATACCGTGTATGACACTGCCGGCAGCCAGGAACAGAAGTGCCTTGAAAAATGCGTGTGTGGTAACGTGAAACATTGCGCTGGCGTATGCTCCCATGCCCAGCGCTACAAACATCAGTCCGAGCTGGGAAACAGTGGAATACGCCAGTACCTTCTTGATATCGTTCTGTCGCAGACCGATTACGGCAGCGAACAGACTGGTAGCCATTCCGATGATCGCCACGAAGTGCATGGCGTCCGGCGACAATGAATACAGTGCATTGGAACGGGCAATCAGGTAGATACCGGCCGTTACCATGGTAGCAGCGTGGATAAGCGCTGAAACCGGGGTAGGACCTGCCATCGCATCAGGCAGCCAGGTGTAAAGCGGAATCTGGGCACTCTTGCCCATCGCACCGATAAAAAGCAGCAAACAAATGGTCGTTACAACACCCGCTTCGAGTGAGATTTCACCGATGCGCGGAAACACATCTGCATAGGCGATGGAACCGAACTGCTGGTAGATCATAAAAATCCCGAGCAGCAGACCGAGGTCGCCCACCCTGTTCATGATGAAAGCCTTGCGGGCAGCCTTTCCATACTCGCGATTGGTGTACCAGAATCCGATCAGCAGGTAAGAACACAGTCCCACACCTTCCCAACCGAAGAACAGCATAAGGAAGTTGTCGCCCATAATGAGCAGCAACATGCTGAAAATGAACAGATTCAGGTACGCAAAGAACTTGTGGAAGCCTTCATCGTCGTGCATGTAGCCCACGCTGTACACATGAATCAGAAAACCGACACCGGTAACAATCAGCATCATCCATACGGAGAGCTGGTCAACCAGAAAGCCAAAATTGACACTCAGGCTGTCCACTGTAAAGAAATTGTACAACGTAGCCTGTATGGGCCCGGAAGCTGCCACCTGACTGAAGGCTGCTATACTGAGGAGAAACGAGGCCAGCAGTACGCCGGATCCGATGATCCCCACCGTGTTTTTGGAGAGATTTCTGCCGAATAGTCCGTTCACCGCGAAGCCAATGAGCGGCAGAAAGGGTATGAGTGGTATTAGTTGGTTCATGATTCTTCTCTCAGTTTTTCAGTTTGTCCAGCAGGGATATGTCGGTACTTTTTGTATTCCGGTAAATCATCACCAGGATACCGAGGCCGACTGCTGCTTCTGCTGCGGCCACAACCATAATGAAAAACACCATGATTTGTCCCTGTGCGTCAGACAGGTAGGTGGAGAACGCTGCGAGGAGGAGGTTGACTGCGTTGAGCATCAGTTCCACGCACATCAGTACCACAATCGCGTTGCGGCGGGTCAATACGCCGAATATGCCGATGATGAACAGTACCGAACTGTACAGCACATAATGTTCGATCGGAATTTGCTGTATGGTTTCAAGCATTTTCTCTGAATTGATAATGGATGAATGAAAAGCCGTGAAACGGTCAGAGTTTGATATCGCGCTTGCCCACCAGTACGGCGCCGACCATCGCTGCGAGGAACAGGATACCGGCAATTTCGAATGGCACCACAAAATCGGTGAACAGTACCCTGCCCAGATTTTGTACCAGGCCAACATCGGCCTTGTGTGCAACCTGTGCCACTGCTGCAGAGCTGCCCTTGAGCGCGCCAACCATCACCAGAAGCAATGATCCGGACGCAATCGCACCGGTTACCTTCCAGGCATTGGACTTCTGGGGTTCTGTGGCATTATTCAGGTTCAGCAACATAAGCACGAACAGAAACAGTACCATGATAGCACCCGCATATACTATAATATGTACAATGGCCAGGAACTGCGCATTCAGCAGCACGTACTGGCCCGCAATGGCAAAGAAGGTGGCAATCAGGTACAAAACGCTGTGGACAGGGTTCCTGGAAAGAACCATGAGCAGCGCGGTGGCTACCGAAACAAGGGCAAGGGTCAGAAACAGGTATTGAGACATGACTTGTTACTTTTTCTGAAAACCGGAAACCGGGTTCAGACAATTATTTTTTTTCAGTTACATGTTTCTGGCGTACTTTCACGTTAATCCTCTTTTCAGGTTCAACGCCTTCAACCAGCATATCTTTGCCAAATACGAAATTCTGCCGCACATAATCAGTGGGCACAATCCGGTCGGTCAGGAATATGGCCTCCTTCGGGCAGGCTTCCTCACACAATCCGCAGAAAATACAGCGCAGCATATTGATTTCATACACAGCAGCGTACTTCTCCTCACGGTACAGATGCTCCTCCCCTTTTTCACGCTCGGCAGCGGTCATGGTGATGGCTTCGGCCGGACAGGCCACTGCACAAAGGCCACAGGCTGTGCAGTTTTCGCGTCCCTGCTCGTCGCGTTTCAGGACGTGCCATCCACGGTAAACCGGAGCGAAGTCGCGCTTTACTTCCGGATAGCGCAGGGTAGCCGTTTTGCCGGTCACATTGCGGAAAAAGTGCTTCAGTGTAGTCCACATCCCCTTCAGGATGGCGGGCAGGTAAATGCGTTCCATGAACGTCATCTCCTTGTTGACAACCAGTTTTGAGCGATTGGATAGTGATTGCATAGTTCGTTCAACTTGAATGTACAGTGAAATGACTCAGTTACTCAGCCCAGACAGAGAATTCCGGCGCCGGTCAGGAGCATGTTCAGGATGGAGAGTGGAATGAGTGATTTCCAGCCCAGGTGCATCAGCTGGTCGTAACGGAAACGCGGGAGTGTCCAGCGAATCCACATGAATACGAAAATGAAAAAGAAGGTCTTGGCAAAAATAACCACAGGTCCCATCAGTCCCCAAAGCCATGAAGGATCAATACCCGGGAAGTTGTAGCCCCCAAAGTAAACGGTTGATATAACAGCCGAAGAGATGAACATATTGATGTATTCGGCAAACAGGAACGATCCCAGCTTCATGGCACTGTATTCGGTGTGGTAACCTCCTACAAGCTCGGTTTCGCATTCGGGCAGGTCGAAAGGAGCCCGGTTGGTTTCTGCCAGTGCGCAAACAAAGAAAATGATGAAACCGAGCGGCTGCAGGAAAACATTCCACTGCGGAATGAATCCGAGCCATGTGCCGGCCTGACCGTCCGCGATACCCCGCAGGCTCAGGGTACCGGTAATCAGTATCACCGAAATAATGCTCAGGCCCATCGCCAGTTCATAGGATATCATCTGTGAACTCGCCCGTATGGCGCCAAAAAGGGAGTATTTGTTGTTGGAAGCCCATCCGCCAATCATAATACCATATACGCCGAGTGAAACAAAACCCATCACGTACAGGATACCAATATTCACATCGGCTACCTGAAGATCAACATTCAGTCCGAATCCGGTGAAGTATGTACCCCACGGTATGACGGCAGAAGTCATCAGTGCAACGAAGATAAATGCGCCGGGCCCCAGAATAAACAACCATTTGTTGGAGTCTTTCGGGATAAAATCTTCCTTGGTAAACATCTTGGCGCCATCGGCCAGCGGCTGCAGGATACCCCACGGACCCGCGCGATCAGGGCCCAGACGGTCTTGCAGGAAGGCAGCCACTTTGCGCTCACCATAAGTTGAGTAGGCGGCAATACCCAGTGTGATGAGGAACATCACCAGGACGAGCGCCGTTTTCTCGATGATAACGGCTGATATGAATAACAATAATGCGCTCATGATCTTTGAAAGAGGTGATTAGACTACAGTTATCGCATTTTCGGCATAATGGCCCTGCGAGATAACCGAGTGACGGTCAATATTGCGGGCGCCTTCCACTACCCAGTCGTTTCTGTCTTTCTTGTGGAAACGGCAGGTATTGCAGATGAAATCATGTACTTCACCGTATTGATCCTTGCGGGCAGTGACGCGATAGATTTCATTGCCGTACATCCACACAACAGCCTTGCCCGAACAGGTGGGACAGTCGCGGTGGGCGTCCATCGGATTGAGGAACCACACACGGCTTTTGAAACGGAAAGTACGATCGGTAAGCGCGCCCACCGGACATACATCTATCACATTGCCACTGAATTCGCTCTCGATTGATTTCTCGATGTATGTGCTGATTTCTGCGTGGTCGCCACGGCCTATAATACCATGTACACGCTCGGGAGACAACTGCTGGGCCGTGTAAACACAGCGCCAGCACATGATACAGCGTGTCATGTGCAGCTTGATATACGGACCTATGTCAATTTTCTCGAACGTGCGGCGTTCAAACTCATAGCGGGTATTGGCCTTGCCGTGTTCGAAAGCGAGATCCTGCAGGTGGCATTCACCTGCCTGGTCGCACACAGGACAATCGAGCGGGTGGTTGATGAGCAGAAACTCGGTCACGCCCGCGCGGGCCTCCACGACAGATGGATCGCTTTTGCTGGCTACCTCCATTCCGTCCATGACCATCGTCTGGCATGAAGCCACCAGTTTGGGCATTGGACGCGGATCCTTCTCGGAGCCTTTGGTGACACGCACGAGGCAGGTACGGCATTTGCCGCCCGAGCCTTTGAGCGAGGAGTAATAGCACATGGCCGGGGGAACGAGCTCTCCGCCAATCTGGCGGGCAGCATTCAGGATTGTTGTACCCTCGGCAACGTCAATAGTCTGACCGTCTATAGTTACTTTTGGCATGGCGATGCTAAAGCTTTAATTTATTGTTGGGCAGCTACCGGCTCGCTGGCGAGTCCGAAGTTGCGTTCCATACAAAGTTTGGGTTCTTTTACGTGCCACTCGAATTCCTCGCGGAAGTGTCTGATGGCCGCATTCACTGGCCACGCGGCGGCGTCGCCGAGCGGACAGATCGTATTTCCTTCGATTTTTTTGGCTACATCTGCCAGCAGATCAATATCGCTCATCTTTCCTTCGCCATGTTCCATGCGGCGGAGTACTTTCTCCATCCAGCTGGTTCCCTCGCGACAGGGTGAGCATTGGCCGCAGGATTCGTGTGCATAGAAACGG
The DNA here is from genome assembly GCA_903836265.1 of uncultured Bacteroidota bacterium. Lineage (GTDB taxonomy): Bacteria > Bacteroidota > Bacteroidia > Chitinophagales > Saprospiraceae > M3007. The sequence goes on along the minus strand of CAILQK010000288.1, from coordinate 2,509 downwards.
CTGAAGTTCCAGGTGTTTCTGACGATACACTGGTCTTCATCGTAAACAATAAATCCACCCGATCCGAGCATGGAACCTGTAGCAAAGCCCCCGTCGGACAGACTTTCATAGGTCATCAGACGCTGCTCGCCGCTGGCAGTTTTACAAACCAGGTAATGTGGCAGAATCGGCACTGAGGAACCGCCTGGAACGCAGGCCTTCAGGCGCTTGCCGTTTTTGATACCTCCGCAGTATTCATCAGAGTAGATAAATTCCTCCACAGGCACGTTCAGTTCGATTTCGTACACACCGGGCCGGTTGATGTTGCCACTTGCAGAGATGAGTTTGGTACCAGTTGATCTTCCGAGACCAATTTTGGCGTATTCATCGCCGCCGTCGTTGATGATGGGTACTACTGCAGCAATAGTTTCCACGTTGTTCACCACGGTCGGGCTCTGCCAGAGGCCTTTAACAGCCGGGAACGGAGGCTTTATGCGCGGGTTGCCTCGCTTGCCCTCGAGGCTCTCGATAAGCGCCGTTTCTTCGCCGCAGATATAGGCACCCGCGCCGATATTGACATAGAGATCGAGGTTATATCCCGTTCCCATGATATTTTTACCCAGCCAGCCGGCGTTGTAAGCCTCGGCAATGGCTTTTTCAAGGATAAAAAGTATCCAGGAATATTCTCCACGTATATATATGTAGGAGGTATTGGCGCCCAGCGCATAGGAGGCAGTAATCATGCCCTCCACAAGCAGGTGCGGAATTTTTTCCATCAGATAGCGATCCTTGAATGTTCCGGGCTCGCTTTCGTCGGCGTTACAGACAAGATAGCGCGGCACGCCTTCCGGCTTTGCCAGAAACGACCACTTCATTCCGGTGGGGAAGCCGGCGCCGCCACGGCCGCGAAGGCCGCTCTTCTTCACCTCCTCCACCACTTCGTCGGGAGTCATGGTTTTGAGCGCTTTTTCCACGGAGCGGTAGCCACCGTGTTTGCGGTACACCTCGTAGGTGCTGATGCCCTCAACATGGGCATGTTCGAGTAGAAGTTTTCTTGCCATATTGTTTATTTCACTCCGTCTCTTTGTCAAATTCTGTCTGAAGATCGGCCATCACCTTTTCCGGTGTCATGACAGCACATTCAAAATCAGGCGTCGGGAAAACTCCCACCTTGATTTTCTGTTCTGCCATATCCTCCAGCCATTCCATAAATTCATACAGGTCGAGCGGCTCGACCTTGTACTCTTCACCAAACTCGCCCTGTTCGTAAAAAAGTTCGGCGAATTCGCGATGCGGGAAAACAGGAAGTACATCCGTGTTATCCAGATCGTCTTCGAGCATCATCCAGCCCTCATCGTCGGCCATACCCCATACTTCTTCGAGTTCGGCTACTGTACGTATGAAGTACTTGTACCTGCTTTCGGGCTTGCGGGCCAGAATTTCGTCAATTTTATTCTTGGTCAGTTGTTCCATGTCGGGTTTCAGTGCATCTTCCAGGTGCCTTTATTGATCTTGCCAGCACGGCAGTCTTCAATAAACTGGTCAATTTTTGATTCGGTGAGATGTTCGTGATAAAACTCGCCCACCTGCATCATGGGAGCATAGCCGCATGCGCCCAGGCACTCCACCTGTTTGATGGTGAACATACCGTCGGGTGTGGTTTCGTTTTTGCCGATACCGAGTTTGTGCTTGGTGTATTCTATGATACGCTCGGCACCTTCGATGGCACACGGACCTGTGTGGCAAAATTCCAGTACATACTTGCCTACAGGTGCCAGATTGAACATGGAATAGAAAGATGCCACTTCGAACACCTCAATCGGGGTGATCCGCAGCACTTCTGCCACATGCTCCATGGCTGGCACGCTGAGCCAGCCGTTATTCTCCTCCTGCGCAATGTGAAGGGCGCGAATGAGGGCGCTTTTATGCCTGCCCTCGGGATATTTATTAAACAGACCCAGTACCTCAGCCTTTGCGGCTTCCGAGTATTTGAAAGGTGTGTCGGTATTCAGATTCGGGTGCATTCTGCAATTTTTTGAAAAAATACTGAATCTTTGGATGCTGCCGGTGCTTTATGCGTCGAGCTCGCCGGCTATCACATTCATGGAGCTCATCGTGAGGATGGCATCGGAGAGCAATGCGCCCCGGATCATTTCAGGATAAGCCTGATAGTAGATGAAGCAGGGACGGCGGAAGTGAAGCCTGTAGGGCGTACGGCCTCCGTCGCTGACGAGGTAAAAACCGAGTTCGCCGTTGCCACCTTCCACGCAGTGATACACTTCACCAACCGGTATCGGTGTTTCCTGCATCACCACCTTGAAGTGATAAATGAGCGCCTCCATCTTGGTATAGACATCCGGTTTTTCCGGCAGATAGAAAGCGGGCACATCGGCGTGGTAAGGACCCTCCGGCAAGTTGTTATATGCCTGATGGATGATACGCAGGCTTTGGCGAATCTCCTCCTGACGCACTATAAAGCGGTCATAGGTGTCGCCCTGGGTACCGATGGGCACGATGAAGTCGAAGTCCT
>CAILQK010000287.1 GCA_903836265.1 uncultured Bacteroidota bacterium | reverse complement strand
GTCCGCTCAGGTGGTGGTAAACGAATACTCCTGTGCCAACTGGCGCAATCTGCTCGACTATTACGATGAAACGGAAGACTGGATTGAATTGTATAATCAGGGTACGACAACGGCGAGTCTGACAGGCTTTCATCTGAGTGATGATGAAACGGAACCGCTGAAGTGGGCATTCCCGGCCAATGTCAGCATTGGCCCCGGCGGATTCCTCCGGGTGTGGTGCTCCGGCCGGGGTATAAAGGATCCACAGGGCAACCTGCACACCAGTTTCAGACTTTCACAGACAAAGAATAATCCCGAACATATTGTATTTTCCAGTGCTTCGGGCACTATTCTGGAAGATATCGAGATCGTAAAGACACAGGTACATCAGTCGAGAGGCCGTTTCCCCGACGGAAGTTCCAGCTGGTATATTTTTACTGAGCCCACCCCCGGTGCACTCAACACGAATTCCGGCTATGCCATAGGTTACGCTCCGCGGCCGTCTTTCAGTCTGCCTGCCGGTTTTTATCCCGGTCCGGTCACGGTTGCCATCACGATTTCCGATCCGTCGGCGCGTATTTACTACACCACTGATGGTACAGAGCCCGATAATACATCCGCACAATACAGTGGCCCGATCAGTATTTCCCAGACAACGGTACTCAAGGCGGCGGCCTACAGCCAGAACAGTCTCCTGCTGCCGGGTTTTACCCAGTATGCTACCTATTTTATCAATGAGCAGCACACACTACCCGTAGTATCTGTTGCAGGCAACCAGCTGCTCGATCTGGCCAATGGCGACCAGTCGCTGACCCCGGTCGGGTCGCTGGAGTATTTCAACAGTGCCGGCACGCGCAAGGCGCGCGCATACGGAGAACTGAACAGCCATGGTCAGGACTCATGGGCCAACGACCAGCGGAGTCTCGACTGGGTTACCCGCGATGAAATGGGTCACGACTACGCTATTCGTGAAAAACTGTTTTCGTTTACCGACCGCGATGAGTTCCAGCGGGTAATTCTGCGCGCTGCCGGCGACGATAACTACCCCGCTGCCCACAAGCCCCAGAATGAAGGCAGCGCCCACGTACGCGACGCCTATATCCACAACCTGGCCAAACGCGGCGGCCTCAATCTCGATATGCGCGTATCCGAAAAATGTATCATTTACCTGAACGGACAATACTGGGGCGTTTATGACCTGCGCGAGATTCCCGACGATCACGATTATACCGAATACTACTACGATCAGGGAAAATATGATTTGCAATATGTACTCACCTGGGGCAACACCTGGGCCGAATACGGAGGCCAGCAGGCACTATCGGCCTGGAACAGCATGAGAAGCTATATTCTGAACAACAATATGAACGACCCTGTCAAGTTCAAATATGTCACAGACAGGTACGACTACAAAAGTCTGGTGGACTATGTGATTGTCAATTCCTTCACGGTCTGTTCCGACTGGCTGAACTGGAACACCGGTCTGTGGCGCGGCCTGAACGCAGCAGGCGGCCACAGAAAGTGGGGATACATCCTCTGGGATAACGATGCCACTTTCGACCACTACATCAACTATACCAATATGCCCAGTACACAGCCCGATGCACTGCCCTGCAACCCGGAGGGCCTCGACTCATGGTCTGACCCCGAACAGCACATCCAGGTGCTGAACAAACTGCGCACCAACCCCGAAGTGAAACAATACTACCTGGCGCGACAGGCAGATATGATGCAGACGGTTTTCGGCTGCGAGAATATGCTGTCTTACCTCGATACCATAGAAGCCCTGATTGACCCCGAAATGGCCCGCCACGCCGAACGCTGGTACGGAACTTACGATGAATGGAAAAACAATCTGCAGGAGCTGCGCGACTTTATCACCGCCCGCTGCAATCTGCTGCCATCGCTCATGGACGACTGCTATTCCATGACGGGCCCCTTCGCCACCACCATCCTCGTGGATCCGCCCGGCGTTGCAGGCATGCAGATCAATACACTGTATTACGCAGCAGATCAGTTTCCCGTCAGCGGACATTACTTCGGCGGCGCAGATATTGACCTGCAGCTGAATCCGGTGTGGGATACCACCCTGTACCGTTTCAGTCACTGGAGCGCCGGAAATCTGACTTTCCAGGATTCATCAAAAGCCTCTGTCAGTCTGGACCCCACCGCTGCCGATATCATTACAGCTCATTTTACCCCCGTATCATCTTCGGTAAACATACCTGAAAACAATCCATACAGTGCAGAAGTAATCCCGACGATGTTTTCCGACAAACTGACTGTATTATATTGTGTGCCGGGGCGAACAGACGTCACACTTGCGTTGTTCGATGTCAACGGCAGGTCAGTATGGCACAACCGGATTGAAAAGGAAACTGCAGTTTCCGGAAAAAATATACTTGAGGTGAATATCGGAAACCATAATATTGTTTCCGGCGTTTATTTCATGACCTTTACCGCCGACAATTTCAGAAAAACATTCAGACTCGTCAGGCTCTGAATACAAGAATGACCAGCCGGGGCATAACAGTCCCGGAAAATGAAAAAAAATGAAAAAGCTGCTGATACCCGTCCTGTTGCTGACCGGCTCGCTGGCCATGGCCCAGGATCCGATATTTTCCCAGTTTTATGCAACACCCCTGCAGATAAATCCCGGCTTCACCGGCTCAGCCGGTACATCCAGAATAGGCACCTCATACCGGAATCAGTGGTCGGGCTTCAACAATGCCTACAGAACCTACACGGTGGCCTGCGATCGGCAAATCGAAAGACTGAACAGCGGAGTCGGACTGCTGGCTGAAACCGATGATGCCGGAAATGGCATATACAAGACATTCCGCATGTCGGCCCTGTATGCTTACCGGCTGAAGATCACCGACGACCTTTCGGCGCGCCTCGGCGTGGAAGCAGGCCTGCGGCAGTCGGGAATAGACTGGCAAAAACTTACCTTCCCCGACCAGATAGACCCCGTAAACGGTTTTACGCTTAACACCGGGGAAATACAGCCGGACGTGACTACCCGTACCACCGCCGATATTTCTGCAGGAATGCTGCTCTCCGGCAGCAAATTTTATGTCGGCCTGTCGTTGCACCACCTCACAAGTCCGGGAGAAAATCTGCTCCGTTTCAACGAAAATCTGCTCGAAGGCGTGCCAATCAGATATACTTTGCACGGAGGAACAGATTTCGTTGTTAAGGCAGGCAATAAAAACAGACCACCCTCGTTCATATCACCTAATTTCCTTTTTGTGTCCCAGGGGCCCCACAGACAGCTCAATGTGGGTGCGTACGCAAGTGCGGGATCTGTTTTCGGCGGAGTGTGGTTCCGGCATACTATAACCAACCGCGATGCCGTTATCCTCCTCGCAGGGTTCAAACAGGGAATTTTTAAAGTTGGTGTAAGCTACGATATGACCGTTTCAGGGCTGGCAGGATACGCCGGAGGCACGTACGAACTATCGCTGGGCATGATTTTTGAAAAAGAAAAGCGCCCTGACATCAACGACTGCACGAGAATGTTTCAATAATTGCGTTAAAATTAATGCGGCCGGGTTTGTTTAAGGTTTCTTTTCCTACTTTTGCCGCTCAATTTCTAAAACCTGTAGTTTCATACAAGATGAAGAGAACACTCATTCCAGGGTTGTGCTTTGCCTTGCTCGCTTTCACGCTTGCAAGTTGCGGGAAGAAATCCGAAAGCTCCTCCACGACTGGTTGGCAATACAACGACGCCAAGTGGGGCGGTTTCGAGAAAACTGATTACGAAGGTCAGGCAACCGGTCCGAACCTCGTTCTGATTGAAGGCGGTACCTTTACCATGGGTCTGACCGATCAGGATGTCACTTACGAGTGGAACAACATGCCACGCCGCACTACTGTCGCATCATTCTATATGGATGAAACCGAAGTGCGCAACATTGATTACCAGGAATATCTCTACTGGCTGGATCGCGTTTACCGCGAAACTTATCCGGAGGTATGGAGACGCGCTTTCCCCGATACGCTCGTATGGCGTGAAGAGCTCTCCTACAATGACCCGATGGTGGAGCTCTACTTCCGTACACCCGACTATTACGAGTACCCGGTTGTGGGTGTCAACTGGTATCAGGCCAACGACTACGCCAAGTGGCGTACCGATCGCGTGAACGAGATGATTCTCGTCAAGCGCGGTATCATCGAGCCTACTACCGACCAGAAAAACGAGAACAGCTTCGATACAGAGGCTTACCTCGTAGGCCAGTACGAACCTACCTACCGCAAAAAACTCACCGATGTCAAAACCGGCGGAGAACGCGGCGTACGCCTCGAAGACGGTATCATGCTGCCCTCCTACCGCCTCCCGACAGAAGCTGAATGGGAGTTCGCGGCACTCGGCCTGCTCGGCAATCAGTCCGCATCAAAAGACGAGCTGATCACCGACCGTCGTATCTATCCATGGGATGGAAATACAGTCCGCTTCCAGAAGCGCAACAAATACCAGGGCAAGATCCTCGCCAACTTCAAGCGCAGCGGTGGTGACTACGGTGGTATGGCCGGCGCCCTGAACGACAAGGCGTTCTACACTGCCGACGTACACTCCGGTCTGCCCAACGATTACGGTCTGTACAACATGGCAGGTAACGTCAGCGAGTGGACTGCTGATCTGTATCGCCCGATGACCTCCATGGACCTCGTGGACAACCAGCAGCACGACCTGAACCCTTATCGCGGTAACAAGTTCACTACCAAGAAACTTGACCCCGAAACAGGCGCTCCTGTCATGAAAGACAGCCTCGGTCACCTGATCTATGAACTGATGGACACAACGGCCACCGCACTGCGCGATAACTACAAGCGTCCTGAAGTATATGACTTCCTCGACGGCGACAAGGAGTCGCAGGTAGAGTACTTCTACGGAAAGAGCACGCTGATCAGCGACAGCTCCCGCGTTATCAAGGGCGGCTCATGGGCCGACCGCGCCTTCTGGCTCTCTCCGGGCGCCCGCCGCCAGCTGCTGGAAACCAAAGCGCACAAAACGGTTGGCTTCCGCTGCGCCATGGTACGCAAGGGTTCTGTAACAGGCAACGGCGACCGCGATGGCAACCAGTTCAAGGTGAAGGGTGCCAAGGCACCAAAGCGCCGCTACGATTAATTGTCGTTTCGCAATCATACCAAAAGGGCCGCCCCGGTTATCCGGAGCGGCCCTTTTTCTGTATAAAGCTTCATAAAATAATCAATCCACAATCATTTC